>JBKPDL010000141.1:0-16910 GCA_046727855.1 Acidobacteriota bacterium
TCATAATCGCAAGAGAACGCGCAGCCGCTCGCGCACATCGGTAAAGACGTCTTGAGTGGGACGCGCGTCTGAGTCTGGCCAGCGGCTTCAGCGCACGGGAGCGACGCTCGCCTCGTACTCCATCGGACACCCGAAGCCTTCCACCTTGACGCCCAATCGCCGCAGCGCGTCGAGCGCCAGCAAACGCTGATAGGTGTTGAACGTGATGACGTGGGCGAACATGCCGCCAAAGGAGAACGTCTCCGGCGGCTCGCACAGAGCGTCAACGAACGTGTCGCTCCAGGCGTTCCGGTTTCGCACGTCAGCGAGAATCCGCGTGAATTCCGCGTCCGACTTCTGCAGCCGCGCGATCAGCGCATCGGGCGTGCTTTCGGCCGGCGATTCATCTTGAAGATTCGGCAGCTCGCCGCCGGTGAGGGCCGCTGTCCACACTTCCTTTGTCTGAACCAGCCGGCGCAGAAGATCGCGCAGGTTCTGGGCCGGTGTGTCCCATGGGAAGACCCGCGCGGGATGGTTGAGCGGCCGATCGAGCTCGGCGTCGCTCAGGCCGCGCGCGTGGTCCAGCAGCTTCCGGACGTGAAACGAATCAGCGCCCGCGAACAAGTCGAACAGGTCCATCGTCTCTCCTTCCGAGCAGGAAGATGGAGCGCAGAAGTGAATCGCCGTTGCCGCTGACAGGTGGAAGTGCGTGGCTCCCATTCGCCGGTACAAACTCGGCGAGATGCGGAACGCCCGCCGGAACGCGCGCGTGAACGCTTCGAGCGAGCCGTAGTTGGCAGCGAAGGCGATCTCCGTCACGGTCAGGCGCGTGCGTGCCAACTGCCAGGCAGCGCGCTCCAGCAGCAGGCGTCGTCGCATCGCCACTGGCGGCTCGTCGAGCATCGCGCGGAACACACGGAAGAACTGGGTCCGGCTGTGATACGCCGCGCGTGCCAACCGCTCGCTGTCCGCGTCCTCGTCCAGCGAATTCAGGACCACACTTGATAGGCGTTCAGCGTCCGGACCTTCGCTCATGGGCTTCCTGCTCGATTCTGGAGTGTAGCGAATCGAGTCCGGACGCGCCTGATTTTGCGTCCCAAATTCGGCGCACTCCGCAACGGTCGAGCAGATGCTCGCGCGCTGCGTGAAACCGGCGTCCGCACACGTAGCGACAAACTGAGAACGCCGGCGGAGATCGGATCGCGCGCCGGGGATCCTCCCGTTATAGTCATGACGTGGAGGGCGTGGAGTTCCGTCACGTCTCGTTCGGGCACCGCACACGCGCGCGCGTCCTCGATGACTTCACGGTGACAATCGGTCCGGCCGAAGTCCTCGCGCTTGTCGGCGCGAGCGGCGCCGGCAAGACCACTGTTCTGAAGCTGGTGAATCGCATGCTCGCCCCCGATGCCGGCGCCGTCTACGTGCAGGGCCGCGACACACGCGAGTGGGATCCCATTCGCCTGCGACGCAGTATCGGTTACGTCATTCAGGACGTCGGGCTGTTTCCGCACCTTCCGGTCAGCGGCAACGTCGCCGTCGTGCCACGACTCGAACGATGGGCCGACGATCGCATCGCCGCGCGCGTGCACGAGTTGCTCGAACTGGTCGGCCTGCCGCCTGGGGAGTTTGCCGACCGTTGGCCCGACGAACTCTCGGGCGGTCAGCGGCAGCGCGTCGGCGTGGCGCGCGCGCTCGCCGCCGATCCTCCGATACTGCTCATGGACGAGCCGTTCGGCGCGCTCGATCCCGTCACCCGGCGCCAGCTCCAGGACGAGTTTCGGCGCATTCAGGCACGCCTCCGCAAGTGTGTGATTCTGGTGACACATGACATGAGGGAAGCGACGGTGCTGGGCGATCGCATCGGCGTCATCGATGGCGGACGACTGATCTGGTGCGGGCCGTCGCCCAACATCACGGCATCGACCGATCCGCGCGTGCGCGAACTGATCGACGCCACTACGCTGCTGCCTTCAGCGCCGCCTGAGCCCGCATGAGCACGCTGCTGCAGTTCTGGATCTCTCACCACCGCGAGTTGGGGGTGATGCTCACCGAGCACATCTTCCTCGTCGCGTTCTCGACGGTCATTGCCGCAGCCATCGGCGTGCCGCTTGGCATCTTCGCGGCGCGCCGCCAGCGCCTGGCCGCGCCGTTGATCGGCATCGCCAACATCGTGCAGACCGTCCCGAGCCTCGCAATGTTCGGCTTTCTGCTCCCGGTGCCACTTGTCGGCGGCATCGGCGCGCGTGCCGCTCTCGCGGTCCTCGTCCTTTACGGCCTGCTGCCGATCGTACGCTCGACGATCGTCGGCATCACCGGCATCGACCGATCGATTCGCGAAGCAGGCGTCGCGATGGGCATGACGCCACGCGAGCTGCTGCGCCAGATCGAGCTCCCGCTCGCGCTGCCGTCGATCATGGGCGGCATTCGTGTGGCGGCGGTCATTGGCGTCGGCTCGGCGACGATTGCCGCGGCGATCGGCGCCGGCGGCCTGGGCCAGTACATCTATCGCGGCCTGTCGATGGTGGATTCAACGGTGATCCTTGCCGGTGCCATACCGGCGGCGCTGCTCGCGCTCGCGGTCGACGGCGGGCTGCTCTGGCTCGAGCGGAGGTTGTCGGCGCGCCGCCGGACGCGCGCTCGACGGCCGGTCGTCGCAGCCGCCGCCGCGCTGCTGATCATCGCGCTGCTTGTGAGCGCCGCGCTTCGCGCCCGCACGAGCGACGCGATCGTCGTCGGGTCGAAGAATTTCACGGAGCAGATCGTCCTCGGGGAGATCGTGGCGCACACGATCGAACGTGAGACGGGATTGCCTGTGCAGCGCCGGCTGAATCTGGGCGGCACCCTGATTTGCGATCGCGCGCTGCTCAGTGGCGACATCGACGTTTACGTCGAGTACACGGGAACAGCTCTCACCGCCATCTTCCATCAGCCACCGTCGAACGATCGCGCCACGGTGACGAATACGGTTCGCGATCTCTACGCAAGCACGGGGCGAACGCTTCTACCCGGCCTCGGCTACGACAACACCTTTGCGATCCTGGTGCGCGGATCGGATGCGCGCGAACGCGGGCTGCGGACCATCGACGATGTGGCGCGGGTGGCGCCGGAATGGCGGGCTGGGTTCGGTTATGAGTTTCTGGAGCGGCCCGACGGCTACAGCGGCTTGGCGAGGACCTACGGCCTGACGTTTCGAGAGCCGCCGCAGGTCATGGATCTGACCTTGAGCTATCGCGCGCTGGCGGCGCGGCAAGTCGATCTCATTGCCGGCGATGCAACCGCAGGCTTGATCGAAGGCCTCGATCTGGTTCAGCTCGAAGACAACCGCCGCTACTTCCCGCCTTACGATGCGGTGCCGGTGGCTCGCGCAGCAACGCTACTCCGGTATCCGCAGGTGCGGCGCGCGCTCGAAGGGCTGGCGGGTCGCATTGGCGCCGCAGAGATGCGGCGAATGAATTACGCGGCCGACGCGAAACACGAGAACCCCGCGGACATCGCCCGCCGTTTCCTGGATCGTTCGCACGAGCGATAGCGCGTCAATAGTCCGCCAACGTGTCGTCTGGATAGCAGTACAGCCACCGTTCGCCTGGCTCTGCCGATGCAATCACCGGATGACCGCTTGCGTGCGCGTGTTTGGTCGCGTGCCGGTTCGGCGAGTTGTCGCAGCAGCGCGTGCCGCCGCACGTCTGGCAGGTGCGCAGGTGCAGCCACCTCGATCCGATCTTGACGCAGTCCTCGCACTCGCGTCGCTGCGGCTGCTTGACGGTTTCGATAACCTCTATGTGGGTGCAGATCTCAACAGGCATGAAGAACGAAGCCTGCACCTCTGTTCACGGCGTGTCAAGCAACGTTTTCGCCGTGGACTGGCCAATCGGTGGTCAAATGAACGACGGAGTTGATTCGTGAGCGGTCCACGTCCTGAAGAGCTGCCGCCGGTTGCGCCTTCACGTGAGGAGCGGCTGTTTCCAACGCTGAGCGCAGCGCAGATCAAGCGCGTTGCGGCGCACGGACGTCATCGCACCATCTCGCCCGGCGAAGTGCTCGTCGAGGTCGGCGACAAGGTAGTTCCGTCCTTCCTGGTACTCAGCGGCGAGATTCAAGTGCTGCGATCGTCCAACGGAATAGAAACGTTGATTACGACGCATCGGGCCGGGCAATTCTCCGGCGAAGCCGGCCGGATCACCGGCCGCCCGGCGCTGGCGCGTCTGCGGGCGAGCGCGCCGGGCGAGGTCATCGAGCTCAGTCGCGGAGAGTTGCTGGCGCTGGTGCAGACCGACGCCGAGTTGAGCGAGCTGCTGATGCGCGCGTTCATCCTCCGCCGGCTCGAGTTCATTGCCCGCGATTTCGGCGATGTCGTTGTCATCGGCTCGGCGCACAACGCCGGGACGCTGCGGGCAAAGGAGTTTCTCACACGCAACGGCCATCCGTTTCACTACATCGATCTCGATCGCGATCGCGAGGCGCAGGACATTCTCGATCGCTTTGACGTCACGGTGGCGGATGTGCCGGTGCTGATCTGTCGCGATCAGGCGGTGCTGCGCAACCCGAGCAACGCTCAGATCGCCGACTGTCTCGGCTTCAACGATGCCGTGGACTACACGCCGGTTCAGGATCTGGTCGTGGTCGGCGCAGGGCCCGCCGGATTGGCGGCTGCGGTGTACGGCGCATCGGAAGGACTCGACGTTCTCGTGCTCGAGGCAAATGTCACTGGAGGCCAGGCGGGATCGAGCTCGCGCATCGAGAACTATCTTGGCTTTCCGACCAGTGTGTCGGGACTCGAGCTGATGGGACGCGCGCACGCACAAGCGCAGAAGTTCGGTGCGCAGATCGTGGTCGCGAAGGCGGCTACAAGACTAGTGTGTAGCCATCCGCTTTACACGATCGAGCTCGAAGACGGGGTGCGTGTTTCGGCGCGCGCCGTGATCATCGCGACCGGGGCCGAATACTGCAAACCTCTGGTCGAGAACCTGCGTCGGTTCGAGGGGGCTGGCGTGTACTACGCCGCAACGCCGATGGAAGCGCAGCTCTGTGCGAACGCGGAGGTCATCGTCGTCGGCGGCGGGAACTCCGCCGCTCAGGCCGCGGTATTCCTCGCGCAGACGGCGCAACGCGTGCGCATGCTCGTGCGCGGAGACGGACTGGTCGACACGATGTCCCGGTATCTCGTTCGACGGATCGAAGAGAACCCAGCGATTCTCCTGCACACGCAAGCCGAGCTTCTCGCGCTCGAAGGAAACGGGCAGCTCCAACGCGTCCGCTGGCGCGACAAGCGGACTGACAGTGTCGAGACCAACGACGTCGGCCACGTGTTCATGATGACGGGAGCGATGCCCAACACGCGCTGGCTCGCGCAGTGCGTCACGCTGGACGACAAAGGGTTCATCAAGACGGGGCCGCAACTCTCGGCGGACGATCTGGCAGCGGCCGCCTGGCCGCTGAGCCGACAGCCGTACCTGCTCGAAACCAGCCGTCCGGGGGTGTTCGCGGTCGGCGACGTACGGGCCGGCAGCGTCAAACGCCTGGCCTCGGCCGTCGGCGAGGGCTCAATCGTGGTGTCGTTTGTGCACCAACTGCGACAACAATCGTGATGCGGCCGGAAAAAGGGGTAAGACCCTTTTCCGCCGGCGGCCGTCGGGAAAAGGGGTCTGACCCTTTTTTTCTTGCGTCTACCAATTGAATCTGAGCGCGAGCTGTCCGAGACGACCTCCTGGATCGTACGTGTTGTCGAGATCGCGATACGCAGAATCAGTCTGGAAGATGCCGGCACCCGGTCCCGGGGTCCGCGAAATGCAGTCGGCGCTGTTCGCCGGCGCGAAGTAGCGGCCCGGTGGCACGCCGAGATCGCTAACGACAAGCGACAACACAAGGAGTCTGCAAGCGAACTTCATACATCCTTCCCTTTCAATGGAACTCACACGACAGTTGCGCGGGCAGCGATAATCTATGTTGGCGCCGAGTGGCGGTCAACGGATTCGGTACCAGCGTGATGGCGACCAATTGCCCTTGAATGAGTGGCGACAGCCTGCTCTGAGCGAGGCGATGGAGTGTACGTCGGCTCCAAGCTCTGCCGCCTGCGCGCCAAGGCCTCGGGTTCAATGCGCTGTCGAAGCGCGGCACGGCTGGCTACGACGCGATGTGCCGGCCACGTCAGTACCAGGATGGGCAGTGTATTCGCCGGAACACTTTCCCCACAGCCCATGGACAGCCGCACCGACGGTGCGCTCGGCCGCCTGTTTCATAGAAGCGCTGAGTCACATCGTGTTCACATTGCAGCGCCAGACTAAACAGATATGCGTGCGGGGTGGGGATGGTGACCGCGTTGAGCTGGCCAACCATCCTCCTCGAAGTTCTCGGCGGACTCGTTCTCTTCCTCTTCGGCGTCTATCAGCTCGCCACCGCGATCGAACCGCTCGCCAGCGACAGAGCGCGTGACCTCCTCGGCCGATTTACGACGAATCGCCTCGCGGCTGTTCTCACCGGCGTCGCCGCGACCACGATACTCGACTCATCGTCGGTAACGATCATCCTGGTGATCGCACTCGTCAATGGCGGTCTCCTGACGTTTTCGCGGTCGCTCGGCGTGATCATGGGCTCGAACATTGGCACTACAGTGTCGAGCCAGATCTTTGCGTTGGATGTCGAGCAATACTCGCCGCTCGTGCTCCTGGCAGGTTTCGTCCTGTTCATCACCCGACGCCACTCGCCGCGCGGTCGTCACGCGGGGCTGGCGTTGCTCGGCCTCGGCCTGGTCTTCTTCGGACTGCATTACATGAGCGAGACCGTAGCGCCGCTACGCGAGCACAAACAGTTCATGCGCTTCATGACGGGCCTTGAGCGTCCCATGCTGGGTGTAGCCGTCGGCACGCTCGCCACGATCGCCATTCAGTCGTCGTCGGCCATGCTGGGGATTGTGATCACGCTGGCGGGCGAGGGCCTGATCACGCTGCCAGCGGCACTCGCCGTCATGCTGGGCGCGGAGATCGGCACCTGCGCAGACACGCTGGTCGCGTCCATCGGTCGGACGAGACCGGCGTTTCGCGCCGGACTGTTCCATCTGAGCTTCAACGTCATCTCCGCAGTCGTGGGTGTCATGCTGATCGATCAACTGGCCGCACTTGCCGGCGCCTTGCCGTCCGGCGACTCGCTGCCCCGTCAGATCGCCAACGCGCACGTTGCGTTCAATGTCCTGGGAGTGCTCGCGTTCCTTCCGTTCACCGCGAGGATTGCGCGTCTGCTGGAGCAGTTGGTGCCGGACCTGCCCGTCGAAAGACGGCAGACCGATGCCGCGTGACGCGACCTCGGAAGGTACGCGACGCGAGGCTTGCGAAGACCGGTTCCCCATGCACTTCGCGCAACCGTTGGGTGGAACGTGCGGCAGCGCGCACCGCAATGAAGTGTCGACGATCTTCGGTCGCGTCGACCGTGGTCTTTCCCGTTGTGCTGCTTTCGAACGTGGCGGGCGCCGGAGAGATCTCCGGCGCCCGTGCGTGGAATGCTTACCGTTTCAGAAGCGAACCCCAAAGGAGAGGCGCATCGATCGCGGCGTGGTATACGCAAAGCGGCTGACTGCCCTGCCGAAGTCCGGACCGAGATTCCAGTTCACGCCCTGCACTGGCGTCGTGGTGAAGGGATTGAACGTCGCCAACGAGGAGGTCGTCACCGGCGTCAGGACCGTGGTGTCGATCCGCTGCGTGTTGACGCCGCCCGCGTTGCCGCCGCTGCCTGTGCCGAAGATCGTGCTGCCACAGGCGCAGAGCTGCGCCTGGTTGAACACGTTCAAGACCTGCAGCTGGCTAAACAACTCGAGACGTGCGGCGCCGGGGATGCGACGCACATAGTTCGCGGCGAAGTCGGTCCGCACCTGTCCTGCGGTGCGGAACGCGTCGCGCGCCGTGTAGTAGTAGGCAGTGATCGTCCCAGGCGGCGGCACCAGGTAGCCGGGATTCGTCACGTACGGACGCGGATCGACGCCGGAGCTGTTGACGGCTCCGTAAGACACCCCGCTCTCCAGGATCTGCAGCGCGCTCAACGTCAGTTCAGGGATCGGTCGCACGTTGAGCCAGAGCCGCCCGCGATGACGCTGATCGGTCGGGAGATCACCTTCAGGGAAGTTCCACGACTCCTGCTTGTATTCCGCGTAGCGGTAGTCGAAGCGCACGGGACCGTTGGCCACCGTCTCGCCTTCGAGCGTCCCGACGTTCCCCCAGTTGTACGACAACGTGTAGGTGCCGCCGATGTCCCAGGCGGTGCCGAAGCGATAGACGCCCTGCGTTGTCAGACCCGCATATCGCCGCTTGAGAAGATCGCTCTCGTTGCCTACGAGCGTGAGGTCGTACGACCGGCCTTCGGCGTCCTGCGCACGCTGACCGGGCGCGTTTCGGTCGATGTAGAAGTTCTTGTAATCGCGGTAAATGAAGTCCGCGCGTACCGACGCCTTCGCGCCAAACGTCCGGCTCACACCAGCGGCATACTCCCAGGTATACGGCGACGAGAGATCGCCGATCTGCGTCGAGACGCCGGGGATTGTCGGGTTGCCGTTCAGCGGCAGGTTGGCGCCGCCGTTGGTGTTGAACCACTCAAACACCTGGCGGATCGCCACATCAGGAGTGACGAGCGTCTCCGCGCCTGGCGGGTTGATGTTGGCTCCGCGGTAGATGAACTGGCGCGTTTCGGGATTGCCGCCGGCTGACGAGGCGTCCGCGATGCTCTGCAGGACGGCAGCCACGTAGCGTGCCACGCTGCCCGTGACGCTCCATGCGCCGCGACCCGTCGGATCGTAAACCACGCCGAGCCGCGGGCTCCATGCACTCGACGTGATCACCGTTTTGCCTTGCTGATCCTGACCATCGTTTTTGTCCCAGCGCAGGCCGACATTGAGCGTAAGGCGGTCTGACAGCCGCGCCGAGTCGTTGAGGAACGCCGAATGCGTCCGGAAGTTCGAGCCGCTGCTGCCCAGCGGAATCGGGTTCCACTGGATGATGGTGGTGCCGTCGCCGAGAAACTGCGGATAGATCTGTTGCGACGCGCCACTCCCCACGATGATCGATGTGGTCCCGAGAATGCGGTAATCGCTGCCCGACTGATGATTGTTCGCAAACCGTTTGTCGTTGAACAAATCGTATCCAAAGGTCAGCGTGTGCGATCCCGTGTCGCCCGTCGACAGGAAGTACGTGCCCTTGCCGTAGAAATCCGCGTTGTCCCGCTTCTCGGGATCGCAAACGCCGCAGAAGGTGTCGGTCCAGTAGCGGGTATTGCCGCGTGCGCGATCGAGCAACAGCGTCCCGCGTTCCAAGTCGGTGTATCGCGATCCGGAGCCGATAAAGCTCTGATGCCGTGCTGAGACACGCGCCTCCACGGAGAAGGCCGGGCTCAGCACGCCGGTGTAAGTGGCCGTGAAGAGCTCCTCCGGCGTCTCGCGCGTGCCGAGGCTGTTCAGATCCATCGAGAGGTTCTGGTTGAACGTGTTGTTCTCCTGCTCGCGGAAGTGCTTGGTGTATGCACTCTGGAAGCGATGATTGGCATCAACGGCGTAGGTGCCCTTGAACTCAAAGCGCTTGGTGTCATCGGTAAACGTGTAGGGAATGCCGGTGATGGCCGCGTTGCGTCCGCTCTCCTGCTTTTGGATGCGGCCCGCGGTGAAGTACCAAAGACGATCGCGCAACACAGGACCGCCCAGCGTGTACTCGTAGGTGGGCACGACTTTGTCGACGCGCAGATCAGTGCCGCCGGCGACTCCGCCCGCGGGTGATTCCTCGAAGGGCGTGAGCGCGCGCCAGTTGTCGTTGTTCAACGTGTCGCGGAACGAGCCGCTCATCGTATTGCCGCCAGACTTCGTGATCACGTTCACCACGCCGCCGCCGAAGCGCCCGTACTCGGCCGACACGCCGGCGGTCGCGATAGTCGTCTCCTGGATTGCATCCTCGATGTAGAGGTCATACGCCTGGCCGCGCACGTTCTCGTTGACGGTCACGCCGTTCACCAGGAACAAGTTCTCGAACGACTGCGACCCGGCGATCGAATACGAACCCGCAGGTCCTGTGGGATGGACGCTCGGCGCCAGCATCAGCGCCGCGTTGAGGTCACGCGCGGTGGGCAGGTTGGCGACGAGCTCCTGCGAAAAGTTGGTGGCGACCTGTGCGGTCTGGGTCAGCACGTCAGCTGCTCTCCCGACGACTTGCACTACTTCGCTGATTGCCGCGGGGCCCATTTCCACTTGCAGCGGCACGGCCTGTGTGGGCGCGACCATGACGCTGCGTGTCTGAGTGCCGAATCCCGAGAGCTCGAAAACCACTGAGTACACGCCGGACGGAAGCAGCGACAAGATGTAGTCGCCGTTCTCCGTCGAGACGGTCTCGCGCGAGCCCTGCAGGTTTGGCGAAGTCGCAATCACCGTAACGCCAGGTACTGGAAGACCCTGTGCGTCCACGACGCGACCCGAGATGGTGCCGGTTGTGCTCTGGGCGCCGACTGGCATCGCGGCCAGCGCTAGAAGCGCCACGACCGCAGCCAGTGTCATTGGTTTCATGAATTCCCCTCCTGACTCCAGCCATTCTGAAATGCCGACCGTCAACGTTGAGCCCGGAAGGTTTGGGAAGGGAGTGTGGTTCGTCCCTGGCGCGCGGAGTGTTAACTGCTGGCGCCTGGTGACGAACGGTCCTTGTAGTGCGATGAGTGGCCAGCTGGCGGTGTTGAACGAGTAGAGCGGTTCGACCCAGCGTTTTTTGTATCGACTGATGTCAATGCATGCAGCCAACCTTGCGCTCAGAGATTTGCTGTGCCCTCGCCGATCACGACGCTCTCTCCGCCGACTTTGACGGCGGCGATCTCTCCGCCCGACAGAGCGATGTTGATATGGATGCGGCTGGGCCGCTTCACGAGCACACCCTGAACGTTGACGAGAGATCCTGCTTTATCCGGCGGCACGAAGCCGTACTTCACCATGAAGCAGCCGGCAGGACCCGCTGCTGATCCAGTCGCCGGATCTTCGATGCCCGAGGACCCGCCGAGCAACCGGCTATATGAAGTCGCGCCATCACCTGCGCTCTCGGTCGTGAATACATAGACGCCGCGGCCCGTCATGCCGCTCGCCGTGCGAATGGCGTCCATTTTGGCGCGATCGAGCACGGCGGCATCAACCGCTTTACGGCTGGCGACGGGAACAATGATGAAGTTTGATCCTGTGTGGACTTCCTGCGCCGCAGGCGCAGCGCCCGCAGCAATGTCGGTAGCCTGCACGCCGATCGCGCCGGCAACCGCGGCCGCATCCGTGACTGATTTCCCGAACGTCGGCTTGAGTTGTGTCATCCATGCAAAAGCCAGCGCCCCGGCCTTCCATTCCAGGTCGAGCGGCGTCGGGCCGACGCCGAGGCCGAACACCGCACGTGCCGTGCCCGGCTTGATGCGCCCGATGTGCGCCAGGGCGAAGGCGGTGCCGATCGTGGGATGTCCGGCAAACGGCGCTTCTCCGCCGCGCGTGAAAATCCGCACGCGGAAATCCGTCCCCGCCTGCTCGGGCGCGAAAACAAACGTGTTCTCTGAATAGTTCGATTCGATTGTCAGACGCGCCATGGTGTCGGTGTCGAGCCCTTCCGGATTTACATACGCGAGCAGCTGATTACCGGCGAGTTTCTTGTCCGTGAACACGTCCAGATGAATGTAGCGGTACGCGCCCGGCGGAGCGGCAACCACCTGACGTGGACGAAGCAGCGAGACCGGCACAGCGCCTAAAGTTACGCGGATCCAGTGACGTCGATTCATGAGACACGTCTTATCACGAATTCGCACTTCGTCATTCCGGCACGCAGCGGTTTTACCTCTACGACTTTCCGACACTGCCACTCATGTCGCTGTTCACGAACCCGAGGTTCGAGGAGCGCGTGTCGCAGATCAGGAGAGCGATTCGAACGTAGACCTACTGACAGCTCGCGCTCACCATCTTGATTGCTGTCGCGTGCAGCACCCCGGCGACATCAACGCGGGTCTCGGTTCGCGTCGTCGCCCGTCCGCTCGCATCGACTGTTGTCTGAGCTGTGGTACTGGTCCCGGCGCCAGGCATGTTGTTACTCAGACGGCCCTGCACCTCGACGCGATGACCAATGTGCGGCCGGAGCTGTTCGCGGTCGAGTCCGGTGATGCGGTACATTGCGGTGTCGGTTGGATCACCCGCTGACGTTGTGGCGCGGCCGCTTGTGCCGGACCTTTGCGTACCCGCACCTCCGATCGCGATCGTGCTTCCCGGGGCGAGGGCGATCGCCGGCGTGCGGACGAAGTAGTCGTTCGCATTCGCCGTGCCTGTCTCCGACCGGCGTTCGCCGCTGCCTGCTGCCGCGTTACCTTGCACGAGGCATCCGACGATGGCCGTGACGCTCTGCTCGGGCTTGTTGGTCTGGGCGGAGACCATTGCGGTCAACGGCAGACAAAACAGCGTGGCCAATATGTTGTGAAAGCGTGCTGCTCGCCTCATCAAATTCCTCCTGGGCCCGCGTTTAAGCGGAACGCTTAGACCGTTATGCGGCCACAGACGTGAATGTTGTACGCGTTGTGGACCCGCATAACGGTCTACGGCGCGCGGAGCGCGCCAAGCCAACAACAAGAACTAGCAAGGGCCGCGGAGTTAGCCGGATATCAAGGGCACGGCCCTTGGCTAGTTCGATGCAAGGCCGGTTCCACGCTGATCGATATAATCGCGACGCTTGAGTTGGAGGCTGTCATGCGTCGAATCGCCAGTGTCATAGCGGTTGCTGTTGCGTTAATAAGTGCGACCAGCGCGAAGACAACACCTCGCACTGCCGGTGAACAGGCGAGCATCGATGTGCACGTGACGCTCTCCGAAGGCACGTCGATCGCCGCTTGTTTGTCGCCAGACGGTCAAACGATCGTGATCGATTTGCTCGGCGCGCTCTGGACGCTCAACGTCACTGGCGGCCGTGCCACCCGCATCCTGGACGACGGCTACGACGCGCACGCACCGACGTGGTCGCCCGACGGCCAGCGCATCGCGTTTCAGGCCTATCGCGACAGCACCTGGAACATCTGGACGATCAATCGCGACGGCAGCGGACTCCGGCGTGAAACGTCGGGTCCCTTCGACGACCGCGAGCCGTACTGGTCGCCCGACGGTCGGCGTATCGCCTTCTCCTCGGACCGCAGCGGCACCTACGATGTGTGGACGCTCACGCTCGGCAGCGGGGCCGTGCAGCAGATCACTTCTGGTGACGCCAACGAGTTTGCGCCCGCCTGGTCGCCCAACGGCCGCGAGATCGCGTACGTCTCCGATCGCCCGAAGCGCGGCGTGTACGCAGCGGCGGTGAGCTCACGCGCGGAGCGGCTCGTTCAGGAGGATGCCCGCACCATTGCGGCTCCATCGTGGAGCCCCGACGGCGAGCGCATGGCCTATGTCGCCTTCGCTGGCGCCCGGAGCTACCTCGTATCCGCCGGCAATAACATCGCCGAGCCCAACGAGGACGTCTTTCCCTTCCGCGCACAGTGGATCGCCGGCGACAGCCTGCTCTATACATCCGACGGGAAGATCAAGACGCGACCGGCATCAGGAGGTCCAGCGCGGGTCATCGACTTTTCGGCTGAAGTGTCCTTCACACGCGCGGCGTTCACTGCCAAGGGCCGCTCGTTCGGATTGAAAGGGCCGCAGCCCGTACGCGGCATGATGCATCCCGACATCGCGCCCGACGGTTCCCGCATTGTCTTTGCTGCGCTCGGCGATCTCTGGCTGGTCCCGGCGACCGAAGGCGACGTGACGCCGGCACGTCTCACCCACGACGCGTTTGTCGATACCGATCCTGCATGGTCCCCGGACGGCACACAGCTCGCCTTCTCGTCCGATCGCGACGGTTCGATGGATCTGTGGATTCGCGACATGAAAAGCGGCTCCGATCGCAAGATTGCGTCACGCGCAATGTCAGCCGCCTGGTCGCCCGACGGCGCGCGCATCGCGTTTCTCGATCCCGAATCGCAGCTGCAGATTGTGGAGGTCGCGAGCGGACAGGTTCGTAAGGCACACGACCGGTTGAACGAGCCTGGACGTCCGAGTTGGTTGCCCGGCGGCCGCGCGCTGGTGATGGGCGCGCTCCGGCCGTACTCGACGAGGTTTCGCGAAGGCACCAATCAGGTGCTGCTCGTCCCGATCGACTTGGGCTCGCAGCCGTCCTCGAGCGCCGGCGCGGCGAAGGACAGGTGGTTCAATCCACTTCCGCACAAGTCGGTCGGCATGCGTGAGGATTTCGGCCCCGCCTGGTCGCCGGACGGCTCGCAGCTTGCCGCGATCGTCGACGGACATCTCGCAGTACTCCCGATTGGCAGCAACGGCGTGCCGCTCGGCCGCCCGAAGCGCCTTTCCGCGGAGCTCGCCAGCACACCGTCCTGGACGCGCGATTCAAAGCAGCTCCTCTATCAGACCGCGACCGGGTTTGGACTCGTGAACGTCAGTGATGGGCGCGTCCGCCGGATCACGCCGCGCCTCTCGTGGAGCGCGCCCGAGACGACGGGGACCACGGTGGTGCATGCCGGTCGGCTGTTCGACGGACGCGGGACCGCGCCGCGCGACGACGTGGACATCGTGATCGAAGGTAATCGCATCGCGCGCATCGAGCCGCATCGCGCCGACCTGCATGCTGGCGTCGTGATCGACGCATCGAATCGGACCGTCCTGCCTGGCCTGATTGAGAGCCACGCGCACCTCACGAAGGGCTACGGCGAAGCGCTGGGGCGCATCTGGCTTTCGTTCGGCATCACCAGTGTGCGCAACCCTGCGGCGAACGCGTTCGAGGCGCTCGAGGATCGCGAGGCAATCGACGCAGGCGTCCGCATCGGCCCGCGTGTATTCTCAACCGGCGAACCGTTCGACGGCACCAGAATCTATTATCCCGGCGGCACGTCGCTCGACGGCGGTCCGCAGCTCGCCGAGCACCTCGCACGCGCACAGGCGCTGGACTTCGATTTCATCAAGACCTACGTGCGCCTGCCGGATCTGCTGCAGAAGCGCGTGATCGACGAAGCGCACGGCATGGGCATGCCGGTCACATCGCACGAGATCTATCCCGCCGTGGCCTATGGCGCCGACGGCGTCGAACACATTCGCGGCACGAGCCGGCGCGGCTACTCGCCAAAGATGAGCGAACTCCGGCGATCGTACCGCGATGTGATCGATCTGCTCACCGCGTCGAAGATGACGCTGACGCCAACCATCGTCATCCAAGGTGGATTTCAACTTCTTACGCTGCGCGACGGATCGTGGATCGACGATCCACGCTTGCAGCGGCTGTTTCCTTCGTCCGCTCTCGATGCGGGCCGCGCACTCAGGAAACGCGCGCCCGATGCGCAGGATCTCGCCGAACGCGAGGCGCTGGTCTCACCGCAGGAGAAGATGGTGGCCGCGGTCGTGAGGGGTGGTGGTCGCGTGATTGCAGGGACCGATTCGCCGATCAATCCGTACGGCCTGGCACTGCTCGCGGAGCTGGAACATTACGTCCGCGGCGGTCTCTCACCCGCCGAGGCCATCCGCACGGCCACTGCGGTCGCCGCGGAGGCAATGGGTGTGGGCGCGGCGCTCGGCACGATCGAAGTGGGAAAGCTCGCAGACCTGGTCGTCGTCGACGGCGATCCGCTGGTGAACATCACGGACCTTCGAAAGACGCGACTCACGATCAAGGACGGGATCGTTTACGAAGTGGACGCACTGCTGCGCGCGGGAATCAGAACAGATCGAAGTCAGCCGCGTTGAAGCGCCTGGCGTTCTCTCTGAGCGTGGGAAACACGTTGTTCTCGAACCACTCGACGACCTCTGGTTTCAAGTAAGTGGTGGCTCGGCTGTCAAGGATGAGGTGCGCCAGGATGCCGGCAAACGCTTCGTCCGGGCGGACGAGTGACTGAATCGTTGGCAGGGGCACCTGCATCGACGTCGCAAACGATCGGTCTCGTGTCCAGGCTTCGGCGTAGCGGCCACTCGCATACAGCGTCAACGTCTCGGCGTAGACACCGAGGTAGTCAGAGACATTCACCCGATTCGCGTATACCCAGCGATCGTTCCTGAACACCCACCCGGTCACTGACGTGAATCCGCGATCGGACGACTTCCGGCGATCGTCAAACGCATGGATGAGTTCATGCACCAGGACGAAATCGCCGAAGCGGTAATCCGAAATGGAATCTCTCACCTGTTCGGTCTGAAAAAACGCGTCCGTCAGCCCGATGACCTTTGATGGGTAGAGGACGAATCCCGGGTTGAACGTTGCCACTGGCCCGAAAGTCGGATCGTCCTCCGTGCCGGTCGAATAACGTCGCAGACCGTTGTAGCCGTTGTCCTGTGCGCCAACGAGCAATCCCCGCACCAGTTCGTGAGCTGTGAGCCGGCGCAGTGTGTCGTGGATGACGCGGCGATCTTCGGCAGACCATTCTTTGGGGCACGCGGCTCGACACTGCCGAACGTCCTGCGCTTCTTCACACGTTGCGGCAGGCAGCAACGAAAAGCCGCGTGGATCCCCGGCGGCTGTCGCGCGCTCACGCGCGAAGGTTGGGCCAGTGGTCGCAGCTACGGCAAGGAGCAGGACGAAAATCTGCAGCTCGGTTCTCATCGGACCAGCGACTCTCGGAATTTCAGGAGGTCAGCTCAGCAATTGTACATGATCGCGCGGGGCGATCACGATCCATCATTTCTATACCCGAAGCCAATGGAGCATCGCGCCGTGCGGGCCTTTGCGTGAGATACACTGCACGGCCCGGAGGGACGGATGACCACCAGGGTGTCGAGCGTCGCGGCCTTGCTCCTGCTGCTGGGCACCCGCATGCCAGCCCAGCAGTTCCAGCCTGGTTACGTGGATCCGGCGCCCCTGCTCGCTGCCGCGGCCAAAGAGATTCGCGAAGCCAGCTTGAAATGCATCACGTACAGCGGCACCGGCTACGCCGGCGCGGTCGGGCAGACC
>JBKPDL010000142.1:0-48585 GCA_046727855.1 Acidobacteriota bacterium
TACGCATCGAGAATCCAGAACAATCGTCCATCGTCGATGACTGGATACGGGTCTTCGTCATACGTCAGGAACGGTGCAATCTTCGCCGTGCGCGTGCGGATCTCGCGGTCGAACATGATCCGGCTCTCGGGCGTGATGTCGTCGCTGAGCACAATCTGATACGCCCTGAAGTGCAGCGCGAACAGCACTTTTTTCAGAAACGAGTTGAGCTGAATGCCACCTTGACCGTCGTAGTCGGCGTAGACGTTGTCATCGCCCTTCGGATAATGGAACTCTCGGGCGCGAGTGCGGACAATGACGTACTCATTCGAGAGTTCGCCGAAGTAGATGCTCGGCTGCGAGATCGAAATGTCAACGGAAGACACCGGCGGCAGATCGCGAATGAACAGGACTGGCAGGCCCTCCTCGGTGACCTGATTGACCGGCCCAAGCGTGAGTCCGTGGCCGTGCGTAAAGACCAGCCGTTCGTTGATCCAGTTGCGGCTGGGTAACGCTGCTGGATTCAACTCGCGGGCCGAGAGCATGACCTGCCGAACGCGCCCGGCAATTTCATAGCGGTCGTTGTCGACGTTCTTGAAATCGTAGTACGTCCGGATCTCCTGAATTTGCCCAAACGTGTCGAGCAGTGGCTGATGATCCCACAACCGCACGTTGTCCAATGTCTCTCGATTCCGCTCGACGTCGGCGCGCGTCAGCGCCGCATCTCCGGACAGCTCGCGCTCTTCGACACGATCGAGCGCGAAGCCCTGACGCGTGGCGGCAATGTTGTGCACGATGTAAGGCGCCTCGCGCACCTGCTCGTTGGGCGCGACGAAGAAGCGCTGGAGCACGGTCGCATAGATGCCGCCGCCGATCGCCGCCAGCGCGTAGATTGCCACGGCCGCGGCAAAGGCCAGGCGCACGCGAGCGAATGCGTAAAGGAATGAAAGTACGGCACTCAGTATCGCGGCGCCGGCGACGATGAGCGCCGCCGGCATGCGGGCGTGCACGTCGGTATAGCTGGCGCCTTGGATAATGCCGGACGGGGCGATCAACTGTCGCGACTGATCGAGCCACGCGCTGAGCGCCAGCACGAGGAACGCGCATCCGGCCAGGACCGCTCCGTGCCGCCGCACGCTCGGCCCCATGCGGACGCCAAACGGTGTGAGGGCCAGCTCGCGGGCAAACGTATAGAGCGCCGCCGATCCAGCGGCCGCCAGCACCACCAACGCCAGAGCGATGCCCCGTACCAGATCCAGCACTGGAAGCGTGAACACGTAAAACGCGGCATTGCGTCCCAGCAGAGGGTCCGATACGGCAAACGGCTGCTGGTGCCACCACGTGAGCACCTTCAGCCACTGCGAGCTGGCAAACAACGCAACCAGGAGCGCCGCAATCGCCGCAGCGAGCGTGGCCAGCGGGCGCAACTGATCGCGCGTCGGCAGGGCGATGGTGAACCCTTCGCGCGTCGTGAACGATGCCGGCGCGCTGCCCGCCGCCTTCAACGCGTAGCGCAAGTGCCCGCCGAGCCACGCGAAGGCCGCCACGAATGCGATCAGGCCCACACCCCACTCCGCCGAGAAGGTGCGCAGGAAAACCGGCCGATAGCCAACCTCGCCAAACCACAACCAATCCGTCGCCAATGTCGTCGTCGACGGCAGCACGAAGAAGAGCGCGACGAACGCGAGGATGAGCAGCGAACGCAGTCGCACAGTGAGATTTTAGTCCTTCCCGCGCAGTCGTCTCACGTCGAGGCGCTTGCGCCGATCTGGACGCGACCTGGGTGCCATGGTGGCCTTGAAGAGACGCTCGAGCCGGCGCAATTCCACCTCCTCCAGTGACGGCGGCGGGGTCCGGTCGTCGTAAAGCATTCGGGCTTCGGCCCTGGGCAAATGCCTGTCTGCGAGCGCGCGCACGACGACGGTTTGCCGCCGCCCCAAAGGGCGCGTAATCACGAGTTCGTCACCGACACGCACGTCGCGATGGGGTTTGGCAGGGCCGCCGTTGACCACCACCTTGCCGCCTTTGCACGCTCGTTGGGCCTCCGATCGCGTCTTGAACAGGCAGGCAACGTCGAGCCAGATATCAAGGCGGACGGTTTCACTCACTGTCGGGGACGACGAACTCACGTTCCGGATGATGCACTGTCAAGACGGGGCAGGGCGCTTTTCGCACCACGCGCTCGGCGACGCTGCCCATCACCATGTGGCCGAGCGGGCCGCGGCCGTGGGTGCCGATGACGATCAGATCGTTTGCGTGATCGTTGGCGTACTTCAGGATCTCCACCACCGGATGACCGAGAACTGTGGCGAGCGACGCCTTGTACTGTGTGCGTTCGTCCGGCGTGAGCGTCTTCGCGATACGCGTTTTCGCTTCGCGCACCCATTCCTCCTGCAAAGTCGCAAGCGAGAAGCCGTATGCCTCGACCGCCCACGGCTGCGCAAACGGCTCCTGGACAACGTGCAGCACGTGCAGCGACGCGCCAAAGGCGGCCGCCAGCGCTTTCCCGTATCGCAGTGCAACGTCAGACGTCTCGCTGAAGTCGGTTGGCACCAGCACGGATTTGAGCGCGATCATCAGGCACCTCTCAGAGCGGCGGATTTGACGCGGCGCGCATATAACGCCGCCACCTCTATTCTTCCACGACAGTCGGTCCATAATTGTCGAACCGTTATGAAGCGTCCTCATTCCTCATTGGTGGTTGACGGCCCGGAGCGCGCGGCCGGACGCGCGATGCTGCACGCCGTCGGGTTCACGCGCGAAGATTTCTCAAAACCACAAATCGGCATCTGCTCAACCTGGTCGCAGGTGACGCCGTGCAACGTCCACATCGACGATCTCGCGCGGCATGCGGCCGCGGGCGCCAATGCGTCCGGCGCCAAGGCCGTCATCTTCAACACCATCACCGTATCTGACGGCATCTCCATGGGCACCGAGGGGATGAAGTACTCACTGGTGTCGCGAGAAGTGATCGCGGATTCAATCGAGACCGTAGTTGGGGGCGAGAGCCTCGACGGCGTCGTGGCAATTGGCGGATGCGACAAGAACATGCCGGGCTGTGTGATGGCACTCGCGCGGCTGAATCGCCCAGCGGTGTTTGTCTACGGCGGCACGATCATGCCTGGCATCTGGCGCAATAAGCCGGTGGATATCGTATCGGTATTCGAGGCGGTGGGAGAGCACGCAGCCGGCAAGTTGAGCGATGCAGATCTGGCAGATTTGGAAGCGCATGCGTGTCCAGGGCCGGGGTCGTGCGGCGGCATGTACACCGCCAACACCATGGCATCGGCCATTGAGGCGCTCGGCTTGAGCCTGCCCAATAGCTCCGCGCAAGCAGCGATCTCGGATGACAAACGAGCAGATTGCTCACGCGCAGGCGAGGCCGTGGTGCGTCTGCTCGAGGCCGGTGTTCGGCCACGTGACATCCTCACGAAGGAGGCCTTTGAGAACGCGATTACGACGGTGATCGCGCTGGGTGGGTCGACAAATGCCGTGCTGCATCTGATCGCGATCGCGCATGCGGCGGGTGTCCGACTTGGCCTGGACGACTTTACCCGCATCGGTCGCAAGGTTCCCGTGCTCGCCGATCTGAAACCAAGCGGCCGCTATGAAATGGCCGAACTCGTGCGCATCGGCGGTCTCACGCCGCTGCTGAGAATGCTCCTCGACCAGAGGCTGCTGCACGGCAGCGCCTTGACCGTTTCGGGGAAGACGCTTGCCGAAAACCTGCGCGAGGCACCTGCGTATCCGGCAGGTCAGGAGGTGATTCGCCCGTTCGATCAGCCGATCAAGAAGGGTAGTCACCTCGTGGTGTTGTACGGGAATCTCGCGCCCGACGGGGCGGTGGCGAAGATCAGCGGCAAGGAAGGCGAGCGCTTCAGCGGCAAGGCCATCGTGTTCGATCGCGAGGAGGCGGCACTCGAAGCGATCCTTCGCGGCCGCGTAAAGAAAGGTCACGTGGTGGTGATTCGCCACGAAGGACCGCGCGGTGGTCCCGGGATGCGCGAGATGCTGTCGCCAACGAGCGCAATCATGGGCCGCGGCCTGGGCGCGGACGTCGCGCTCATCACAGACGGCCGCTTCAGCGGCGGCACGCACGGGTTCGTCGTCGGGCATATCACGCCCGAGGCGTACCTCGGCGGCCCGATCGCGATCGTGAAAAACGGCGACCCGATCACAATCGACGCCCGCGCCCGTCAGGTGTCACTCGATCTACCCGTCCGTGAGATCAACGCACGCTTGAAGAAGTGGAAGCAGCCAAAGCCGCGCTATACGCGCGGCGTGCTGGCGAAGTACGCGCGACATGTCTCGAGCGCGAGTCTTGGTGCCGTAACCGACCTCTGATCACGTAGGTTCCTCACGGGGGGTTCCCTACAGAAGTTCCTCACAGGGGTTCACGTAGGTTCCTCACGGGGGTTCCCTACAGAGGTTCCTCACAGAGGTTCACGTGGGTTCCTCACGAGAGGGTTCCCTACAGACGTTCCTCACAGAGGTTCACGTAGGTTCCTCACGGGGGGTTCCCTACAGAAGTTCCTCACAGAGGTTCACGTGGGTTCCTCACGGGGGGTTCCCTACAGAAGTTCCTCACAGGGGTTCACGTAGGTTCCTCACGGGGGTTCCCTACAGAAGTTCCTCACAGAGGTTCATGTGGGTTCCTCACGAGGGTTCCCTACAGAAGTTCCTCACAGAGGTTCACGTGGGTCCTCACGTGAACGGTCGTGAGGAACGAGCGTACGCGAACCTCGTGAACTGGCGTAAGGAACCTCCGCCAGGAACCCTCGTAAGGAACATTCGTCACGGGTCACGTCCGCGAATCGCCCGCCCGCACGTGCTGATGCGCTGCGCCTGCGTGCCGCCAACGCGCGCACGTCATCGCGTTGGTCTGCATAAGGAGCACCTAAAGGTCCGCGAACCTGTCCGCGAACCTAAGGTTCGCGCTACATGATGAAAACGAAAAGGTGGCCCCACGGCCGTCCCTCGGGACCACCTGCCAGCCTGCTCTGACCTAAACAGACTCAGGTCACCGGGGCGACGTCAGCGAGTGAGCGAGATAGCGCGGCGAGTGGAAGGGCGGACCTACGATTCCGCCGGTGCCTTCTTCAGAGCTTCGTCGATTAAGAAGAGATCCGTGAGCAGCGCGCGTACGTGGATCGAGGCGTTCAGGTTATCGACCAGCTGCGAGCTGATCGCCGGCTGCGCGAGCACCATTTGAATGGCCGCCTGACTAGCGGCGGCATCGCGGGCGAGGACGTCGAGGAAGGCGTAATGCGCCGACGGCGAGGAGACGCCCTCGCCGTCCACGATTTGACGGTAGATATCCGCAAGGCCCGCAAGCGCGTTGTCGAACCGCTTGAGGAATTCGCGGACCTGTGCGCCGCTGGAGCTGCCCGCTTCACTCGGCAACCCCTGCGCGGCATAAGCCAGCATGAATTCGTAGCCGGCCTCGATGGTCTCGACGCGCCGTTCGAGTTCGAGGCGCGTCTCCTCAAGCAACGCCATTGCTCACGATCGTTCCGGAGGTGAATTCCTTACGGAGGTTCCTCACGGACGGCCGGTTGCTGCGTCGGCCGGTGTCGTCGCCGGCGCCTTCCACCGATCCGGGTCGTGATGCGTCAGATATTCGCGGCGCGAGATCGAGCCGAAGATCATCGACTTTGTGATCCACAGCTTCTCGGGCCGCAGCGCAAAGTAGATGTGCGCGATCACCAGCCCCACGAAGCCGACGCCGGACAGGCCGTGCAGCACGTAGGTCACGCCCCACGTCTGATCGCTGAACAGATACGGGTCGCGCGCGAAGATCGGCGTGCGCACACGGTACATCATGACGATGCCCGTGCCGACCACCACCAACCCTGCGATCATCACGACGAGATGATAGAGGCGATTGCCGAGGGGGTACTTACCCGGCTTCGGGCCTGGAGGCTCTTTTCCGATCTCGCGCAGGAACTCCGCTTTCATCTCGGGGATGTCCTTCGGACCGACCCAGATCGACCAGAAGTCGAGGGCGAAGGTCGCGTGGAAGATGTGGAAGAGGATCGAGGCCGTTAACAGCAGCCCCGCTATCCAGTGCCACTCCACCCACGCGAATCGCACGCCTACGATCGGGAGAAACGCCGTAAACAGGAGCACGAGCATCGACACGGCCATCACCCAGTGGAACATGCGGGCCACGAACGAGTGGCGCTCGATCTTCGGCGGCAGGTGCCGGCGTTCGGCCTCCATGCGATCCACTTCCTCTTCCGGCCGCTTCTCGTGGCGCGAGAACAGCATGTAGCCGCCGTGGGCGAGCAGGAACAACAGACCGCCCACAAGCGACGCCCAGAACAGGCTCCAGGAGATGTGCGTGAAGATCGATTCGCCCCAGGGGCTCAGAGCCGTTCTTAAGAGGTCCATTCCGCCGCTCCTCTAATTGCGCGCTTCACCAGATTCGCCATCAGCAGAACCTTGTAGCCGTTGTGCGTGAGCGGCGCGGCCCCACGCACAGCCATCTCCGCCGCCATCTGTGCCGTCTCTTCGTTGCGCGCCTTCCCGCGGATGGCCGCTTCCACGTGCGTAAGGCGATACGGCCGCGCGGCAACGCCGTTGACGACGATCCGGCTGTCTTCGATGGAGCTTCCGCCGGAAATCGCCGACGCGACGCTCATGAGCCCGAAGTCCCAAACCTGACGGTCGCGGATCTTCTCGAAGTAGAACTGCTTACCGGCGAACGTTCCGGGAATGCGGATCGCTGTAAGCAGGTCGCCCTGCTCGAGCGCCGTCATGCGAACGATGTCGTAGCCCGGCGCCAGGAAAAAGTCTTGCGCCGCAATCACGCGCTCGCGCCCGCCGACGCTGCGCACGACCATCGACGCGTCGAGGGCCACGAGCGCCGGTGCCGTATCGGACGGGTTGACCGCGACGCAGCGATCGGCTTCGAAGATCGCGTGCTCGCGGTTGATCGCCGTCGGCGCGTCGGCGTAGCAGATGTTGCCACCGGCGCGATAACACGGCCACCCTTGACGGTAGTACCAGCAGCGCGTGTCCTGCACGATGTTGCCGCCAAGTGTGCCGATGTTGCGGATCTGTGGCGACGCGACATGATCCGCCGCCACCATCAGCAAACCGAACTTGTCGCGCACGACGGTGCTCTTGGTTATGTCGGTGAGCGTCGTCATGGCGCCGATCTCGAGTCCGCCGTCGGCCTCTTTGATGCCGCGCAGCGCCTCAACGCCGCTCAGATCGATCACGACACGAGGCCGCCGGATGCGGTCCTTCAACCAGTCGAAGGAGTCCATGCCACCGGCCATGAGCCACGTGTCGGGGCCGTGCCGATCGAGCAGGCCGAGCACGTCGTCCACGGTCGTGGGTTGAAAGAGCTCGAATGCAGGGATGACGTCGCGAATTACACCCATACCCATAATCAAGCTCCCTTAGATGAAGGCCTTGAACGGATCGTAGGCGACCCGCTTGGCCTGCAGCGAAGTGACGATCATCTCCGGCGAAACGGGCGTGCGCCGGATGACATCGTCACCGATCGCACTCTGCAGCGCGCAGATGAGCGCCGCGGCGCCCGCGCCGATACACGGCTCGCCGACGCCCTTCGCGCCGACAGGCGTTTGCGGATCCGGAATGTTCACCGCCTCCCACTTCATCTCGACCGGAATGTCGAGGATGGTGGGCGGCTTGTTGTGGTACATGCGCGTGGCAAGCGCCGCGCCGTAGTGCGTGTCGTAGACAAGACGCTGGCTGCGCACATGACCGAAGCCCTGAACCGCGCCGCCGTGGATCTGGCCTCCGAGCGCGCGCGGATGCAGGACGATGCCGACGTCGGCGACCGCGAGGAAGTCGAGGATGTGGTACTCGCCCGTCTCGACGTCCACTTCAATTTCGGCAAAACCTGTGACGAACGAGTAGGTGGAACCTTGCCGCGGATACGTGTCGCGCGCCACGCCCATCAAGCCCTGACCCGCGAGGCCCGCCGCGGCACCTTTGGTCATGGCGTTGATGTTCTCGGGCAGCTCGTGTCCGTCGAACTTACCGCCACGCTTAATCGCCGCTTCCGCCGCTTGCGCGAAGGTGAGCGATCCTCCAGGACCGGACACGCGACCGTTCGCCACTTTGTAGCTTTCGGCCTTGCCGCCGTTCTCGAGCGCAGCAAGCTCCTGCAGCTTCGTCACCGCGTCCATCGCTGCCGCGTGGTGCGCCCGGGTGTGCGCATGCGTTGTCTGACTGCCGGCCTGGCTGGAGCTCCATGCCACGCCCTTGCCCGTGTCGCCCCACGTGACTTCGCAGTCTTCCCAGGCGCAGCCGAGAACCTCCGGAACGACGCGCGCGGTGTCGAAAACCGAATGCGTCCCGAGGTTGCCGACGCCCGTGTGGATATGCACCTTGCCATCTGGTTTGATCACCAACAGCCCGTCGAATCCAATCGAGCCGGCCGTGAACGCGCCAGTGCCCACGGCAACACCGCGAACCTTCGTGCCTCGACGCTGGCCCGCCCGTTTACGGCGTTCATCCCAATTGAACGCGACGCGGCCGCGATCGAGCGCTTCTTTGAGGAAGCAGCTCGTCACCGTCGCTGGTTGGCGCGCGTTGAGGCCAAACTTCGAACCGGTGACCGGCGCGTTGATTGTGCGAATCTCGACCTCGTCGATGCCGAGTTTGCGCGCGGCTTGATCGAGCATCGGTTCGAACATCACCGAGCTTTGCAATCCGCCGGGGGCGCGCTGCGACACACCCGGAGGCGTGTTCGTGGCGACTGACACGCCGCGGAACCGCACGGCCTCGGGCTGATACACGAGCGACGCGATGTTGACCGAGTTCTGATGATCGCCTTGGCGCCGATACGGCCCGGCGGCTTCGACGATGAACGCGTCGATGACGGTGCATTTGCCATCCTTGCGGAAGCCCATCTTGATCGCGCCCTGGAACCCGGGGCGGGTGCGGCCGATGTAGGTTTCCTCCTCGCGCGAGATGCGCATCATCACCGGGCGGCCATTGAGCTTCTTCGACATGAGCGCCGGTATCGCCATCGTCTGCGTGCCCGGAATCTTGCTGCCGAAGCCACCGCCCGTGTACTCGCTGACAAGCACCACCTGCGTTGGCGGAATCCCAACCCAGCGCGCAAGGTTCGGCACGGTCTGCGCAACGCTCTGCGTGGAGCCATGCAGATACAGCTTGTTGTTGCGCCAGTAGGCCATGGCCGTGCGCGACTCGAGCGGCGCGTGCGGCGTGGTCTGTTGATGCCACGTGTTTTCGATCACGAGGTCCGCCGCCTTGAGCGCCGCGTCGACATCGCCGGTGCCTTGCGTCTCGGCAGCCTCGGCGCCCCACGGGAACTTGCCCTGCGCGATCTGATCGAAGTCGGCCGCCGTCCACTTCAACGTGCGCGCGGTCGGGCCGACGAACACGTTGCCTTCCGCGCGGCCATTCGGACCGCCGGGACGCAAGCTGTCGAGTGGATCGATCACGAAGTCGAGCGGCTCGAGATCGACAACGATCTTCTCGATGGCTTCAGCGGCGAGTTCTTCGCTGTCCGCCGCGACGGCAAGAATCGGCTCGCCTTCATAGAGCGGCTCTTTGGTCAACGCAACTTCGCCCGGCAGAGGCGGGCCCGCCGGCGGCGTCGGAGCGCCTGCGCCCGCGGTTCCCGGAGGTGCCGCGCCAGACGGAGCGGGCTGGCCGGCGCCGCGCGCCTGGCCTTGCGGGGATGTTTGTTGCTGCGCCGGTGGAGCCTGCGCAGTGCCAGGTGTATTCGGTGCGCCCTGTGCGGTCGGTGCGGCCGGTGCGGTGCCCGGTGCCGCAGGTGCGCCGGCTGCGCCCGGCGTCGCGCCGCGGCCTTCTCCACCTCCTCCACGCCCTTCGCCGCGACCGGCGGCTCCCGCCGCACCGGGTGCTCCCGGAGGCGGTGGCTGCGGAGGAAGATCATCGGCGGTCAGGATGGCGTGCACGCCGGGCATGGCCAGCGCCGCGCTCGCGTCGATGTTGCGAACGCGCGCGTGCGGACGCGGACTGCCCATGATCTTCACGAAGACCATGCCCTCGGCGCGAAAGTCTTCCGCGTATTTCGCCTTGCCCGTGACCTTCGCGACGATGTCGGGGGTCTGGTAGTCCTTGCCGATTAACTTGTAATCTGCCATGGCTGCCCCCCACGCGTGTACTCGGCCGCCTTCATCATGGCGTCGAGAATCTTGTTGTAGTCAGCGCAACGGCACAGATTGCCGGAGAGCGCATGCCGCATTTCTGCGCGCGTCGGATTCGAGTTGGTCTTGAGGAATCCGGTGGCGGCCATCATGAAGCCCGACATGCAGAACGCGCACTGGAATCCCTGCGAGTCCACGACGCCTTGTTGCACGGCCGACAGCTTGCCGTCGGGACTGGCGAGCCCTTCGACGGTCGTGATCTTCTTGCCGCGCACGCGGTGCGTCAGAATCGAGCAACTGTAGTGCGGCACATCGTCGATCAGGACCGTGCACGCACCGCACTCGCCGCGATCGCAACCGAGCTTGGTGCCCGTGAGACCAAGCTTGTAGCGCAGCGTCATCGCGAGGGTTTCGTGCTTCAACACATCCACGCGCCGTTGCTGGCCGTTGACATCGATCGTGATCAGCCGCTCGACCGATCCGGGCAGCGACGACTCGTTTTGTCCGAGGATCGTCGTGCGGAATAGATAGGCCGAGGCCGAAACCGTTGCGCCCGCCGCGATGACGCCCTTGATGAAGGTGCGTCTCGAGACGCCGCCTGCCATGCCCTGTTCATCCATGGAGGGTTCTCCCGAATTGGCGAATGTTACCAGATCAGGTTCGGAGGTGAAACCCGGGCCGCAAGCGGTTTTTGACAGGCTTGTGTTTCGATATGACTCTGCCGTAAACTCCCGCGAAACTTGCGGTTGCACTTGAACACAATCGGTCATTTGCCGCCCGCCGAGGCTCAGCCACGGGCGGTTTTGCACTGGTTTCGTTGGAGGACCCAGTATGAGGAGTCTGTCTCGAGTCCCACTTTGGGCACTGCTCGTGATGCTAACGGTTAGCACCAGCGCATGGGCCCAAACATTCACCGGCGGCTTGCGCGGCGCAGTGCGAGACGCTAACGGCGTCGTTCCAGGCGTAACCGTTCAATTGGTTAACGAGGCCACCAACCAGACGCGTGAAGCTGTCTCCAACGACCAGGGAGAGTACAGCTTTGCGGCGGTTCCCCCGGGCACCTACACGATTAAAGCAAGCTTGACCGGATTCAAAGCCTACGAAAACAGGGGCGTTCGGATTGCCGCGCAGCAGTTTATCACCCTCGACATTCCGTTGGAGGTCGGCCAGCTGCAGGAAACCATCACGGTTACCGGCCAGTCGCCGTTGATCGACACCTCGAATGCCTCGGGCGGCGGCGTGATCGACAGTCAGCAGCTCACGACGCTGCCGACCGGCGGCCGATCGGCGTTTCTGTTCGCCGTCACCGTACCCACGGTGATTGCCTCCGGCGATGCGCAGTTCAACCGCCAGCAGGATCAAACCAACGCGTCGTTGTTGTCACTTGGAGGCGGCACGCGCCGCGGCAACAACTACCTCGTTGACGGCGTTCCGGTCACCGACCTGCGCAATCGCGCGTCGGCCAATCCCAACATCGACGCCCTCGAAGACGTGGCCGTACAGGTGCACAACTACGACGCCGAGACGGGGCGGACCGGCGGAGGAACGTTCAACGTGGCCGCCAAGTCAGGCGCGAACGACTGGCACGGCAGCGGCTTCTATCAGACCCGCCCGCGCTGGGGCATGGCGAACAACTTCTTCTCGGAGCGGCAGACCCCACCAGTTCCATTGCCCGAGACGTACTTCCATCTGGGCGGCGGCGCGTTTGGCGGACCCGTGATACCGAACCGCACATTCTTCTGGTTCAGCGTCGAAGGCTACGGGTCGAACACCACGCGGAACGGCAACAATCGCATGCCGACAATTCGGGAGAAGTCCGGGGACTTCTCCCAAACGACCGCAGGTGGCCAGCTGCAGGTTATCTACGATCCGCTGACCGGTGACGCAAACGGCAACGGCCGGCAGCCATTCGCCAACAACATCATCCCCGCAACGCGCATCAATCCCGTGGCACGCGCGATGGCGCAGTACTTTCCCGACCCGACGGACAACGTCAGCAACGGCAACAACAATTACTTCACGACCGCCGAAATCCACGACCGCGCCGTCATGTACACCGGCAAGGTCGATCACCGTTTCACCGACAGCGTCTCGCTCTCCGGGTTCTACCTGTATAACAGGACTAACGAGCCCTGCGCCAACTTCGCGTATCCCGGGCTGGACGATCCGAACCGCTTCTTCGATCGCAACGACTATCTGCTGCTGCGGCGTGTGAACGTGCTCGCGTTGAACAACACATGGCTGCCGAGCAACAACACGGTGCTGACGCTGCGCTACGGTTGGACGCGATTCATCGACGACGACACCCTTTCGACCGATTTCGATCCTGCGTCGCTCGGGTTCAGCCCTAGCTTCTTGAACTCGATTCAAGTTGACAAGTTCCCACGCGCGAACATCACCGACTACTACAACTTCGGCGCCATCGACCCGCAGGATCGGAACTGGTACTCGTGGAGCGCCAACGGCACGCTGTCGCGCCTCGTCGGCCGCCACACGCTGAAGTTCGGAGCCGACTACCGGACCATCGGCATCGAGACGCAGTCGTTCAGCGCCGGCGCCGGCGATTTCCGCTTCGATCGGTTGTACACCTCGCAGGACCCGCTCAGGCCCGTCGGCGGCAACGCGTTTGCGAGTTTCCTGTTGGGGTATCCATCCGGCGATCCGAACAACTACAGCCGCGTCGGCGTGTCGAATCCGTTCAACGCGTTCGTGCATTACTACGGCGCCTACGTGCAGGACGACTTCCGCATGAACGCCAAGACGACGTTGAACTTCGGCCTGCGTCTCGAACACGAATCGGGGTTGATGGAGAAAAACAACAGCTTCACCGTGGCGTTCGACCGCACGCTGAACCCGGGCGGCAGGCTCGGCAACATCGTGAATCCGCTCACGGGGCAGCCGATTCGCGGCGGATTGGTCTACGCCGGGGTGAACGGCGCGCCCGAGCATCAGGGCGATCCACCAGCCGTGAAGGTTTCGCCGCGCGTCGGCATCGTTCATTCGTTCAACCCGCGTACGGTCCTGCGCGCCGGCTACGGCATCTATTGGTCGCCGTGGAATTACCAGAGCGTTGGCGCGACCAACTACGGCAACATCGGCTTCAGCGAAACCACGTTTACGACCGAGCAGAACCAGTTCCGTCCCAACATCACGCTGGAGAACCCGTTTCCCAACGGCGTTCGGCAGCCCGTTGGTAATTCGCGCGGCGCGCTGGCAGGTGTCGGCGCGCAGATCGACTTCATCGACCAGACCAAGAAGGCGCCGTACGTTCAGCAGTACTCGGTTGACGTCAACCGCGAGCTGCCGGGCAACATGGCCATCGGGTTCGAGTATTCGGGCGCGACGGGCCGCGATCTGGGACTGGGCGGCTCGAACGACGGGATCATCAACATCAACCAGCTCGATCCCGCGTATCTGTCGCTCGGTCCGGCGCTGCTCGAAAACGTTCCTAACCCGTTCTTCGGGCTTCCTCAAGGCGAGGGTTTCAACGTGACCAGCCAGATGGTTCAGCGCCGTCAGCTGCTGCGCCCGTTCCCGCAGTTCGGCGACATCCTGATGCGGCAGTCGACGCTCGGGAAGAACCAGTACCACGCAGGAATCCTCAAGTTCGAGAAACGCGTGACCGACGGCTGGGGTGGCCGGATCAACTACACCTACAGCCGTCTGAAGGACAACCAGTTCGGCGAAACGAACTTCTTCTCGAATGTCGGCACCACTGGCAACCAGGGAACGGAAGCGCAAAACATCTACGACCTTGACGCCGAGTACGCCGTCGGTCTGCTCGATGTCCCGCACAAAGTCGTGATCGCGCCGATCATCCAGTTGCCGTTTGGGGAAGGCAGACGCTGGGCGCAGAGCGGCGTCGCCGCGATGCTTCTCGGCGATTGGACGCTTTCCTCAATCGTCACGTTCGAGAGCGGATTCCCGATATCGCTCACCACATTGACCAACACCACACAGGCCTTTTCACGCCACCAGCGCCCGAATCCGGGCAGCGGCGATGCGGAAACGTCGGGCAACCGCGACGATCGCATGGACCCGGTGGGTCCGTGGCTGAATTCGGCCGCGTTTACGACCCCGCCGCAGTTCACCTTCGGAACCGTGCCGCGCACGCTGCCGGATGTGCGCACCCCGCATCGCAACAACTGGGACTTCGTGGCGACCAAGGACGTCCGCTTTGGCGGCAACGCACGCGGGCAGATTCGGTTGGAGGTGCTCAACGTCACCAATACCGTCAAAGTGCGGGGACCGATTACGCAAGTGGGCAGTTCGACGTTCGGCAACATCAGCGTGCAGTCAGGATTCATGCGGCTGACACAGTTGATGTTCCGCGTGCAGTTCTAGGCACGGAAACACGGACCATGTAGCGCGGACCTTCGGGTCCGCGTTACCGGAGACACGGAGGGGCGGCCCCAATTGGGCCGCCTTTTCTGTTTTTGGATTACGCTGATCGCGATGCATCGTTTGATCGCCGTTCTTGCAGCTTGTCTTGTCACGGTTTCACTGAACGCTCAACGAATCCCCACGCGTGCACCGCTCGGCACGATCACCTTTCCGAATTCGGGCGCCTCGGCCGCGCAAGCAGATTTCATTCGTGGCGTCGCGTGGCTGCATAGCTTTGGCTACGAAGAAGCAATCGAGGCGTTTCGGGCCGCGCAGAAGCTCGATCCGCAGTTTGTGATGGCGTACTGGGGCGAGGCAATGTCGTTCAGCCAACCGCTCTGGTTCCACGAAGACGTCGCGGCCGGCCGTGCGGCGCTGGCCAGGCTTGGCGCAACGGCCGACATTCGAGCGGCAAAAGCGAAGACGCCGCGCGAGCGGCAGTATCTCGGCGCAGTCGAGGTGTTGTACGGATCGGCCGACAAGGCCGCGCGCGACCAGGCCTATGCGGGGGCTATGGGCGCGCTGGCCGCGAACTTCCCGCAGGACGACGAGGCGCAGGCCTTTTATGCACTGGCGCTGCTGGCGGTGCTTCCTCGTGGCGACCAGGCGCTGCCGCTGCGGCAAAAAGCCGGAGCAATTGCCGAGGGCGTGTTTACGCGTAATGCAAAGCATCCTGGTGCCGCGCACTACATTCTTCACGCCTACGATCACCCGACGCTTGCGGCAAAGGCGCTGCCGGCCGCGCGCGTGTACGCGCAGATTGCGCCGGCCGCCAGTCACGCCTTGCATATGCCGGCACATGCGTTTCTGCAACTCGGCTACTGGGAAGAAGCGTCGGCATCAGACCAGGCCTCCTGGGAGGCGTCGGTTGCCTGGGTGCAGCGGAAAGGCCTCTCGATCGTACTGCGCGATTTCCATAGCCTCACCTGGCTTCATTACGAGTGGACGCAGCAAGGGCAGTTCGAGAAGGCGGCGGACGCCTTGCAACTGGTCGATGCGGCGCTCAAAGTCGTCAAGCCTGAGGAACAGGCGGGCGGGCATCATTATTCGGACAGCGAGATCGGACGGGGCAGTGGGCCGCTCACGCTGCGAAACGACCGCGGATCGATGCGTGCGCGCCACATCATCGAGAGTGAGCGTTGGAGGGAGATGAAAGGACAGAGCTCGTTCGACAACATCGACGAGCTCTTCGCGCTCGGTATGGCGTCGGCCAAGACGGGCGACATCGCGCGCGCGGAAGCTGCGCTCAAACTGTTCATCGATGCGTCAGCTCCAGGACAAGACGCGGGCTTGCGCGAGCAGGCCGCCGTCATGGCCAAAGAGCTCGAGGCGTTGCTCGAACTCGCGCGCGGGCGGCAGAAGGAGGCCTTCGCGGCGATGGATCAGGCCGCCCATCTGCAAAGCCGGATGCCAAAGCCGATCGGCCGTCCATATCCGGTGAAGGGCGCCGACGAACTCTACGGAGAGTTGCTGCTGGCGGCGGGGCGAGCCAAAGAAGCGATCGGCTGGTTCGAAAAGGCGCTCGCCCGCACACCCAACCGCAGCCGCAGCGTCCTCGGCCTGGCGCGCGCAGCGGCAAAGGCGGGAGAGGCAGGGAAGAGCCGCGAAGCATACAAGCAGTTTCTCTCGAACTGGAAGAATGCGGATGCGGGTCTGCAGGAAGTGAAAGAGGCGTCTGCCTTCCGCTGAATCTGGAGATTTGGAGATCTGGAGATTTGGAGAAAATTTGGTGAATTAGTGATCACCAAATTTGGAGATAACCAGATCTGGAGATCATCAAATCTCGAGATCGGCTCCAAATCTCTACATCTCGAGATCTCCAAATTCAGGTTTCAGTGACACTGACCTGCCGCACGTAATACCCGCTATCCAGCCTTCGCTGCGGCACGGATGCATCCGGCACTCGGAGGGCGATGTTGTAGAGGCCCGGCGCCGTGGGTTTCCAGCGATACTCCCAGAGCGACCACATTGTGTGCGTCTTGGGTGCCGGGCAAATGGCGAACGGTTTCCACTCGTCGTCTGCATTGAACCGGATCGCGAGTCGATCGACAGGCTTGGCGCCGCCCCACACGATTCCCACGATGCGGTACTCGAGGCCGCTGGGCACGCGCCGTTTCTCGACGCGCACCGGCGTCGCCGCGGTGTGGATGTCCGCGGGTGAGTAGTCACGCGCGAGCGCGTGCTGCGCCGTTTGATGTGTGCGGTTCGCGAACTCGATCATCTGCGACGTCGCGAGCTCGTCGGGACCGACGATGCGAATCTCGTTGACCCACTTGATCCACGAACAGCCATACCAGCCTGGGATAACGAGCCGAACCGGCGCGCCATGGTCTGGCGGGAGCGCCCGACCGTTCATCCGCGTCGCGAGAAACGCGTCCAGGTCCCTGATCGACGCAAGCGGAAACACCCAGCTCGCGCCTGGAACGGAGCGCCCTGACGGCGATGCTTCGTGATCGACACCGCCCACGAGCACCGCAGTCGCGCCCTTCGCGGGGCGAAGCCGCTCCACGATCTCCGCGAACGGCACGCCATCCCATTCGGCGACGCTCATCAACCCGAAATTGGACGGGTTCGCGTTGCCCGAACACTCGAAGAGGTGCGGTCCTCGTGGCCTGGCGCGCGCGGTCAAGTCGTCGAGCGTGAGCGTGCTCTCCCTCGCAACGAGGCCGGTGGCTTTGATGGTCCATCTGCCTGAGTGCGCTGCGGCGGCTGGCGGAATCTCGGTGCGGATGTAGGCAAGGTCGTTCGATGTAATCAGGGCGCCAGGTTCGAGGAGCGACAAATCGGTGATGAGGCGCGCATCCAATCCCTGCGCGAACTTGATGCCGAACGGCTGCGGTTGCGAGCGCTCGCGAAAGAGCGGCAGCGTGACAATCAGATCGCCGGCCGGTGCCACGCCGGCGCAGGGCAGGTCCGAGGCCATGCGTGCGAGTAGCGGACATGGATCGACGAGCGTTGCGCCGCCCGCCATCGCCAGTGCGCCTAGCACCTCGCGGCGCGAAATATGTCGAGCCCTCATCGCGGTAGTATAGCGTTGTGCGGTCAGCAGTTCTGGTCTCGGCGCTCTTCCTTCTGGCGCAACCCGATTTCCGTACCGGCGTCACGCTGGTCACGACGGACGTCATCCCGCGCGACGCGAACGGCCGCTTCGTCGCCGACCTGATCAAAGAGAATTTTACGGTGCTCGAAGACGGCACGCCGCAGACGATTGCGTCGTTCGCGCTGGTCCATGGGGGCCGTACGTTCAACGCGCTCACGCCGCCGCCAGCGCCTGCACCCGAAGGAATCGTACTTCCCCAAGGGCCGCGCCGTTCCGTGGCTGCCGACACAGCAGGACGCGTGGTGTTGATCTTTGTCGACGATCTCCATTTCGAACCCGAGTACACACCTCATGTGCGCCGGTTGATCGAAACGCTCGTGACCAACCTGCTGCACGACGGCGACATGGCTGCCATGGTGTCGAGTGGACCGTCGGCGATCGAGATCGGGCTCACCTACGATCGCAAGCTGATCGCCTCGGCTGCATCCAGAATCCGCGGTTCAGGGATCACCGCGAGCGAGCTGTTCCAGCTGCTCGAGAGCTCGCAAGGGCCGGGAGATCTCCGTCAGCGGGCGCAGGTGGCCTTCTTCACGGCCTATAACATCGTCAACGATCTCGAACGGGTCGCGAACAAACGCAAGGCCGTGATTTACATCAGCACAGGGTACGATTTCGATCCGTTCGCTGAGTCGCGCCGCGGCCGGGATCGTATTCAGGGCGGCCGCTTTTCGGAGCCGACGCGATTCTTGTTGGACGAAGACAATCCGTACTTCAAGTTGCCAGCCGTCACCGCCGATATCGATCTGTATCAGTACATGCGGGAGCTCACGCTCTCGGCGAATCGCGCGAACGCGACGCTGTTCCCGGTCGATCCCCGCGGCCTGTCGGGCGTCGTCGATGCCGGCCAGTTCCTCGATCAGAGCGAATGGCGGACCTACATTCAGAAAACGCAAAGCACGCTGCGTTACCTGGCCGAGGAAACCGGCGGCTTTGCCGTGGTCAACGACAACGACTTCGCGTCCGCGTTCAAGCGCATCGACGCAGAAACCAGCGACTACTACGTCATCGGCTACTACTCGACGAATCCCGATCCCAAGAAACGCGTGCGCCAGGTGCAGGTGGAAGTCGATAGACCTAACGTGAACGTCTCGGCGCGCACCGCATATTCGCTCAGGACACCGGGAACACCGGTTCCCCCCCCTCAGCCGGCGACGAAGAAGAAGTAAGTTTGCCGGAAGGTGAGTGCACAGGTATGCGGTAGAGTAGCCGCGGACCTGCCTTCGACTCCGGTTGATTCGCGAGTCGCTCAAGCCAGGAAGGTCCGCGCCCCTAGGCGGCCCTGCTTTCGACTCCGGTTGATTCACCAGTCGCTCAGGCCAAGAAAGGTCCGCGGCCACGTACAAAGATCCGCGGTTATGGGTGCATGAAACCCACCCACTCACTGACAATCCCCGCGTGCCGGCCTTTGCCATCGATGTACGTGCGCGCCAGCGCCGCAAACCGTTGTTTGGCCTCCGCAGTCGATCCAACCCCAACACCGCGCACGAAGCTCGCGAACAAGGCGTGCAGCATCGCGTATTGCGCATCCATGTCGTCGGCGTTCGTCGCCAGACGTTTCTCGAGAAGCGGAATAGCGTCGAGTTCGCGGCCCTGCGCGATGTGAACCGACGCAAGGCCGCGGATGATGGCCGCATCGGGAAGGCCATCACGTACCAGGCTGTGCGCGATTTCGGCGGCGCGTGCCACGTCACCCAGGCGCAGATTCGCGTCCACCAGCAACGGTGCCACCAGCGGCGTGCGGATGCCGGCGTCAAGTGCGGCCTGCCACGCAGCAATCGCGTCGCGATCGTTTCCTTCGAGGGCGCGACACGCACCGAAATAGAGCTGGGCGACGGCGTTCGCGTCCGACTGAAGCACCTGCCGAAGCAGCGTCGCGGCCATGCGCGGGTCGCCGATACCGTAAAGGCCAATTGCGCGTAACGTCGTCCTCGCGCTCTGCTCGGCGGCACCAATCGCGTCCTCGCGCAGCAACTCGATGAACCGCGCCGCGCCTGCCGCATCGATGGCTGCTGCCAGGGCGGACGACATCAGCGCGGTTCGCAGCGGTGCTGTTACTTCGCGCAGAACGGTCCCGTCGAGGAGATACTCGCGCCGCATCGGTGGCGCGATGGGTGCAGTTCGGAGCAGCGTCGCCGGCGTGGCGACGACGTGAAACGTGGCGTAGGCGTTGGCGCCGAAGCCCGAGAGCTTGTCGGTGGCGCTCACCAGCAAGCGATATTCACCACGCGGCAACGTTTTTAGCGGCGCCGCCATTGCCGCGAAGATCGGGTGGCCTTTCCTGATGTCGAAGTCCAGCGGGAGTGTCGACTCGTTGTAATACTGAGGGTTGAGCAATCCGATCGACTGGTCGCCGGTAGTTGTGACCCGGAACAGCCGAAAGCCCACACCGATATCCGGCTTGCCGCCGTCGTTCGCGCGCGCGTTCAAGATCTGAAACACGACAGCCATGCGTTCGTCGTTGGTGAATTGTCCGTCGAGCGACGGCACGATTTCCATCGCCCCAATCGCGTAAGGATGCGACGACTGCTGTTCCGGGGGATACGCTGCGTCCCGCACTGACACAGCGTCGGCGACGATGATGCTGCTCAGCCCGAGTTCCGCTGAGGAGGCCGGCGGCAGGCTCAGCGACCGCTTCGCAACCTTCACTGCACCGGGCTGCCCCTTCGTTGGTGATGCTCCCCACGCAACGTACAAATCGTAGTCGCCAGGTCCGGCGGTGAACGATCGCTGCAGCATAGCGGCTGCGCCTGTCTGGCCCGTGCGAGGACGATCGAGTGTGAAGTCTTCGAACGGAAAGAGCGCATCGCGTGGCCGCGTCGTGCTGGTTCCCTCGAGCGCCGCTTTGCGTTCTCTTTCCGCCGCTTCCTTCCGCTCGCGCGCCCGCTCGCGTTCCATGTTGAGCAGCGCGAGATCGCCCGCTTGTTGTCCCGGCCCCCGCGTTGCGATCGCGCCTGGACCGAAGACCGGCATCTCGCCAAACGCGATGCCGCGTTGCTTGCGCGCGACCAGCGGATCGCTGCGCATGCCTTTGAGCCACTCCATCACGGCCGACCGTTCAGCGATCGCGGCCGATTGCGCATCACTGCGGGTCGCAAGGCGCACGTACAGCGATGATGCGTCCTGCTCCGAGAGTGGTTCGGAAGGCGTCACAGTGAACGCCACATAGTGCGCGCCATCCGACGTGCGCAACAGGTGCGTCTGCCATCGCACGGCGGGCGTCTCTGGCGCCGACACGGCGTTATCGACGGCAGTTACGAGGGCGTGCAACGTGTCGCGCTGTGGCTTTGTCAGTTTTGGTGGAGAAAGTTGCTCGCCGAGAGCAGGCGACGCGGACCACATCGCGACGACCAAGAGGAACATCGTGCGCAAGGTCGGCATAGCACAGGGTAGTATCCGCGAATTTGGAGATCTCGCGATGTGGAGATTTGGAGTCGATTTGGTGAATTTGTGATCTGGTGATCTCGGATTTCGAGATTGCCCGATTGAATTCACTTACGTTGCGCGGCCTGCGACTCTGCCGTACACTGACTCGGCGCGACTAAAGCTGCTATGGCGCGGCGGCAGCTGCGCCACTACACTGTCGAAACACACCATCCTTATGCGCAGATTCGCCCTGTTTGTATCTATTTGTCTCGCGATTGCCGCGCGCGACGTCTTTGCCGTTTCCGCCGCGACCGTGCCCATGCTTCCCGCCGGCAAACTCGCGCCCGAAGCGCCTGCGCCGACGATCGACGGACGCGTCGATGACGAGGTGTGGCAGACCGTTGCGCCGCACTCGACCTTCACGCAGCAGGACCCGCTCGAAGGAGAGCCGGCCACAGAGAAAACCGAAGTGCGAATTCTCGTCGGCCACGGCAACGTGTACGTCGGTATCGTCTGCTACGACAGCGATCCCTCGAAGATCATCGTCTCGCAGTCGCGCCGGGATGCGACGTTGACCGATGTGGATTCGGTGATTCTCGTGTTCGACACGTTCAACGACAGCCAGAACGCATTCGTCTTCGGCACCAACCCGCTCGGCATCGAATACGACGGTCAAGTGTCAGGCGAGGGCCAGACCGGCGGCACCAACTTCGCGGGCGGTGGTCAGGGTGTGAGCGGTTCCCAGCGCGGCGGCATTAGCGCCTTCAACCCGAACTGGGATGGTGATTGGAGCGTGCGCTCCTCAATCACGGAGCGTGGTTGGGAGGCCGAGCTCGCCATTCCGTTGAAGACGCTTCGCTACGGAACGGGTGAGGAGCGCACCTGGGGCTTCAACGTGATGCGGAACATCCGCCGCAAGAACGAGCAGGTTTATCTCGCGCCCATTCCTCGCGGCTTCGACATTTACCGCGTGTCGCTCGCCGCGAAGTTGACGAACCTCGATCTGCCGCCGCGTCGGGATCTCAAGTTGATTCCGTATGTGCTTGGATCGGCGAACAAGGACTACACGCTCGCGCCGGATCGCCAACTCGATCGTGATGCGGATGTTGGCGTCGACTTGAAGTGGGGCATCACCGCCAACATGACGCTCGACCTCACCGTCAATACCGATTTCGCGCAGGTAGAAGCGGATGAAGAGCAGGTGAACCTCACGCGTTTCGACCTGTTCTTTCCCGAGAAGCGCCCATTCTTTCTCGAGAACGCCTCGACGTTTCAGTTCGGGAGTCCGCAGCAGATCGATCTGTTTTTCTCGCGCCGCATCGGCCTCTCCGGCCTCGGGGCGTCGGGCGTACCGATTCCGATCATTGCAGGCACGCGATTGAGCGGCAAAATGGGGGGCTGGCGCACCGGTTTTCTCGATATTCAAACCAACTCGGAGCACGACCCGAACGGTAACTTGCTCGCCGCCGCCAACAATTTCGGCGTGGCGCGGGTACAGCGAGAAGTCGGGCGATCGAGCTTCGGCGGGATCTTCGTCAATCGGCAGGGCACCGGCTCGTACTCCGGCGACAACGACTGGAACCGCGCCTACGGTGTGGACGCGAATCTCGCGGTCACCGCAAATTCGCGAGTGTTCGCCTTTATCGCGGGCACGACATCGCCGGAAAACGCCACGTTCGGCGGCACGGACACAGCGGGGCGCATCTTCTACGATTTTCGAAACAACCTCTGGCAACTCTCGGGCGGCTACTCGCAAGTGGGCTCGCGCTTCAACCCCGAGGTCGGTTTTCTTCCCCGCCGCGGCTACCGTCGTCCCGAGGTGCGCGCGTTTTTGACGTATCAGCCGAAGAAATGGCAATGGATTCGGCGCATCTCGCCGCACGCCAACTACGACGGCTTTTTCGATATCGGCAATGGAGACGTGCAATCGGGCCGCGCCCACCTGCACTTTTTCGAGATTCAGCCGGCCAACGGTGGACGTTTTGGCAACTTCGTGGACATCACCACTGACAATCCGCTCGTGCCGTTCGTGCCCTACAACACCGGCGGCAAGCGCGTGGTGATCCCGCCCGGCAAGTACACATGGAACCAGTTTGCCAGCGAGTACGTGGGCGATCCGAGCGCGGTGTTCTCGGCAACATTCCGGCACCGTATCGGCGGCTACTACGACGGAGATTTCGACAGCGAAGAGTTGACGGCCAACGTACGTGTCGGTTCACGATTCATTGGCAACGTGGGATGGACACGGCAGCATGCGGACTTGCCGGGCGGAACGTTCACGACACACCTCATCCCGTTGAAGGCGAGCTACGCGTTTACCACGCTCGCCAACGTGCAGGCGCTGCTGCAGTACAACAGCCAGACGTCGCAGTTCTCGTCGAATATCCGTTTAGCGGTGCTGAATCGGAGCGGGACGGGGCTGTTCGTCGTTTATAACGATCGGCGAGATACGACCGACTTCACGGCAATCGAAACGCTCGGGCGGTCGTTCATCGTGAAGTACACACGGTTGCTGGACTTCTAAGGTGTTTTTTCATGTAGCGGCGGACCTTTAGGTCCGCCCTGATCCGCCGCCCCGCTGGCCGATCGCGGACCTGAAGGTCCGCGCTACATGTTGTTCGAGCGGTAAGCTACGCCGCCCGTCCCTTCGACTTTCTGATCTTCGCCACCGCGCCCGCTTCGATCTGCCGCACCCGCTCGCGTGTTAGCGACAGCCGGCGGCCGATCTCCTCGAGTGTGTACTCGCGATCGGTGCCGAGGCCATAACGCAACCGTAGGATCTCCTTCTCGCGATCGCTGAGCGGCTCCATCGCGCGCTCCACTTCTTCCGCGAGCTGTCCCTTTATTGCTTCTTCTTCGGGCGACTGCGCCTTGACGTCCTTCAGCAGGTCGCCAAGCTCGGTCTCCTCGCTTTCACCGACGGTGGCTTCGAGCGAAGCCGGCTGCCGCGCGGCCTCGAGCAGGAGCTCCACTTTGTTGACGGCCACACCCATGCGCTGGGCGAGCTCTTCGGGACGCGGCTCGCGGCCAAGCTGCGATCCGAGTGCGCGGCGCTCGCGCGTCAAACGATTGAGCGACTCCACCACGTGTACGGGGAGCCGGATGGTGCGGCCATAGTCGGCGACTGCGCGGGTAATCGCCTGACGGATCCACCACGTGGCATACGTCGAGAACTTGAAGCCGCGGCGGAACTGGAAGCGATCCACCGCCTTCATCAGGCCGATGTTGCCTTCCTGAATGAGGTCCAGCATCGACAAGCCGCGATTGACGTAGCGCTTGGCGATCGACACCACCAGCCGCAGGTTCGCTTCAAGCAGCTGGCGCTTCGCCTCCAGCGTGCGCTCTTCGTTTTCGCGCACCTGTTCGAAGCGCTTGTGGAAGGTCTTGCGCGACATTCCGGCCCGTGCCTCGAGCGCGTCAAGCGCCTGCTTGTGGTCGGGCGTGCGCGCGGCGTCACGGTCCAACGCGCGGAACAAATGATCGATCTGGGTGAGCTCGGCGACGACATCGTCGACCACGGACGGGCGAATCGGCAATTCGCCGAGCACGCGTCCGATTTCCTCTTCGATCGCCGCGATGTCGCGCGTGTACTGCGCGCGTGTGGCGGCGGTCGATCGCCGATCGCTGCAGCGCTCGCGCAGGTCCGCAATCTGCTTCTCGAGGCGGCGAATCTTGGCAAACGCCTTCATCACCGGTTCGAGCTTGTCGGGTTTGAGCTCGCCGCCATCGGGCAGGAGGATCAGCTCAGCCGCGGGCGCCTTGTTGACGCGCACCTCGTCGGCGAGGCTGATGAAAGTCCGCCGCGCGCCCGGAATTGTCCCCAGCGTCGCGAGCAGTGTCCCGCGCGCCTGCTCGATGCGCAAACCGATTTCCTGCTCATCTTTCGCCTTGAGCAGCTTGCGCTTGCCGATATGACGGAGATACACGCGAACCAGGTCGATGTCTTCAGACGCAACGGACGTGTCCACCGGAAGATCGGTCGGTTCCTCTTCTTCCGCGAATTCGGCGACACCACGATGCGCTTCGACCGGCTGCTCCTCGAACGCTTCCGGCTCCTCTTCGTGGAGCAGCTGGTCGGCGGGGTGGACGAGGGGCATCTCGCTCGTGTCCGCCTGATCGACCGGAATCAGGCCGAAATCGTGGGCGCGGGCGCGCCAATCGAGAATGTGTTGATTACTTTCGGGTTTCTCCCAGTCGATGAGCGACGACGCCACGTTCGACTTGGTGCGCGGCCGCTTGGTCGCCTTGGGTTGTGCCTTCTTCGCCATTGACGAGATGCTCCTGGCTCAATGTAGAAGCAAAAGTGATGCTGAGGTCCAATGTCTCCCCGGGGCTCCAGAAGACGGGCTGGCTTGCCGACCTTCGCCTGAATCCAGTGCGAACGCTGGTGGCCAGGGGCAGAATCGAACTGCCGACACCGTGATTTTCAGTCACGTGCTCTACCAACTGAGCTACCTGGCCTCTCTGACATGGGACCAGCCCTTAAGTATAGCATTCGCCTAGTTGTGCGCGCGCTGGCGTGCTCGACGTCGTCGCGAGTTATGGCCGCAGCGTCGCACTTGACGGCGCTGGACGCGCGTAGGTTGCGGGATTCCAGCCGCCAAGCACCCAGACGGCGACAAGCACTCCCACAATGGCGCCGCCGAGGACGTCGAGCGGAAAGTGGTGCCCGACGTATATCCGCGAATACCCCATGAGGACCGCCGCCGTCCACCAGGCGACACGGCCTGCGGGCCAGATGCGCGACATCGCTACTGCCGCGCCAAACGCTGATGCCGAGTGGCCGGACGGAAAGGAGAGACTGCGCGGCATTGGCGGCAATGAGCGCGGCGGATCGTAGGCGCGAATCGAGACCGGCCGCGGCCGGCCAATAGCCGGTTTCAACACCAGATCGACGGTGACGTAGGACATCAAGAGCGTGAGCGCCAGTCGCAGAGCCGGCGCCCGCGTGGCTGGCCGCAGCAGAGCGACCAAGGCCGCTGCCAACCAGATGCTCCCCGCGGTGCCGCTAATGCTGATGGCGATCATCGTAGCGTCCAGTGAGGACGACTGCCACGGCCTGAGCGCCTCAAAGAGCCAGAGGTCCAGCGACTGCAATTGTTGCAGCATGGCGCGTTTCCGATTCGAATGTATAGCACCGTCCTCGCGGCGTGACATCGGGCTCGCGTTGTACAAGCGGGCTGCGACCGTCCGCGGCAACTCAGCAATGCTTCGCCGAGGCAGCTCAACCACTGATGAGGTGGAGGTGGCACCCTCTTTGCCTCTAGATGTTCATAGACAAGGAGGCCCTGTGTCGTTTGCCCTTTATGTCGTCGGGTTCATCATTCTGGTGGCCGGGTTGGCCTACGCGGCGAGCCTCGCAGGCCTCGGCACGCAGTGGATTGTCGCCGGCGTCCTGGTGCTGCTTGGTCTCGGCATCGCGATGGGTGTGACGCGGACGCGTCAGAAGGATCCATCAGTTTGATGCGGAACGACTAGCCAAGCGCCCTGCCTTGATATCCGGCTAACTCCGCGGCCCTTGGCTAGTTCCTCGTTCTTCGTTCTTAGTTCGTTCCGCGAACTCAGACGGGTTGTGGCTCCGCTTCGCGGGTTAATCCCAAATCGCGCCGCACGCGATCTTCGATGGCCTTGCGGATATCCACGTTATCCTTCAGGAACTGTTTGACGTTTTCCCGCCCCTGACCGAGACGTTCACCCGAAAACGCGAACCACGCGCCGCTCTTTTCGATAATCTTCCGCTCCACCGCAAGGTCGATGAGATCGCCCTCGCGCGACACACCTTCGCCGAACATGATGTCGAACTCGGCTTCGCGGAACGGCGGCGCCATTTTGTTTTTGACCACCTTGACGCGCGTCCGCCCGCCGGTTGCGACATCCCCGTCCTTGATCGCGCCTATGCGGCGGATGTCGATACGGATCGACGCGTAAAACTTGAGCGCGCGGCCGCCCGTGGTGGTTTCGGGATTGCCGAACATCACGCCGATCTTTTCGCGCAGCTGATTGATGAAGATCAGCACGGTTTTCGAACGCGAGATACTGCCCGTGAGCTTGCGCAGCGCTTGCGACATCAGCCGCGCCTGCAGACCCATTTGCGCTTCGCCCATTTCGCCCTCGATTTCGGCGCGCGGCACCAGCGCGGCTACCGAGTCGACGACAACGACGTCCACGCTGCCGGAACGGACGAGCACTTCGACGATTTCGAGCGCCTGTTCGCCGTTGTCGGGCTGCGAGACGAGCAGATTGTCGATATCGACGCCGAGCTTTTTCGCGTATTCGGCATCCAGCGCGTGCTCAGCGTCGACGAACGCGGCGAGCCCGCCGGCGCGCTGCGCCTCGGCAATGACCTGCAACGCGAGTGTGGTTTTGCCGGAGGCTTCCGGGCCGTAAATTTCGGTGACGCGGCCCCGGGGAAGGCCCCCGATGCCGAGCGCGTAGTCGATGCTGATCGATCCGGTTGAAATGGCTTCGGTTGGGGCCACGGCGTTGCGCTGGCCGAGCCGCATGATCGAGCCCTTGCCGAACTGCTTCTCGATTTGGCCGACCGCAACCTCGAGCGCCTTGATGCGTTCCTGCCGTTCGTCCGCTGGCATAAACCGTCCTTTATTGAAAGGATCGCGGGAAAGCCCCCGACCGCGTCGATCGTAGAAACGGTTGGGGCGAAAGTCAAGCGCTAATTTGTGCATCAACCGCATCTGAACCCTCATTTTTCAATGAGTTACATGAACGGTGGACTTTCGCCTTTTTTGCCGATTCGTGACAAATTCTGCCAGGGCGTTTGACCTCAACGGCAAATCTTCCGTAGGGTGAGCAGATGCCGAGTCCCGTTGGACATGCTCTGGGCGGCCTGATTGTTGGGTTGGCTATGTGGCCGCGGCCAACCGCCCCAAGAAGCCGCAGCACAGATACTTCCAGCATCGCAAGCACTTCCGGCACCCTGGGCGTCTTTGGCACCCGCAACACCCTGGGCGCCTTGGCGGTGGTCACAGCCGCCGCCTGCCTGCCCGACATCGATTTCCTGTGGGGGCGCCATGCCATGGAGACGCACAGCGTCGGCGCCGCGTTTCTCGCCGGACTGGTCGTGTATGCGGTCTCACGGCGCACCAATCTTGCGTTTGCGTGCGCGCTCGCCTGGTGTTCTCACATCCTGTTCGACTGGCTGGGCTCAGACGACTTTCCGCCGATCGGCGTGATGGCGCTCTGGCCGTTCACGGACAACTTCTATTTTGCGAACGCGTTTGTATTCGACGCCATCTCACGCCGCTATCGGCAGGCCGGTTTCTGGCAGCACAATCTCTGGGCAGTGGTTAAGGAATTATTGCTGCTGGCGCCGCCCGTACTTTCGCTTGCGTGGTGGCGTTTGCGGGACGGAAGGAACGAAGAACGAAGAACGAAGAACAACCTCCGCAGACGTAGCGCGGGCCTTTAGGCCCGCGGTTCTTAGTTCTTCGTTCGGAACGCCTACTCGTCGGCGAAACGCACCAGCCCTTGTCCCGCGCGCGCGGAATACGCGGCGTACACCGTGAGCGCGAGCACGCCACCCAGCAGCCACATCGACGAAGCAAAATAGCGCATCGAGGGGTCACCGGTGATCGGCATGATCTCGAGCACACTGTGGACGTAAAACATCACCGCGGTTGCGAGCACGCCGAATCGCACCAGCACGATCAGAACGCCCGCGGTGCCCACGAGAGCCAGCGGTAGATGCGTCCAGCCGCCTGGCGCGCCGAGCGCCGCGATCGAGACAAACGCCACCATCACCGCCGTGAGCACTGCGATGACCAACCACGTGCGGCGGAAAACCACACGCAATACGGCAAACACCAGAATCAACAACAGCGCGTTCGACACGGCACTTGGAACAATCCCGGCGAGCGCCGCAACGGTCTGGCGCACGGCCAGGAAGGGCTCGACGATCGGCATGAGCGGTGCCGGTGGTGGTGCACCGACCAGCGGCGGCATCAGACCACGCGAGACAACCAACAGCGCCAACAACGACCCCGCCACGGCCCCGACCAGCACGTCTCGCCCCACCTGCGGATCGTGTACGGCGCCGGCGAGCAGTCGCGACCACCCGACGAGCGCGCGCGCCTGCCATTTGCGCACCATCGGCTCCAGCGCGAGGTAGAAGAGCCAAATGATGCCGCCGATGAGCAGCGCGAGCGCGAGCATCAAAAAGAACTGCTTGAGCTCGTCGTTGACGTCGGCGATATGGTGCGCTCCGAATGCCCAGGTCAGCATGAACATCGCGATCATGAAGAGCGCAAGGCGATCGGCCCCGCGGCGGTCACCACGGCCGCGGCGCAGATGCCGGCGCGCAGACAGCGCTGCGCCGAAGAAGATCGTGCAGAGCACGATGGTGCCGGTGGCCGAGAGCACGGTATCGATCGAGCTCTGTTCGGCGAGCGCCATGCGATTGGCGCGGGACCATGGCCAGACGATCTGAAAGTAGACCGGACGGCCTCGGTACGCGGCGGCTTCAATACGCACGCGAGTGTTGGGATCTTCCGGTAGCGTACCCTCCCACGCCGCGCGCGTATCGGCATACACGCGCGGTGTCCATGCCGGCGTCGTCGGCGTGAACGACGTCATCGCGATGTCGGCCGCGGCAAACAGTGCCGCCCAATCCGGCGCGGGCGGCGCGCTCGTGTCGATCTCGCGCTGCGGCGGCACCGCGTCGAACTCGATCAGCCGGCCCGTCATGTCGGTTGTGATGCGCGTCATGCCGCTGACGACAAGGGGAGGATCGGAGGGTGTCGGCACGAGATCGGGCCCGAGCCGCACGAGCGGTCGCGGACTGCTGCGATACCAAAAGACCATTCCCGCAGGGCGGCCATCGCGCAAACGCGCCCATCGATCAGGGGATCGATCGGTTTGCGTCACATGCGTCAGGTAGTCGTCGTTGGCGGCGATGCTGACGAACTCATCGCGCGGAGCCTCGCGATACCCCAGCGCGTTCCTGATCGTTTGCGCGCGATCGGCGAGCACGTCGACCGATCGCGTCGCACGCACGGCTTGCGGCAGCGACACATGGTCGATCACGAACGGCAAGAGCAGCAGCGCGAGCGCGGCGGCCACGATGCCGGCCCACGCGAGGGGCAGCGCCAGCGCGTGCTCGTGACCAGCGGCGGCGACCATGGCCGGCGACGGTGTTTCACCGGCCGCCAAGGCAGCCGCAAGCGGATCCCCGCCGGGCAGCGAGGCAGATAACGCGAGCGCTGACGCCGGCCGGCGGGCGGGATCGCGTTCGATTGCGCGCAGAACCGCACGCTCGATCGCCGGATCGAGACCGTTGACGACTGCGGTCGGCGGCGTGATCGTGCCTTCGTCATGCAGCCGCAGCAACTCGGCAAGGCTGCGCGCCTCCAGCGCGCGGCGGCCGGTGAACAGCTCGTAGAGAACCAGCCCGATGGCGTAAATGTCGCTTCGCGGCGTGACCTCGCGGCCGGCCAGTTGTTCCGGCGACATGTAGCCCGGGGTCCCGGCGCGCACGTCCACTGACGAACCGGCGGCGATCGCAAGCCCGAAGTCCATCACGCGCACGCAGCCGCTCTTGTCGATCATCACGTTGGCCGGCTTCAAATCGCGGTGCAGCACACCGCGGTCGTGCGCCGCCGCAACCCCCGCGCAAAGCTGGCGCGCGATCTCGAGCGCCTTGTCCTCGGGAAACCGTCCGATCTGCCGCAGCAGCGATGCGAGGTTCTCGCCGTCCACGTATTCCATCGAGAGAAACACGAGGCCATCGACCTCGCCGACGTCATAAACGCGGCAGACGTTTGGATGCGACACCTGGCGCGTGAGCCGGACCTCGTTGTGGAATTGCGCCAGGCGAACCGGATCCTGGGAGAGCTGGGGGGGAAGGAACTTGAGCGCGACCGGCTGGCCCAGCTTGAGATCGTCGGCGCGATAGACCTCGCCCATGCCGCCTTTGCCGAGCAGCGCAAGGATCCGATAACGCTCCGCCAGCACCGTCCCCGGAGCGAAGCGGCCGTGACTGATCGCGTCGGAGCTCGAAAGCCACCCGGCGCCGGGCGGCGTCGGCGTACGCAAGGACGGGAGCTGCGTGACCTCACCAGGCGCCGACGTGAGGTCCTCAGGCTTCGGCACGTGGAAATGATACTCTCGGCGCCATGAAGATCGCCCTGTTTGTTGTCACCGCGATCGTCTTGCTCGCGCGCGGCGTGGGCGCGCAGCAGCAGGACCCGAAGCCGACGTGCACGAACTGCCCGGCCACTTACATCAGCAACGACGAACTGCAGCAGTATCTGAAGCGCGCGATGGCCGAGAAGATCATCGACCAGCAGGTGCGCTCGGTGAATATCGGTAAATCAAACGTCGCGATCGGCTTCGTGCACCGGACAAAGATCTCGGCGCCCGGGGAAGTGGCTGAGCACGACCTGGTGAGCGAGGTGTATCACGTCATCAGCGGCGCGGCGACGCTCGTTACCGGTCCCGAGTTAGTCGGTGCGGAGCGACGGCCGGCCACGAATACGAATGTGCGTTTGCTGAATGGTCCCGGACACAACGCCAAGTCGATCGGCAACGGTGTAGCGCACGAGCTCAAGGCAGGCGATGTGATGGTCATTCCGGCCGGCACCGGACACTGGTTCACGAAGATCGACGATCACATTACCTACCTGATGATTCGAGTCGATCCTGACAAGGTGACGCCACTCAAGGATGAAGCCGCGTCGAAGGCGGATCTGGCTGGGAAAAAACCGTGACATGGAGATTGCGGATCGTAGATTTGCGATTGTCTGTTCGATTGCATGATCGAGGGTGCATTGTGGTGATGTGATGCGAACAGTTGCTGTTGTGGTCTTCGCCGCTGGCTTTGCAGTTGTGACCACCGCCAGGGCGCCGGTGCTCGATACGAGCAAAGGTGAGTGGCCGGCGTATCACGGTGACTATCGCAATCACCATTACTCGCCGCTCGCGCAAATCAGCGCGGATAACTTCAACAAGCTCGAAGTCGCGTGGCGGCTCAAGACCGACAACTTCGGCAATCGCCCCGAGTTCAAGCTCGAAGGCACGCCGCTCATGATTGGCGGCGTGCTCTACACGACGGCCGGCACGCGGCGGGCCGTGATCGCACTCGATGCGAAGACGGGCGAGATCCTGTGGGTACACGGCGAACCGGAAGGTGCGCGGGGCGCCGCCGCGCCGCGACAACTGTCCGGACGCGGCGTCGCCTACTGGACCGACGGACAAGAGCAACGCATCCTTTACGTCACGCCCGGCTTTCGCCTCATCGCGCTCGATGCGCGGAGCGGCAATCGCGTGCCGTCGTTTGGCGCGGGCGGCGTCGTTGATCTGAAATCGGCCGCGGTGTTTGGAACGGGCGAGCCGATCGATCCTGTTTCCGGCGAGATCGGCCTCCATGCCACGCCGGCCATCGGCCGCGATGCCGTGATTATCGGCTCGGCGTTCCGCGAAGGCCATACACCGCGAACGCACAACAACACCAAAGGCCTCGTGCAGGCGTTTGACGTGCGAACCGGCAAGCGTCTGTGGACCTTCAACACCATCCCGCGACCAGGAGAGTTCGGGAACGAAACGTGGGAGGAGGATTCCTGGGCGAACAATGGCAATGTCGGTGTGTGGAACCAGATGGCGGTGGACGAGGAGCTCGGCCTCGTGTACTTGCCCGTCGAGACGCCAAGCTCGGACTTTTACGGGGGCCATCGGCCCGGCAATAACCTGTTCGCCGAAAGTCTCGTCGCCGTCGATCTGAAAACCGGCACCCGCAGGTGGCACTTTCAGCTGGTGCACCACCCGATCTGGAACATGGACATTTCGTCGGCGCCGATTCTCGAGGACATCACCGTTGGCGGTCGCGCGATCAAAGCGGTGTCGATCATGGGAAAACAGGCGATGGTCTATGTGTTCGATCGCGCAACCGGCACGCCGGTGTGGCCGATCGAGGAGCGCGCGGTGCCGCAGAGCGACGTGCCGGGAGAAACGACGTCGCGCACGCAGCCGTTCCCGGTCAAGCCGCCGTCATATGACCATCAGGGCGTCACGCCGGAGAACGTCATCGACTTTACGCCGGAGCTTCACGCCGAGGCGCTGAAGCTGCTGTCACGCTACAAGCTGGGCCCGGTGTTCACGCCGCCGCCGCTGAGTAAAGCGGAGGGCCCGATTGCGTCGTTCCGATCGTCTGGCGGCACGAACTGGCCGGGAGGCGCGTTCGATCCTGAGACGCAGACTCTCTACGCGCCGTCGTACACCTCGCTCGTGCCCGTCGGCCTGATGCCGTCTCCGAGCAAAGAGTTCTCGGATATTCGCTACGTGCTCGGCAACGCCGTGAGCGGCGTGCGCTACATCATGGGTCCGGGTGAAAACGCGGGCGCGGATGCCGCGCCCGGTACGCCCACGGCAGCTGGCGAGGGTGGCGGCGGAGCGTCGCCAAATCCGCAGGGATTGCCCTTTCTGAAACCGCCGTACGGCCGCATCACCGCGATCGACCTGACGAAAGGCGAGTTCGTATGGCAGATCGCGCACGGAGAAACACCCGATGCCGTGCGCAATCATCCGGCGCTCAAAGGCCTGACTATTCCTCGCACTGGACAGTCCGGCGCAGTCGGCGTGCTGGTGACGAAGACTCTGGTGATCGCCGGCGAACCGATCGTGACGACGACTGCGGATCATCCGCGCGGCGCCATGCTGCGCGCGTACGACAAAGCGACGGGCAAGGAAGTTGGTGCGGTGTACATGCCGGCGCCGCAAAGCGGATCACCCATGACGTATATGGCCGACGGCCGTCAGTACATCGTCGTTGCGGTGAGTGGAGCGAACTACTCGGGGGAGTACATCGCGTTCAGGCTGCCACAGTAGGTTCGCCCTTCGACTCGCAGCGCTCGCTCAGGACAGGTTCGCAAGTCAGCAGGTGCGCAGCTCGCGGACCTAAAGGTCCGCGCTACACGTACTCTTTTGGCGCTACACGTACTCGTTTGACCGCGGACCTGCAACCGCTACACCATCTCGATCGCCAACGCGACGCCGTTTCCCCCGCCAAGACAGAGGGTCGCGACTCCGCGCTTGCCGCCGCGATCTTGCAACGCGTAGAGAAGCGTCGTCAGCACCCGCGCGCCCGACGCGCCAATTGGGTGACCGAGCGCGACGGCGCCGCCGTTCACATTCACACGCGCCGCGTCGATGCCAAGCTCTTTGATCACGGCGACTGCCTGAACGGCAAACGCTTCGTTCAGCTCGATGATGTCGAGATCCTCGATCGTCCAGCCGGCTTTCTTCAGCGCCTTGCGTGTCGCTTCCACCGGCGTCATCAGGAGCATCCGCGGCGCCAGACCGCTTGTCGCTTGCGCCACGATGCGCGCCATCGGTTTCACCCCAAGCTGTTTCGCACGATCGCCCGACATGACAACGAGCGCCGCCGCGCCGTCGTTCACCGGCGGCGCATTGCCGGCGGTGACCGTGCCGTCTTTCTTGAACGCGGGCTTCAACGCACGCAGGGCTTCGGCGGTCGTGTCTGGGCGCACCGATTCGTCGCGGTCGAAGATCAGCGGATCGCCTTTCTTCTGGGCGATCGATACCGGCAGCATCTCATTCTTGAATTTGCCCGCAGCCTGCGCGGCGGCGGCGCGACGATGACTCTCGACCGCAAAAGCGTCCTGCTCGTCGCGCGACACCTTGTAGGTCGATGCGACGCACTCCCCGGCGTTGCCCATATGCCAGCCTTCAAACGGGCACCACAAGCCGTCCTGGATCATCGAGTCGATCACGCTACCATGCCCGATCCGCAAGCCTTCGCGCACGCGCGGCAGGAGATACGGGCAACTGCTCATCGACTCCATGCCGCCGGCAACGGCAATCTCGATGTCGTCGGTCTGGATCCCCTGGTGCGCAAGCATGACGGCCTTGAGGCCCGACCCGCACACCTTGTTGATCGTGAGCGCGGCCACGTGATCCGCGAGGCCGCCTTTGAGCGCCGCTTGTCGGGCCGGCGCCTGGCCAGCGCCCGCCGACACGACGTGGCCCATGATGCATTCGTCAACGGATGCGGGGTCGATGCCCGCGCGTGTCACGGCGTCGCGCACGACCATCGCGCCGAGCTCCGGGGCGGAAAAATCCTTCAATGTGCCAAGAAATTTGCCGGTCGGCAGGCGAACGGCACTCACGATGACGGCTTCGCGCATGAACGAAAACTCCTATTTCCGATTGTATAGTGTGCGCCTATGACTTCGGCCGGAGTCCGCGGCCGCGCCTTTCTCCTGGCGATCAGCGCCTGGCTCCTGGCCGCGCGCCAGCCAGCGGCGATGGACGATGTGTTGAACCGCGCCGCGGGCTACGTCGCGGATTTTCAGAAACAGCTTTCAGGCATCGTCGCCGAAGAAAACTACGACCAGGACGTCATTTCCCGGCGCAACAACTCGCTCGTGGGGCGGCGGCAGTTGCGCTCGGACTTTCTCCTCGTTCGGCCCGTGGGTTCGGAGTTCTACGTCGAATTCCGCGACGTGTTCGAGGTTGACGGGCGCGCGGTACGCGATCGCGACGAGCGGCTCTCGAGCCTCTTCCTGAATCCGCCGCCCGGCGCCGCCAGTCAACTGGAGCGAGTGGCGCGCGAAAGCGCGCGCTACAACATCGGTCGCGTCGAGCGAACGATCAATACGCCGGTTCTGGCGCTACTGTTCTTGTGCCAGCGTTGGCAGCCGCGTTTTGCGTTCACGGCCGACGAGAAAGCTCCCGCCGAATGGGTGATCGGCTACCAGGAAAAGGCCCGGCCGACGGTCATCCGCCGGCCGGACGGCCGAGACCTTTCCGCGAGAGGACGATTTTGGATCGATCCGGCCACCGGCGCGGTTCGCAAGAGCGAGCTGTTTGCACACACTGGCGACCTCAGCACCACGCTCACCGTCACGTATGTCCAGCAGCAGCAACTCGGATTCCTCGTCCCGGCAGAGATGCGCGAACGGCATCTGACCAATACTGAAGTGATCGACGGCCGCGCGCGCTACGGGCGCTTTCGGCAATTTCAGGTCAACGTCGATCACACGATCAAACCGATCAAGGAATGAAGCCGCCGTATCGGGACCTCACCGTAGGGCGGCTGCTGACGCAGCTTGCGCAGGCGCAACCGGAGCGCGAGGCGCTGGTTTACACGCACCGCGCCGTCAGGATGACGTTTGCAGCGCTGGAGGAAGAAGCGCGCACGATCGCCCGCGGCCTGATGGCGCTTGGCGTGCAGCGCGGCGAACGCGTGGCGCTTTGGGCCACGAACGTTCCCGAATGGGTGGTGGCGCAGTTTGCGCTCGCGAAAATCGGCGCCGTGCTCGTCACCGTGAACACGTCACTGCGCGCGCACGAGCTCGAATATCTGCTGCGGCAGAGTGAGGCGACCACACTCATCACGATTCCCGGGTTCAGGGATCTCGATTACCTGGCCATCCTCAACGAGATCGAGCGTCCCACGACGCTGAAGCGTGTGATCCTCGTGGGCCCATCCGCAACCGCGAAAACGTCGGAACTCATTCCGTACTCGAGTCTGCGCGACTGCGCTGGAAGCGTCGGCGGGCGCGAGCTCGACGAACGCGAACGGCAGGTCGGGCTCGACGATCTCATCAACATGCAGTACACGTCGGGCACCACCGGGTTCCCGAAAGGCGTCATGCTGTCCAGCCGGAACATCGTGAACAACGGTTACTGGCTCGGCGCCGGCCTGGGCTACGCGCCGGCCGATCGTCTGTGCCTCTGCGTGCCGCTGTTTCACTGCTTCGGGTGCGTGATCGGTGTGCTTGGGGCGTACACGCACGGGGCGGCGCTCTGCGTTGTCGAAAGCTTTGATCCGCGCAAAGTCCTCGAAACCGTTGAGCGCGAGCGCTGCACCGCTCTTTACGGCGTCCCCACGATGTTTCTCGCCGAGCTCGAGGATCCGGAGTTTGTGCGCTTTGATTTGTCGTCGCTTCGCACCGGGATCATGGCGGGATCGTTGTGTCCTGAAGCGGTGATGAAGCGGGTGATGAGCGAATTGCACCTGCGCGAGATGACCATCGCGTACGGTTTGACCGAAGCCTCGCCGGGCATCACCCACACGCTGCGTGACGACACGCTCGAGCGCCGGACGCAAACCGTTGGCAAGGTGCTGCCCGAGATGGACGTTCGCATCGTGGATCCGGCTTCGCGCGCAACGGTGCCGACGGGCACGCCTGGCGAACTCTGCGTACGCGGCTACAATGTGATGCTCGGGTATTACAACAATCCCGAAGCAACCGCGGCCGCGATCGACGCGGATGGCTGGCTGCGAACGGGCGATCAGGCGACTATCGACGAAGATGGCTACGTGCGGATCACGGGCCGCATCAAAGACTTGATAATCCGCGGCGGCGAGAACATCAGTCCGAAAGAAGTGGAGGATCTCGTCCGCGAGCATCCATCGGTCGCGGACGTGTCGGTGTACGGCATCGCGAGCGAGTTTTTCGGCGAAGAGGTGGCGGCAAGCGTGCGCCTCAAGCCGGGTGCCGATGCGACGGTCGACGACATCATCGCCTTTTGCGAGCCTCGCATTGCCAAGTTCAAGGTTCCACGCCACGTCCGTTTCGTTTCTGAATTTCCTCTCACGGCGTCAGGAAAGATCCAGAAGTTCAAGCTGCGCGAGCAGCACGAAGGAAGTTACAAGTTCAAAGTTCAAAGTTCAAAGTGAGTGGAAAAGTTCAAGAGTGAACTTCGCAACTTGCCAACTTCGCAACCTAACTTTGAACTTTGAACTTTGAACTTTGAACTTATCCGGTCGTGGCGACCCGATCGCGGCCAAAGGGATCGCCGCTGATCGACTCGGTGTGCAACGCGCACACCCAGCGGCCATCGCGGCTGACCCACGTGGATGCGTCGACCGCGTCGAGCCTGACCGGCTTGCCTTCGACGGTCAGCTCTTCATGCACTTTGTAAGCGATAACGGCCACTTCGTGGCCCAGGAGCCGCACTTGCACATCGCTGATTGTGAAATCGTGCAGCGTGTACGAGCCGCCCTTCATCATGCCGGCGAGCGACCGCTTATCGATGCGGGACACGCCCTGCGCACCGGCAAGAATGCACGGGTCATCGGTCAGGCGCAGCGCGAGATCGATGTTTTTGTCCTTGATCGCCTGCCAGTACTGCCTCTCGAGATCGAGTAGCTCCTGCTCAACAGCTTTGCGGGCCATCGTTGGCCTCCATTGCGGGGGTGACGCCTTTATATTGCGTTGCGTCGCCTCAGGCAATGATGGCGATCGTCCAAACGGCTCGCGCTTTCACAAAACACAAGTTGACTTTCGTTTTATTGAATCCTATCCTGTGTCGTGTGGCGACCGAGTTGCCCGCGTGGCTGGCGCATCTCGACGACGAGGACTACCAGTTCATCAAACGGCTGGTGCTCGCATCCGGGTCGCTCAAAGAGCTCGCGGAGGCGTACCACGTGTCGTATCCGACGATCCGCCTGCGCCTCGATCAGTTGATCGACCGGATCAAAAAGCTCGATGCTTCGCCGCCGAGCGACGCCTTCGACGCACGTGTCCGTGTACTCGTCGCGGACGGCGCGATTTCACCGCAGCTGGGAAAGGAGCTGCTGCGTGTTCACAACGGCGTGGTGAAGGGAGGACGCAAATGATCGAACCATGGTTCTCGCAGGAAACGGCTCGCTGGTTTACGGCGCTCAGCCTGTTGTCGATGTTTGCGGTTCTCGAGGCGTTTGCGCAGCGCGGCCTCTATCGTGTGGCCGTATACGCAGTGAGTCTTGTTGGGTGCGGCCTGGGTGTGGCGTTGCTCATTGCCGGACTGATGGCATGGGCCGCGGGCCAACCGTTCTTCGTGCAGATGCCGTTGTCGCTCGGCGGCTTCGTCGTCGGCCCAGTCTTCGGTGCCAGTATCATCCGCTTGCGTCGACTCTATATGACCGCTGAGCTGCGGAAGATGAGCGCTCGGGATATCTAACCCTCGATTCACTCATGCGGTCCGAATTCGACCACGAGGTGTGTCAGGATTTCGCGCGAGGGCAGCACCATCCGGCCAAACAGCCAGAGCGGGGCTTTTCCTCCGTGTGACGGAAGCGACGCGTAGCCAGTTCGTCTGCCGTTTGCCACCAAAAACATGTTAAATGGTCGCCAACACTGGGAGGCGCCATGGCCGTTGATCCGTTGTTCGGACCGATGAAGGGCGCGGAACGCCGCGAGGTGGCGGGGGTGCAGATGGACGTGGCGCCAGCGGGCACAGGTCGCATCAAGCGCGTTGTCTATCCTGCCGGCTTCCGCTGGTCGACGCACATGAAGCCGATAATCGGCACCGATCGCTGCATGCACGCGCACGTGGGCTTCCTCGCGCGCGGCCAGGTTCACGTTGAATACCCCGATGGCTGCACGGTGGAGTTCAGCGCGCCGGAGGTTGTCTGCATCGAGCCGGGTCACGATGCGTGGGTCGTCGGCGACGAGCCTGCGGTCTTGATCGAAGTGGACTTTGAAGCAGACACACCGCAGTTGTTCGGTCTGACGGGCCACAAGCATAAGAGTGGCGTGCATAAAGCGGGGCAGGGCTGAAGCCCTAGCGATCGGTTGACGCATCCAACTGCTTTATCACTCCGCTCCCGAGCAACCCTTCCAAACGCGCGAGAATCAACTTCGACGCGCGGCGCACCTCAATGAGCCAGTGCGCCTCCTTTGACGTCACCGAGAGCACGCCGTCGTCGCCGAGCCTTACCGCAGTGACACGCGCCACTGCCGGACCGACAGCGGTGCGCCACGCAAACTCGACCTTCTCGGGACACAGCGGCGCATTGCGAAGCACCTCAGCCAGCACGGCTGGGATTGCTTTGTGCGCCGGAATCATGCGACGAAGAATAGCATTGGCTCAATGCTGATTCTTGCTAGCGGGTCGCCGCGACGCGCCGAGTTACTCACCGCCGCGGGCATTGCGTTTGAAATGCTGCCCGTCGAGGTCGACGAAACGCCACTGCACGCCGAACCGCCGGACGCGCACGTCCGCCGCCTCGCTGAGGCCAAGGCGAGGACCGTCTTCGCGCGACGTCCGGATGCGACGGTGCTTGGCGCCGATACGGTGGTCGTCATTCACGACCGGATTTTAGGAAAGCCGCGCGATGCAGCTGACGCGGCCTCAATGCTGCGGATGCTTTCGGGTCGAGTGCACGAAGTGTTGACCGGTGTGGCGATCATGGGTTCGTCAATCCTCAAGCCAGGCCCGTCGGTTTCGGTGTCGGTGGCGCGCACGCAGGTCTGGTTTGCGAAGCTGTCGGACGAAGAAATCGAGTGGTATGTCGCAACCGGCGAGCCCCTCGACAAGGCCGGCGCCTACGCCATTCAGGGCCTCGCCTCCCGATTTGTCGAACGCATCGACGGGTCGTATACCAATGTCGTGGGATTGCCCGTCGGCACGGTCTACCGGATGCTGTCGAAAGTGCCGGGAATTCGGCGGGAAATCACCGCCTGAATCGTCACAGAATGTCTCTGCACGACGAAGGGCCGTCTCTATCCGGCGCGCGCTTCTTGCAGTATCCTGAGTAGTGCGGCCTTGTGCCGCTAAGTCCCTAACCATGAAGAACAAAGCGGTCAAAGTCGGACTCACCGGCCTCGTTCTCGCCATAGCCTTCGGAGGCCTCATGTACTCGACCCTCGCCGAGGGCACCGAGTACTACAAGCACGTTGACGAAGTCATGGGCCAGCCGGCCGAGTGGTACGGCAAGCGGCTGCAGCTGCACGGGTTCATCGTGCCCGACTCGGTCTTCGTCAACAAGCGAACGCTGGAATACCGGTTCAAGGTGCAGAGCAACGGCAAGCTCGTCGACGCGCGCTACACCGGTGTCGTTCCTGACACGTTCAAGGACGATGCGGAAGTTGTGCTGAAGGGGACGTTGGCTGCGGATGGATTTACCGTCGCGCCCAATGGCGTGATGGCCAAGTGTCCATCGAAGTACGAGCCCAAAGCCGGCGCGGCAAGCTCGGGAACACGGTAGGCCGCCATGGCCGCACTCGGCGCGCTCATCCTCATCCTGGCCTTCGTCGTCAGCGCTTGTGCTGTCGCCGCGTCCGTCGCGGGCGCACGACGCGGCAACAATCGGCTGATTGAAAGCGGCATCGGTGCGTTCTACACCGTCGCCGCGCTCCTGACCGTCGCGTCGGGAATCATCATGTACGCGTTCGTTGCGGGCGACTACTCGATCAAGTACGTGCAGCACTACTCGGATAGTGCGCAGCCTCTCTTTTATCGGCTCACCTCGTATTGGGGCGGTCTCGACGGCTCCATCATGTTCTGGGTGTTTCTGCTCTCGGTGTTCGGAACGGTGGCCATCAAGGTCAATCGCGAGCGTCACCGCGAGTTGATTCCGTACGTCGTCGCCGTGATTGCCGTCGTGGAGATGTTTTTCCTCTTCATGATGGTGATCCACAAGAATCCGTTCGACACGTTCCTTACCGAATCGCCAACCGATGGACGCGGACTGAATCCGCTGCTGCAGAACTTCTACATGGCGATTCATCCGCCAACGATGTATCTCGGCTTTGTCGGCCTCACGATTCCGTTTGCGTTCGGCATGGCGGCGCTGATCACGGGTCATCTCGACGATTCGTGGCTGCGTGCGGTGCGGCGCTGGACGATGGTCTCGTGGTTCTTCCTGTCGCTCGGTCTGACGCTGGGAATGATCTGGGCGTACGAGGAGCTCGGGTGGGGCGGCTTCTGGGGCTGGGATCCAGTAGAGAACGCCGGCGCGCTTCCGTGGTTTACGGCGACGGCGTTTCTGCACTCCGTGATGGTGCAGGAGCGGCGCGGGATGCTGCGCGCGTGGAACGTCACGCTCGTCATCGTGACCTTTCTGCTGACGATTGTCGGCACGTTCCTGACGCGCTCGGGCGTCGTACAGTCGGTGCACGCGTTTGGTGAGGATCCGAAACTGACGCGCATGTTCATCGCCTTCATGCTGCTGACGATGACGTTCTGCTTCTCGTGGGTGATCTATCGATTGCCACTGCTCAAAGCACGTCACGAGTTCGACTCGTGGATGTCGAGGGAAGCGGCCTTCCTGGCCAATAACTGGGTACTGCTGTTCTCTGCGTTCTTCATTCTTTTTGCGACGCTCTTTCCGACCGTGACCGAAGCGATCAGCGGTGAGCGGTTGACCGTAGGGCCGCCGTTTTTCAACAAGTGGATGACGCCAATCGGCCTCATCCTGCTGTTCCTCACGGGTGTCGGGCCGCTGTTGGCGTGGCGCAAGTCCACGCTCGTGAACCTGCGGAACAATTTCCTCTGGTCGATCGTGTTTGGTTTGACGAGCGGTTTGCTCGTTGTCGCGCTTGGCGTGCGGGTGTGGTCGTCCGGTATCTGTTTTGCGCTGAGCGGGTTCGTGTTTGGCACGATCGCGCAGGAGTTTGTGGGCGGCGCAAAGGTGCGCAGAGGGATGACCGGCGCCGATCTCTTTACCGCGATGATCGGCCTTGTCGGCCGCAACAAGCGGCGGTACGGCGGCTACATCGTTCATCTCGGCATCGTGCTGATCTTCCTTGGCTTTGCCGGCGAAGGATTCAGCCGCGACCAGCAGCTGCTGCTCAAGCCTGGGCAGCAGGCGACCATCGAGCACTACACGCTTCGCCTCGATTCGTTGCGCGTCACCGATGACGGTCAGAAGCAGATGGTGACGGCGCATATCAGCGTCAGCGACGACCGGGGTAGGGATCTCGGTCAGATGCATCCGGCCAAGTGGTACTTCCGCAAGCACGAGGAGGAGCCCACCACTGAAGTGGCAATTCGCCGCTCGTTTGCCGAGGACCTCTATGTCGTCATGCCGGCGTTCGAAATGCAGGAACAGACGGCGAGTGTCGAAGTGCACATCAATCCGCTCGTCAACTGGATCTGGGTCGGGTTTGGCGTTCTGGCCATCGGCACCGGCATCGCGCTGCTGCCTGAGAGCGCCTTCTCGTTTGCGCTCGCCAAGCTGCCGGCCGACGCCGTGACCGCCTCGACACTCGTGCTCGCGCTGCTGTTGCTGCCAGCCCTCGCGCGTGCGCAACACGTGGAAACACCGCAGCAGGCGACGCTCGTCATTCGCTCGCCGCAGGAGCGCGCCGTCGCGCGTAAGCTCGCGTGCTGGTGTGGCGGCTGCTCCAAGCTGCCGGTCGATACGTGTGTGTGCGGCCATTGTGCCGGCGTGCGCGAGGAAATCGCGCAGCAGGTCAAACTCGGGAAGACCGAGGGGGACATCCTGCAGCACTTCGTTGCGCAGGAGGGTGGCCAGCACGTGCTGTCCGAACCCATGAAGGGCATTGGCCGCTTCGTGTGGGTGATTCCGTATGCGATCGGTGCGAGCGGCCTGCTGCTCGTGGGCATTGCCGCGATTCGCTGGACCCGGCGCGCGCGCGAAGGCAATGAGTTCCAGCTTGATGGCCAATCACCTCTGGCGGGGGGCCTTCAGTCCGGCCGGTCGCTTACCGATGATTCCCTGAACGCGAAATTGGACGATGAGCTCCGCGACCTCGACTAGTTCCTCCGCCACAAATGCCTCGACCGACGTCGAGGCACGTGCGACATCTGCGTTTCAACCCTGGCAGTTTTTCCTGCTCGCGGGAATGCTCGCGGCAACAGTGCTCGTGGTCCTTGCAACAGGCCAGTCACCTGCCGCGATTGTTCTCCTGAGTGCCACAGTTGTCGCCGCAAGTTTTGTCGGACTTGGTGTGTATCGCGCGATTGCGCCGCTCGTGACACGGGAGGCGGTGCACGCGCCGCGACTCCTCGGTGGACGCACTTGGGCCGCGCTCGAACGAGAAAAGACGCTGGTGCTGCGTTCGATCAAGGAGCTCGAGTTCGACTACGCGATGAAGAAGGTGGCGCAGAGCGATTTCGACGAAATGGCGGGACGGCTGCGCGCGCGCGCGTTGCGGTTGATGCGGCAGCTCGACGCCGGCACCGGGTATCGCGCCGAGATCGAGCGTGAGCTGCAGACGCGGCTTGGCGCCGTTGCCAATGCCAGCGCGGCTAAAGCCGCGCCCCACGCGTGCGAATGCGGCACTACCAACGATCCAGACGCGCGCTTTTGTAAAAACTGCGGCTTGCGCCTGGATGCGCGTGCGTAACGCTTATGCACTACTCCGAACGAAGAACGAAGAACGAAGAACGAACCATAGCATTTGTGGTCACGAGTTTTTTGTTCTTCGTTCTTAGTTCTTCGTTCCTAGTTCCCTTAGCGGCGCAGCAGATGCCGGACATTTCTCAGATGGCTGGCACACCCCTGGGCGCGCCGGAACTTCCCGATGGCACCATCTCGGTGCGCGTTTTCCGTGAGCAGCTGGGTAACAACGTTACCAATCATGAAGTGACGCTCAAAGGCGCGCAGGTGAGTAAGACAGCGCGCACCGACGCTCAGGGGCGCGCCACATTCACGGGTATCGAGCCGGGCACCGTGGTGGTCGCGACCACGACCGTAGACGGCGAAGCCTTGCAGTCTCAGGAATTCGATATTCCGGCGAAGGGTGGCGTCCGCGTCGCCCTCGTGTCAGGTCTCAAAGGCGTGGCCGAGCGCGAGCGCGCCGCTGCTGAAGCTGGCGCAAAGGAGCCGCCGCGGCCAGGCATGGTGATGTTTGGCGGTGAAAGCCGCGTGATCTTCGAATTCCAGGACGACAACCTCAACGCCTTCTACATCCTCGACGTCATCAACGGCGCGCGCACCCCAATCGACACGGGCGCGCCGCTGGTCATCGAGCTGCCGTCACAGGCAATCGGTGCATCGGCGCTCGAAGGCAATTCGCGCCTCGCGGCCGTCAACGGGCGTCGCATCACTATTAGCGGGCCATTTCCGCCGGGGAGCACGCCGGTGCAAGTCGCGTTCACGCTGCCGCACACGAGCGACACGCTGACGATCGAGCAGCCCTGGCCGGCAGCGATGGAGCAGCTGTTCGTGGCGGTGGAGCAGGTCGGCACTGTCAAGCTCGCCTCGCCACAGTTGCCCCAACAGCAGGAAGCCGACGCGCGCGGGACGAAGTTCATCATGGCGCGCGGTGGCCGCATGAACGCCAATCAACCGTTCACGCTTACACTCTCTGGCCTGCCGCATGCCGATCGGACGTTGCGCAACGTCGGCATCGTGGCTGCGCTCCTGGTCATCGGCATTGGATTCTGGGCGGCGTTCACGGGTGCTCCTTCGCGGCGCGGTCACGACGCCGAGCTGCAAACGCGACGCGAGAAGCTGTATGGCCATCTCGTCGAGCTCGAGCAGCAACACAAAGCCGGGCGCGTAGACGACAAGCGTTACGCAATGAAGCGTCAATCGCTGTTGGCGCAGCTCGAGCGCGTGCTCGGCGAGCTCGATCGTTCGCCGTCAAGTGGTGGCGAGGGCGTCGCTGCGTGAGCTTCGGTCCGCCTTCGCGCGGGGAAAAATCGACGCGCTCCGGCGAGACCGGCCTGGACTTCACCCGGCTCGCCGCAATAGATGTCGGACGGCACTTCGGGCGTCGCAAAGCGCTCGCTCACGTCAGCTTCGAATGTCAGGCCAGCGAAATCGTCGGGCTGCTCGGCCCCAATGGCGCCGGCAAATCCACGCTCCTATCGATTCTGGCAACACTGCTGGCGCCCTCTACTGGTCGCGTCGAATATGGCACTGCTACGGCCGACCAGGCAGGCGCGGCGTTGCGTGCACGGCTGGGCATGCTCGGTCACGACCTCTATCTCTACCCGGAGCTCACGGCGCGCGAGAATCTTTTGTTTTTCGCGCGGCTGTACGGCGTGAGCGACGCTGCGCGCGTTGTGGCGGAAGGCCTCGAACACGCAGCGCTGACGTCGCGGGCCGATGATCAAGTGTCGGGCTTTTCGCGCGGGATGCGGCAGCGTCTCGCCCTTGAGCGCGCGCTGCTGCATCGGCCTCGCCTTCTGCTCCTCGACGAGCCGTTTACCGGCCTGGATCAGGCCTCGAGCACCGCGCTGGCGGCGCGGCTCAGAGGACTGCGCGAGCAAGGGTGCCTGATCATCCTGGCGACGCACGATCTCGAAGTCGCGGAGCACGTGGTCTCGCGATCGTTGTTTCTGCGCCATGGCCGCCTCGCCGAGGATTCTTCCGCCACTCACGATCTTCGCTCGCGATACCTGCGCGTGATGGGGCAGACGTGAGCACGTTCTTGCGCGTCGCCTGGCTGGTCGTGCGTAAAGACCTCACCGTCGAAATCCGCAGTCTCGAAATCCTTTCGACCACGCTCTTCTTCGCGGTCACCGTCGTGCTCGTGTTCTCCTTCGGTCTGATCAAGGAAGGTCAGGCGCCGGACGACGTGGCGGCGGCGATTCTGTGGATTGCGATCGCGTTTTCGGGGACGCTCGCTCTGGGCCGCACGTTCGATCGTGAACGGCAGAACGAGACGCTTCGCGCGCTCTTGCTGGCGCCATCGGACCGGCCGGCGCTGTACGTCGGTAAGCTCCTGGGAATCCTGCTACTGCTCGCGCTCGTCGAGCTGTTGCTCGTGCTGCTCATCGGCCTGCTGTTTCAGGCGCCGGTTTTTGGCAACGTGCTGCTGCTGATCGCCTTGTTGCTGACCGGCACGGTCGGCTTCGCGGCGGTAGGGACGCTGTTTGCCGCCATGCTGGTGCGCGCACGCAGCCGCGACGTGCTGCTGCCGATCCTGTTGTATCCGATCACCATTCCGGTCATGATCGCGGGGAGCCGGGGAACGGCGGCGCTGTTTCAAGCGATGCCGGATCAGGCGATCGCGCAGTTCTGGTTGGCGCTGTTGTTCTTCTTCGACACGGTGTTTGTGACGTTGGCATTGTGGACTTTCGAGCCGCTGATGACGGATTAAGGGCCGGACCTGAACGTCCGCCGCGACGCGAGCGTTGAGCGGAGTCGCGGCGTTCAGGTGGGCGAATATCCATTCATAGCCGCGATCTTGAGGTCGGCCCACATCGAGATGAAAGCTACGCTATCTGTTCTGATCGCGCTGATGGCCGTGATGTTCGTCGCGGCGCCTTGGGTAATCAACGCCGCTCCGTACGAGTCCACGATGGGACTCTTGCAGAAAATCTTCTACTTTCACATGCCGTCGGCCCTCCTGTTCTTGATCGGGGCATTCGCGTCAGGCATCTACAGCGCGATGTTTCTGTTTGGCAGGAAGCCGGCGTCCGATTGGAAGGCGGTTGCGGCTGCCGAACTGGCGCTCGTGTTCGGCGCGATCACGCTCGTGACGGGGCCGTTGTGGGCGCGCAAGGCGTGGGGCGTCTGGTGGGTGTGGGATGCCCGGCTCACATCAAGTCTTCTGATGTGGATGGTGTTTGCGGCGTATCTGTTGCTGCGCCGCTACGGTGGTCCAGGCTCCGACAAGCTTGGTGCCGGCATGGCCCTCTTCGGCATGGCGAATGTCCCGTTCATCTACGTATCCGTCAACTACTGGCGCACTCTCCATCCACAAACATCCGTGGTGCCGACGCTGCCCGTCAGTATGGGCGCGCCGCTCTGGTTCTGTTTCGCGGCGCTGCTGCTGTTCTTTCTCGTCATGATGAGCCTGCGCGTGCGCCTGGAACGCCAGCGCGCGCGGCTCGAATCCCTGTACCTCGCTAAGGACGAATCGTGATGCGCATGTTGCGAACGCTTGTCTGTGTAGCGCTGCTGACGGTCGGAGCGACCCTGACCGTCCACGGCGTACAGCAGCCAACGACACCGCAGCCTCCGCCGGCACAGGGCGAGTTCGTGCCACTATCGGAAGTGCCGCCAAGTGAGCAAATCCCGTCCTTCACGTTGGTGGCGGCGGCGTATGCGTTTGTGTGGGTCGTCCTGCTCGCGTACGTGTGGTCGATTAGCCGGCGGCTGCAGAAAGTGGAACAGGAGTTATCGACTCTCGATCGGCGGAGCGCGTGATGGAATTGGACGTCCCGTCTGCCGCGCACTTCATCTACATTCCGGTCGTCGCGCTGGTCGGCATCGTAATTGGCTGGATTCTCGGCTCGCGCGCCGCACGAGATGCCTATCTCGCGGAGCTTCGCCGCCGTGAGGGGCGCGAGGCGCGTGAGGCTCGAACCAAGAACTAGCCAAGGGCCCTGCCCTTGATATCCGGCTAACTCCGCGGCCCTTGGCTAGTTCTTGTTGTTGGCTTGGCGCGCTCCGCGCGACGTAGACCGTTATGCGGGTCCACAACGCGTACAAAATTCACGCATAACGGTCTAAGAACGAAGAACGACCGGAGACCGTCGACGGTCGGCCTCACGTACCTGATAGTTTCCCCGCCAGACACGCAAAAAAGCGATCCATCGTCATCCGCGCAACGCCTTCAATCAGGCGTTGACCGACGCGCGCTACCGTGCCGCCGACATCGGCGGTCGCGTCGACCGCGACGGTGGTTTGGCCGTCCTTTTCCGCCAACGTCACGCGCGCTTCGCCCTTCACGAATCCCATCCGGCCGCTGGCTTCGATCGCGAGGCGATAGGAGGTGGGCAGGATCTTGTCTTTGATCGCGATGGTGGCGCCGTAGTGGCCGGAGACCGCAGCCACGGCGACGTTCAGCTCGGCGGTGTACAAGTCATCGCCCAGGTCGCGCAGCTCCCTACATCCGGGAAGGCACGCGGCAATCGCGCGCGTGTCCATCAGGAGATCCCAGACAGCGGCAGGAAGCGCGGCGAAGGAATATGTCCCGGTGATGTGCATGGTCAGCGCGGACGGAGGTTGCGTAAGTGCGCGGCCAGCTGGTC
>JBKPDL010000143.1:0-12327 GCA_046727855.1 Acidobacteriota bacterium
CTTGGCTAGTTCTTGTTGTTGGCTTGGCGCGCTCCGCGCGCCGTAGACCGTTATGCGGGTCCACAACGCGTACAAAATTCACGTCTGTGCCCGCATAACGGTCTAACGAGGCCTAGTCTCAGACCGACCGACATGTCGGCATAGATCCCAACATGCTCGACGGTCTCAGGCAGGGCCTCGTTAGTGCTTAGTTCTCGTCGTCTTGGCCTTCTGCTCTTTTGCGGCTCTGGCAGCCGTCTTCTGCTTCTCGACCGTCTGCGCGCCGAATTTCTTGGTGAAGCGATCGACGCGGCCTTCGGTGTCAATCAGCTTCTGGCGACCCGTGAAAAACGGATGACAGTTGGAGCAGATTTCGAGGTGCAGATCTTTGCGCGTTGAACGCGTCTTCCACTTGGCGCCGCACGCGCAGTGGACTTCGACTTCCTGATACTGAGGGTGGATGCCGTCTTTCACGATGCACTCCCTTGCTGCCAGATCCGCGTCGTGCGCACGCACGGCCAACTTTCTGGCGGGATCAACAAAACTCCAGTATAGCTTACGCTGCGTGTTCCCGCTGGCCGGTCTGGTCTTTTGCTCGAATTGGCTGTTCCCGGCGGCGCCACAGCTTGAGCGATTGAATCAGCCAACTGAACGCAATCCATACCAGGAACACGCCGAGCGGATAGGCGACGACGGGGGGCCGAGTCAACGCGGCGACGCCGAGCGCGCCGAGCAGGATCAAGCCGTAGACAAGGATTACGGCTTCCGCGGCGCCGAGCGCACGTCGGGCGGTAAGGGCAGCCGAAAACGTGCGGCCCAGTCGCAGCGCGCCCGCCGTGGCGGCACGGCGGCCGGTGCGATGCGCCCAGCGGCGCCGATGGGCGCGATTTCGTGCGCGCCCGCCGACGCGCGTCACACGATTGTCGCTAAGAACGATTTCCGTCGCGTTCTCGAGATCGTGAAGATACATGTCCTCCATTTGCCCGGCGAAGCCCTCGTCCTCTATCGCGCCGTCGAGCTCCCAATTGCCTAACCAGCTCTGAATATTCAGATTGCTCGATCCGACGCGCCCCCAACGCCGGTCGGCGACGGCCGTCTTTGCGTGGACCATCGATCCGTTCCACTCGAAGATGCGAACGCCGGCCTGCAGGAGCGGGCGGTATCCGGCGCGCGCGAGCTGCTGCACCCACGGCAAATCGGAGGCGCCCGGCACGAGCATCCTGACGTCGACGCCGTCCTCCGCTGCGGCGACGAGCGCCTGCACGTATGGCGATGCGCCGACGAAATAGGCGTCGGTGATCCACAGCGTCTTGCGCGCGACGGCTGCGACGAGCTGGTCGAGTCGAAACATGCCGGCGGTCGCGGGTTTGGTCGCGATCACACGCAGCGCGATGTTGCCCTCCGGCCGTCCGGGAAGCATGACGCTCTCATCGGCCGGCAACGGCGGCCCCATCGTCGACCAGACATCCGCGAACGCCCCTTCGATGTCGGCGACGGCGGGCCCACGAATCTCCACACCGGTGTCACGCCACGGATCGCGGCCGGCGTAGCGTCCGGTGCCGGCCCACATGTCACCGACACAGAGACCGCTGATGAAGCCAACTTCGCCGTCGACCGCGATCATCTTGCGGTGATCGCGCGACAGCCATCCCAGCGGTGAATCGAGCCGCGGCTGATTGAAGGCGCGCACCTCGATGCCGGCACGACAGAGTCGTTCCCAAAACATCCACGTGGTCGCCGTGAGCGCGCCGATCCAGTCGTAGATCAGCCGCACCCGCACGCCGGCCCGTGCGCGCTCGATGAGCGCCTCAGCAAACGTGTAGCCGGAGGTGTCGTCGTGGACGATGTAGCATTCGAAATGGATGCACTTGCGCGCCTTTCTGATGGCGTCCATCCAGGCGGGATAATTCTCACCGGCGTCGCGCAGCAAGCGCACAGCGTTGCCGTCGATCAGCGGAGCACCGGCAGCGCGGGAAAAGGCTTGATCGGCGACGACGCTGAGGGGGCGGGCCACAGGTCTATTTTCGCGGACCTAAGCCACCCGCCACGGAAAAAGCGCGTTCCCCATTCAGTCAGCGCGGGACCCGACCGGCTGCGGCTATGCGTCGGGTGGGAGGGACTGAAAGGTGGCCCTACAGACGGCGGCTATCGTTGTTGGGCGGACCTAAAGGTCCCGCCGCTACATGAGTCGTATTGAACGTGTAGCCGCCGACCTATAGGGCCGCCTTCAAGCTAACGGTCTTGTGTAGCCGCAGATCTTCAGGTCCGCCCTCCGAATACCGGTTGCTGTTGAGTTAAACAGTGGATCGCGCCCAGGCCCCAGATCAGCGCACGGCAATCGATGCCGATCACGCGCCGCCGGGGTAGTAAGCGCTGCAGCGCCGCGAGCGCGGCGCGATCGCGGCGCGCCTGCGCAAACGTCGGCACGAGCAGGGCACCGTTGACGAAGTAAAAATTCATATACGTCGCCGGGAGGCGCTGCCCTCTGTACCTGACCGGCCGCGGCATCGGCAGCTCCGCGATCGCAAACGGACATCCATCCTGATCGCGCGCGCGATCGAGCAGGCGCCGGTTCTCGCGCAGCACTTTGAAGTTCGGATCGCCCGGATCGTCCTCCATGCCGATTACGATGGTGCGTTCGTCCACGAAGCGAGCGAGGTCGTCGATGTGACCGTCGGTATCGTCGCCTTCGATCCCGTCGCCCAGCCAGACAACGTGACCCTGGCCGTAATACGCCTTCAAATAGCGCTCGACCTGCCGTTGCGATAACTGCGGGTTGCGATTCTTGTTCAGCAGACACGAGGTGGTCGTCAGCACGGTGCCAGCGCCGTTGAAATCTACGGCGCCGCCTTCCATCACGATGCCTGGATAGAACACCGGCAGCCCGTACTCCTCCGCGACGCGCGTCGGCACCGCATCGTCCGCATCGTACGGCCGATACCTTCCGCCCCATGCGTTGTATCCCCAATCGACGATGGCGGCTTCGCTTCGTCCACGCCGCGTGCGCAGCACAAATGCCGGTCCGTGATCACGCGTCCAGCATTCGTTGGTGTTGATGTAATGAAAGGTCACGCGCGACAGTCGGACGTGGCCGTTCGCCAGCAACTCACGGACGATGCGCTCGTAGTCGATGTTGGGAACGTTGAGATGGACGCGCTCGAACTGCGTGATGACGCGGATCAGGCCGATGATGTCGTGGATGGCTTCTGCGTAGCGGCCGGGAAAAGAAATGCCTTCGGGACGAGGCCAGCTAATCCAGGTGCCGCTGTGGCGCCGCCACTCGGGGGGAAAGGAGAAGCCGTGATCTGAAGGTGTCCCCTTGAGGAGGCGCGCCCGCGACCGCATCTACTGACACGATACTGCATGCCGCTCCGCTGGCTGGTTCGCGATCGGATCGGGCCAGTCGACGTATTCACGCTCGCGTGCGCGGATGGCGCGGTAGCGCTCGAACACCGCTTCCTCCGACTCCAATCCAATCGCCGAACGCCATGTCGAGCCCCGGAACGTATGCCCCAGCATGCGCCATCCGTTGCGCAGTACGAACCCCGGGTCGCGCCGAAACACAGCGGGAATATGCCGCACTTTGAGCCATCGTTCCGCTTTCCACCGCATGAACTCGATCTCGCCCGGCTCGAGGTGGGCGCTTCGGGTGACGGCGGTTGTCCCATCGTACTCCTCGACCCGATCGTTGGCGATGAGCCCGCGCTGCTCGAAATCGCGTGTCATCGGCGTGCCCGGATAGGGCGTCGGATGCTGGATGTACGGCCAGTCGACGTAGCGGCGCGCGAACGCGAGATTGGCGGCGATCGACTCGCGCCGATCGTCGGGGTTGCCGACAATCAACCCGCCAACGACGAGCATGCCGTGGCGATGGAGCGTGTTCACCGCATCCACCGCGGTGTTGCTGCGCCCATCGACCCGTAGGCGGCTGTTCTTCGACCGCGCCTTGAGAAACACGAGGTCCTCGTCGAGCACGTTCTCGATGCCGAGAAACACGTAGCGGAATCCGGCGCGGCGCATCAATGCGGCGAGGCGATCGCCGTGCGACGCAATCGAGGCCGTCATGGCCTGCGCGATGTATTCGATCTTGTTGAGACCGGCGGCGATGATCGCTTCACACAGCTGCTCGAGCCGCGGCACGTCGAGCGTGATGTTGTCGTCGACGAAGAAGATGGTGCGCGCACCGCGTGCCTGCGCATCGGCGATGTCGGCGATCACCCAGTCGATCGGAAAGCGGTGGAAGTTGCGCCCGCGCATCTCGATGATCGAGCAGAAGCTGCAGTCGAAGGTGCAGCCGCGGGACGTCTCGACGACATCCACCGGGCGTCCCAGCATGGTGTAGCCGGACAGCAGTCGTGCGTCGCGCTTCGGCCGGCGAACTTCGCCGTCAGCCAAGCGGGAGATGCCGCGCGGCGGGTTACGGCGGAACTCTGCGCCGTTGCGAAACCAAATCCCTTTGATCTCGTCGAGCCCACGGCCGGCGTCAAACGCGCGGATCAGCTCCCGAAACGTCATGTCGCCTTCGCCGCGAACGATCGCGTCGACGCCGATGGCGGGCGCGGTCCACGCTTCGGGCGCAAGGCTGGGATCGTAACCGCCGACGACGATGCGGACGCCCGGTTGTCTTGCGCGGATGAGCGCGATCACCCGGCGTGCAGTTGGCCGCTGGAACGTCATCACCGAGAGGCCAACCACGTCCGGCTTGACCTCGGCGATTAGTCGCTCGATGGTTTGCCGCACCGATGTCTGGGCGAGGACGAGATCGGCGATAGCGACGCGATGATGAGGGTCGAGGTTGCCAGCCAGCGAGCCGAGCGCACCGTTCGGCATGCGAATGGCGATCGTAGGCGTGTGTTCGAAGGAATCCGGCATCGAGAGCAGCAGGATCCGCATAGCCGTCGGGCCACGATAACACAGGGACCGCTGCGCGGTGGGACCTTCGCCTCGTACGGGTGGGAGCCAGCCCGAGCCGAAGGCGACGGATCCTATCCGATGAATCGTTTGGTCAGATCCGCATAGGCGTCCACACGCCGGTCCCGTAAGAACGGCCAATGCGTGCGGCTGAATTCGACCCGGGCCAAATCGCAATCGGCGACGACGACTTGCTCGCGCGACGCCGACGCGCGTTTCATGATCGCGCCGTCCGGCGCGGCGATGAACGACTGCCCCCAGAACTCGATGCCGTCGGGATTCACCGGCTTGCCCTTCGCGTCACGGACGATCTCGTGTCCGACGCGGTTGGGCGCGCACACGAAACATCCGTTCGCCACCGCGTGGCTTCGCTGGATGAGCTCCCAGGAATCATGCTGAGCCTTGCCGAACTCTTTCTTCTCCGATGGGTGCCAGCCGATCGCAGTCGGATAGAACAGGATCTCCGCACCCTGCATTGCCGTGAGCCGCGCGCCTTCCGGAAACCATTGATCCCAGCAGATCAACACGCCGATCGTGGCATGCTGCGTTTTCCACGAGCGGAATCCAGTGTCACCCGGCGTGAAATAGAACTTCTCGTAGTAGAGCGGATCATCCGGAATGTGCATCTTGCGATACACGCCAAGGAGCGATCCGTCGGCATCAATCACCGCGGCGGTGTTGTGATACAGGCCCGCGGCGCGCTTTTCGAACAGCGACGCAACAATGACGACCGCGCGCTTTTTTGCGACAGCCGAGAGCGCTTCGGTAGAGGGCCCGGGTATCGGCTCCGCGAGCGCGAAAAAGCGGTGATCCTCGACCTGACAGAAATACTGCGAGCGAAAGAGCTCCTGCGTGCAGATGATCTGCGCGCCGGCCGTTGCCGCTGTTTCGACCAGCGCGACCTGCCGCCTGAGATTGGTATCGGGGTTCTCAGCGCAGGCCATCTGGGTGATGCCAACGCGCACCGTGCGCGGCTGGTGCGGTTCGCCGGGAACTAGATTGGACACGCCGCGCGTCGCTCGCGCGGCGGGCGCGACGGGCAGGGCCTTCTTGGCGACCTTCGCGACGCCTTTCGTCCCCTCCTGCTTACGCTTTGCCATTCTGCATCGCGGCAAGGAACTCGCTGTTGGACTTCGTCTTGCCCATCTTCGAGAGCAGCAGCTCCATCGCCTCGACCGGCGACAGCGGCGTGAGCACTTTCCTCAGCACGTAGACGCGATTGAGGTCGTCGCGCTGCAACAGCAGTTCTTCTTTGCGGGTCCCGCTCTTCTGAATGTCGATGGCGGGGAAGACGCGCCGATCGGCGAGCTTGCGATCGAGGTGCACCTCCATGTTGCCGGTGCCCTTGAACTCCTCGAAGATCACTTCGTCCATGCGCGAGCCGGTATCAACGAGCGCGCTGGCGACGATTGTCAAGGAGCCGCCCTGTTCGATATTGCGGGCGGCGCCAAAAAAGCGCTTCGGCCGCTGCAAGGCGTTGCTGTCCACGCCGCCCGAGAGCACCTTGCCGGAGGTGGGCACAATGGTGTTATAGGCGCGCGCCAGCCGTGTGATCGAATCGAGCAGAATCACGACGTCCTTCTTGTGTTCGACGAGACGCTTGGCTTTCTCGATCACCATTTCGGCGACCTGAACGTGCCGCTGCGCAGGCTCGTCGAAGGTGGACGAGATCACCTCGCCCTTCACCGAGCGCTGCATGTCGGTGACCTCTTCCGGCCGCTCGTCGATGAGCAGGACGATCAGATAGACCTCCGGATGATTGGCGGTGATCGCGTTGGCAATAGCCTGCAGAATCATCGTCTTGCCGGTGCGAGGCGCCGCCACGATGAGCCCACGCTGTCCCTTGCCAAGCGGCGTCATGAGATCCATGACTCGCGTCGACAGGTTTTCGGGATCGGCTTCTAGCTTGATCCGCTCCTGCGGATAGACCGGCGTCAGGTTCTCGAAGAAGATCCGCTCCTTGCCGCGGGCAGGCGGCTCGAAGTTGACGGCTTCCACCTTGATCAGCGCGAAGTAGCGTTCGCCCTCGCGCGGCGGCCTGATCTGTCCCGCAACCGTGTCGCCGGTGTGCAAATCGAATTTGCGAATCTGCGAGGGCGACACGTAGATGTCGTCAGGCCCTGCGAGGTAGTTGTAGTCGGGCGCGCGCAGAAAGCCGAACCCGTCGGGCAGGACTTCGAGCACACCCTCGGAAAAGATCAGGCCGGCCTTGGCCGCACGCGCGCGCAGGATTTCGAAAATCAGCTCCTGCTTGCGCATGCCGGTCGCGCCGGGAATCTCGTGCTCGCGCGCGATCCTGGTCAGCGCGGTCACGCTCATTTCCTTCAGCGTCGTGAGGTCCAGCGTTACTTGTTCGGTGGGAGCGGTGATGGTGGCGGCGTCGGCCTGAGTCGCCTGAGCCGCGTTGCGATCTGTTGCCACAGTTCCTTTAACCCTTCGCCGGTCTGGACGGACACGCCCAGGACCGGGCTTTCATGTACTCTTTCGAGCTCCTTCAAATGCCGCGCGCGGTCGGCGCGCGACAACTTGTCCAACTTGGTTGCGACGATCGACGAGGGCACAGCCAGCGAGCCAAGCCATCGCCACGCGTGCAGATCGGATTCCAGTCCCGGATGGCGGCTGTCGATCAGGAGCAGCACGAAAAAGAGGGAAAAGGGGTCTGCCCCCTTTTTCTCGCGCTCTTTCCCGCCGTCCGAAAAAGGGGTCTGACCCCTTTTCCCGAAGTACCCGCTGGTAATGGACTGGAACTCTTGCGCTGCGGCGTCACCACCTCGCGCATATCCGTAGCCCGGCAAATCCACCAGATAAAACGGCGGCACTCCTTCGCGAGCCACCCGATAAAAGTTCGCGAGGCGCGTCTTTCCCGGCGCGGCGCTCGTGCGCGCAACTTTGTGGCGCACCAGCGCGTTAATCAGACTCGACTTGCCGACGTTCGAGCGCCCGACCAGCGCCAGTTCGGGCAGACGTTCCCTCGGAAAGCCTGCGGAGTCGACGGCGCTGGTGATGAATTCGGCTTGGACCTTCACGCGAAGCGGGAACGCGGGACCTGAAGGTCCGCGCTACACGACGCTATCAATGCGTGATCGTGTCCGACGCTTCGTCGTCCACTTCGACGGCCGTCTCCGGCGACGGCGCAATCGGCGTCAACGGACCTTCGAGCGCCTGTTTCAGCACTTCATCCATCGTCTGGACGAGATACAGATTCATGACGTCGAGCACGTTCTTCGGGATGTCGGCCAGATCCTTTTCGTTGTCCTTCGGCAGGATGATGTCCTTCAGCCCGGCGCGGTGAGCGGCGAGGACCTTTTCCTTTACGCCGCCGATCGGCAGCACCTTGCCGCGCAACGTGATCTCGCCGGTCATTGCGACATCACGCCGCGCCGGCACGCGCGCCAGTGCCGATACCAGCGCGGTCGCGAGCGTGATCCCCGCGGACGGCCCATCCTTGGGAATGGCGCCTTCCGGAATGTGCACGTGCACGTCGAGACGGCGATTGAAGTCCTTGGCAATACCGAACTCCTCGGCGCGCGAGCGAACGTAGCTCATGGCCGCCTGCGCCGACTCCTGCATGACGTCGCCCAGCTTGCCGGTGAGCGTCAAGCGGCCGCGACCGGGCATCAGCGTCGCTTCCGTCACCAGGATTTCGCCGCCCACCTCGGTCCATGCCAGACCGGTGGCCACGCCGATTTCGTTCCGTTCCTCGGCGAGCGTCGGCCGGAAGCGCGGAACACCCAGGTACTCTGTGACTTTTTCCGGCGTGATCTCGTCCGACGACGCGGCATCGACCACCACCTTGCGCGCCACTTTGCGGCAAATCGAGTTGATTTCGCGTTCGAGATTGCGGACGCCCGCCTCACGCGTGTAGCGCTGGATGATCGTTTGAATCGCTTCGTCGGTGAAGGTAATGTTCTTGTCGGTGAGCCCAGTGCCTTCGACCGACTTGGGCACTAGAAACCGCTTGGCGATCTCGATCTTTTCGTACTCGGTGTAACCCGCCAGCTGCATTACCTCCATACGATCGCGCAGCGCCTGCGGAACGGTATGCAGCACGTTGGCCGTGCAGATGAACATCACGTGCGACAGGTCGTACTCGACGTCGAGATAGTGATCGAGGAACGCGCTGTTCTGCTCGGGATCGAGCACTTCGAGCAGCGCCGCCGACGGATCGCCGCGGAAGTCCATCGACATCTTGTCCACTTCGTCGAGCAGGAAAATCGGGTTGAGCGTGCCGGCCTTCTTCATCATCTGGATGATCTGGCCCGGGAACGCGCCGATATACGTGCGGCGGTGGCCGCGGATTTCCGCTTCGTCGCGCACACCGCCGAGCGACAGGCGGACGAACTTGCGGTTCATCGCGCGCGCGATCGATTTTGCCAGCGAGGTCTTGCCGACGCCCGGAGGTCCGACAAAGGTCAGAATCGTCGCCTTCGGCTTCTTGACCAGCGCCCGCACGGCCAGGAACTCGAGGATGCGCTCCTTGATCTTTTCGAGACCGTAGTGATCTTCGTTGAGGATGACTTCGGCGTTCTTGAGATCGCGGCTTTCCTTGGTCTTCTTGTGCCACGGTACCGCGATGAGCCAATCGAGGTAGTTGCGCGAGACCGTCGCTTCCGCCGACATCGGCGGCATCGCCTCGAGCCGCTTCAGCTCCTGGATGGCCTTTTCCTCGACGTCCTTCGGCATCCGCGACTGCTCGATCTTTTTCTTGAGCTCTTCGATTTCGTTGCCTTTTTCGTCCTTGCGACCCAGCTCTTTCTGGATCGCCTTCATCTTCTCGTTGAGGTAGTACTCCTTCTGCGCCTTTTCCATCTGCTTCTTGACGCGAGACTGGATCCGGCGATCGACCTGGAGCTTGTCGACCTCAGCTTCGAGGATGTTCACGATGCGGTTGAGCCGTTCGAGCGGCGAGATGATCTCGAGCAGGTTCTGCTTTTCGTCCACGCCGACGTTCAGATGCGCGGCAATCGTGTCGGCCAGCTTGCCGGGATCGTCCACGCGCACCGCTGCGATCATGGCGTCGTAATGCAGGTTGTTCGACAGCTTGACGTACTGCTCGAACAGCGTGACCACTTTGCTCATGGTCTGCTCGACGTCGCCGGACGATTCTTTCTGCCGCTGCAGCACCTTGACGACGACGCGGTGGAAGCCCTTGTCTTCCTTCCACTCGACCACGCGCGCGCGATCCACGCCCTCGACGAGCAGCTTGATGTTGCTGTCGGGCAGCTTGAGGCTCTGCACCACGTTCACAATGCAGCCCATGGTGTAGATGTCGTTGGCGCCCGGATCGTCAACCGCCGCGTCGTGCTGCGCCGCGAGGAAGATGCGTTTGTCCTTGGCCAACGCGTGCTCGAGCGCGCGGATGGACGACGGCCGTCCAATCACGAACGGCAGCATCATGTGTGGAAAAACGACGACGTCCCGCAGAGGGACAATCGGGAGAGTCTCGTAAACTTCAACCATATGCTGCTATGAGATGAGATGTCAGATTGCCGATTGGAGACTGCAGATTTGATTGTTTGCTGTTCAACCTGCAATCACCAATCGGCAATCCCGCAGTCTCCAGGTTCTTAGCCCGCCTTCTCGATGACTTCGAGGGCGCTGCTCTTGCTCAGCACCATTTCGCGCGTGACGACGCACTCGCGCGTTTTCTTCTGCCCGGGCAGCTGGTACATCAGGTCCAGCATCAGGTCTTCGATGATCATCCGCAGCCCGCGCGCGCCGATCTTGCGCTCCAGCGCCATCTCCGCGATTGCGTCGAGCGAGTCTTCCGTAAAGCGCAGCTTCACGTTCTCGTACTCGAACAGCTTTTGATACTGCCGCGTGATGGCGTTGCGCGGCTGGGTCAGGATTTGGATCAGCGCCGGCTTGTCGAGCTCGTGCAGCGTGCCGACCACCGGCAGGCGGCCGACGAACTCCGGGATGAGCCCGAACTTGATCATGTCCTGCGGCTCGATCTGCTCGAGGATGACACCGACGTCGCGCCCCTTCTGCGTCTTGATGTCGGCCTTGAACCCGAGCGTCTTCCTGCCGATTCGCCGCTCGATGATCTTCTCGAGACCGACAAACGCGCCGCCGCAGATGAACAGGATGTTCGTCGTGTCGATCTGGAAGAACTCCTGATGCGGATGCTTGCGCCCGCCCTGGGGTGGCACATTGGCCACCGTGCCTTCGAGAATCTTCAACAGCGCCTGCTGCACGCCTTCGCCCGAGACGTCGCGCGTGATCGAGGGGTTCTCGTCCTTGCGGCCAATCTTGTCGATCTCGTCGATATAGACGATCCCCTGCTGGCACTTCTCGATATCGCCGCCGGCGGCCTGCAGCAGCTTGAGAATGATGTTTTCAACGTCCTCGCCGACGTACCCCGCCTCGGTAAGCGTGGTCGCGTCGACAATGGTGAACGGCACCGACAACAGCTTCGCCAGCGTCTGGGCGAGCAGGGTTTTGCCCGTGCCCGTCGGGCCGATCAGCAGGATGTTGGACTTGGTGAGCTCGACGTCGTTGCGGCTGCGCGGCTGCTTCTGGATTTCGAGCCGCTTGTAATGGTTGTAGACCGCGACCGCGAGCTTCTTCTTGGTGAGCTCCTGGCCGATGACGTACTCGTCGAGGAACTTCTTGATCTCCTGTGGCGTCGGCAGCGACGTACGCACGCCGCGGCTCTCGAACCGGTTATCGTCGGCAATGATGTCGTTGCAGACCTCGACGCACTCGTCGCAGATGAAGACGGTGGGGCCCGCAATCAGCTTCCTGACGTCGTTCTGATCCTTATTGCAGAACGAGCAGCGCAAAACCTCGCCGCTATCGCCGGTTTTTTTCACCATTCCTACCTCTAGCCTACACCCGTTTCCGAATCACGTCGTCAATAATTCCGTACTCTTTGCCCTGCTCGGCCGACATGATGTAGTCGCGTTCGGTATCTTCCTGAATGCGCTTGATATCCTGCCCGGTGTGCGCCACCAGAATCTCGTTGATCCGCACACGCATACGCAGGATCTCTTTCGCGGCGATGTCGATATCGGTGGCCTGCCCGCCGAGTCCCGACATCCAAGGCTGATGGATCAGAATGCGTGAGTTCGGGAGCGAGTAGCGCTTGCCCTTCGCACCGGCCGCCAGGAGCACCGCCGCGATCGACGCCGCTTGCCCGATGCAGATAGTCTGCACGTCAGGGCGGATGAACTGCATGGTGTCGTAGATCGCAAAGCCGTCGGTGATCGATCCGCCGGGGCTGTTGATGTAAAGCTGGATGTCCTTGTCGGGATCTTCCGATTCAAGAAACAGCATTTGCGCGACCACGAGATTGGCAATGTTGTGGTCGATCGGCGTGCCGATGATGATGATGTTGTCCTTGAGCAGGCGCGAGAAAATGTCGTACGCGCGCTCGCCCCGGTTGGTCTGTTCGACCACCATCGGGATGAGCTGATTGTGTGCACTGAGGGGAAA
>JBKPDL010000144.1:0-22350 GCA_046727855.1 Acidobacteriota bacterium
ATATACAACCCCGCACCGAGTAAGATTCGAGGATATGCGCACTGCCGCCCTTGTCTTCTTGTTGGGCCTTGTCGCGCCATCGCTTGTCCACACACAACCCGTGCAGCCCGTTTCGCCCGCGCCGCCTTCGGCGCAGGCGTACTACGAGTTCCTGCTCGGGCGGCATCTCGAAGGCCAGGGCGACGAGGCCGCCGCGCTCGAAGCATTCAAGCGGGCGATGGCCGCCGATCCGAAGTCGGCGGAAATCCGGGCCGAGATCGCCGGCTTTTACGCGCGCCAGAACAAAGCCGACGAAGCGATCGAACACGCGGAACAGGCGCTGAAGATCGACCCGAGCTCGACCGAAGCGCATCGGATTCTGGGACTCGTCTTTGCCGCCTGGAGCGATGGCAGCGTCGATCCGCCTGCGGGCCGCTCGCGTCAGCAGCTTCGCGGCGACGCGATCGAGCATCTCTCGAAAATCATGGACACCCCTGCCGTGGCGACCGATTTGAGCGTGCAGGTGACGCTCGGCCGCCTCTACATGCGATCGGGCGAGCCGGAGAAAGCGATTCCGGTTCTCGAGGGTGTCGTGTCGCAGGCGCCGATCTCGCCCGAGCCTTACATGCTGCTGTCGGATGCGCGCCTCGCTGTCGGACGCGTGGATGAAGCGGCGCAAGCGCTGCAAATGGCCGCGGAGATCGATCCGCGGCGCTACTCCTCGCTCGGCGAGCTGTACGAACGTCTCGGCCGGTGGACCGACGCGGCTGAGGCGTACTCCAACGCCGTGGCCGCGCTGCGCAGCCCGAGCCGCGATCTGCGGATGCGCATGATTGGCGCGCTGCTCAACGTCCATGAGGAGGCCGCCACAATTCGCGCGCGTGATGCGCTCACGGAACTACTCACGACCAGTCCGCAGGATACACGCGCGTTGTATCTGCTCTCGATGGCCAGCCGGCAGCTCGGCGATCTCCCCGCGGCCGAAGAGGCGGCTCGCAAGATGCTCGCGATCGATCCGAGCAGCGTCACAGCGCTGTACGCGCTGTCGCAAGTGTTTTTCGCGCAGCGCGACACCAGGAAGGTGATCGATCTGCTGACGCCGTTCTCGAAGGATGCCGTCACCCGCGCGAAAGGCAACGAGAGCGACGCGGCCATGGTGATGGCACAGTTAGGCTTTGCGCATTTGCAGGAGGGCGACGCGCAGCAATCGATTGCCGCGTTTACGCTCGCCAAGAATTTCGCGCCAAAAAACCCGACCTACGACGCCTATCTCGTGCAGGCCCACGTGAGCGCAAAACAGCACGCCAAAGCGGCCGAGCTCGCGGAAGATGCACTGACGCGTCATCCGGGTGACAACCGCCTGTTGACGCTTCGAGCCGACGCGCTCGTCGGCCTGGGACGCCGCGACGAGGCGGTCAAGCTGCTCCAGGAGGCGCGCAATCAGGCGCCGGAGGAAGACGACATCACGCTCAAGCTGGGCGCGGTATTCGAGGAGGCGGGCAAGATCGACGAGGCCGAACGCGAGTTCCGGCGACTGATCGAGCGCGATCCGCTCAACGCCGCGGCCCTCAACTATCTCGGCTACATGCTGGCGGATCGCGGTCTGCGTCTGGCGGAAGCGATCACGCTGATCGAGCGCGCGCTCAAAGTCGAGCCCGACAACCCTGCCTATCTCGATAGCCTGGGATGGGCGTTGTTCAAGAGCGGCAAAGCCGAAGAAGCGGAGACGCCGCTGCGCAAAGCCGCGAGCGTCGCCACCAACGAATCGGTGATTCAGGATCACTTTGGCGACGTGCTGGCGCGGCGCGGCAAACCCGACGAAGCGATTGGGGCGTGGGAGCGGGCGCTCAAGGGGAGCGGCGAGGGCATCGATCGCGCGGCGGTTGAGAAGAAGATCAAGGATGCGCGCGCCCGCCGCCGTTAGCGAAGACGTGCGTGGAACGCAGATGAGACGCAGATGAGAGGCAGATGAGACGCAGATGGACGCAGATAAAAACGCAGATAAAACGCAGATAAAACGCAGATAGCAACGCAGATTAGACGCAGATAGCAACGCAGATTAGATGCAGATAGAGCGCAGATTAGACGCAGATAGAGCGCAGATAAAACCAGCCGCAGATGAACACAAAGAAGGGTTTTTGATCGTGACGAGCAGAGGATCTCGTCTTTGCGTTCGGGCGTTCAATGCGGCGGCGCCGTGTTCAAGATCAAAAGAATATCTGCGTCATCTGCGTCCCCGCTTCGGTTTTTGCTGGTGACGAACAGAAGATCGCTTCCTTGCGTTCGGTCCTTCAATGTGGCGGCGCGTTGTTCAAGATCAAAAGAATATCTTCGTCATCTGTGTCCATCTGCGTCCCTCTTTATCTGCGTTATCTGCGTCGCTCTGTGGCTGTCCGCGTGCGCCGCGGGAATACCCAGGCGTCCCGAGGGCGCGCCGTCCAACGATCCAGCCGCGATGGGCGCGTTCGATAAGGCGACGCGTTCCTGCCGCGGCTTGAAAACACTGACCACCGAAATTCGTTTGTCAGGGCGCGCGGGAGGCGAACGGCTGCGTGGTACCTTGCACGCGGGATTTGCCGCGCCGGGCGCGCTCCGACTCGAAGCGGTTGCACCGTTTGGGCCGCCGGTGTTCGTCCTCGCCGGCCGCGACAACCGCGCGACGTTGCTCTTTCCGCGTGACAACCGCGTGTTGCCCGACGTGGCGTTGGCCGATGTGCTCGATCGGCTCACGGCACTGGCGCTGAGCGCAGACGACGTCCGGCTGGTGTTGACTGGATGTCTCAGCGACGGCGTCACGGCCACCAACGGACGCTCGTGGAATGGCGGCTGGAGTGCCGTCTCGCTTGCAAGCGACATTACGGCGTACCTGCAGCAGCGAAACGGCGAACCGGTGATCGTGGCCGCCGACTACGGACCGTGGCTCGTGGACTACGGCGATCATCTGAACGGCTGGCCGCGCACCGTCCGCATTCGCAGCAGGGAACCGGGAAGAGTTGACGCGACCGCGCGCCTCGACCAGCTGCAAACAAATGTCGAACTTGACGAGCGCGCCTTCACGGTTGATATCCCGCCGAGCGCAGAACGAATAACGTTGAACGATCTGCGAGCGATCGCGCCACTGCGCGGATCGACGGAGGATTAAGAACGAAGAACGAAGAACAAAGAGCATTCCAAGCTCGAACATCAGAACCGCGAAGCTCGGAACCAGGAACCTCGGAACTTAGCAACTGTGGAACCCCTTTCGTTACCCGCATTCGCCAAGATCAACCTCGACCTGCGTATCCTCGGCATGCGCGGCGATGGGTATCACGACGTGCGGACCATTCTGCAGACCCTCGCGCTCCACGACACGCTCACGTTCGTGCCGCGCCAAGGTGCGTTCACCATTCAGTGCGACGACCCCGAAGTGCCGACCGACCGCCGCAACCTGGTGTGGCAAGCCGCGTCGCTGTTGTGGCAGACGGCGGGTAAGCGGCGCGGCAATACGCCGCGCGATGCGCTCGTGCAGATCGAAAAACGGATCCCGGCGCAAGCCGGTCTCGGCGGAGGCAGCGCCGATGCCGCGGTCGCGCTGCTCGGTCTTGCGCGTGTGTGGGACTTGGCGATCGACATGCCCACGATCAACCGGCTGGCGGCCGCCATTGGATCGGACGTTCCATTTTTTCTTTTCGGCGGCACCGCTCTGGGGCTCGGTCGCGGCGACGATATTTACCCGCTGACCGATCTCCCGCGTTCCTCGGTGGTCATTATCCGGCCGCGGTTTGGCGTCGCCACGGCAGAAGCGTATCAGTGGTTCGACAGCAACCCGCGCGCGCTCGCGCGCGGCAATGCGGGTCGCTCGCTTCCCCAAGGATGGCCGGAGTGGGCGCGGAACCTGCGCAACGATCTCGAAGGCCCGGTGATTGCGCATCACCCGACGATTGGCCGCATCAAGTCGGCGCTCACCGACGCCGGTGCGGTCTTTGCCGCCATGTCGGGCTCGGGTTCCACGGTCTTTGGTCTGTTCGAACGTCCGGAGGCTGCCGCCCGCACCGCCCGCGATCTCGCACGCCCGGGCTGGCACATCGTCGCCACGCGAACGCTGGGGCGCGCCGATTACGCGCGACGCCTTGCCGTTGGGCGCGCGAAGGCCGGCCGGAGCAAGCCGCACCCTCCCGCGCCGGCGCTTGCCGGAAGCCGTAAACGTCGTATAAGCTAAGGGTTTGCGCCGGGGTCGCCAGGCCGCGTTATGGTGGGGCGTGGCCAAGCGGTAAGGCGCGGGCCTTTGGAGCCCGTATTCGAAGGTTCGAATCCTTCCGCCCCAACCAACTGAAGAACGAAGAACGAAGAACCAAGAACCACAACACGCAGCGAAGAACGAGGATCGCGGATGTTCGTAGTTCGTCGTTTTTCGTTGTCGTTCGGACCGATAATGGTTCCTAGGTTCTGAGTTCTGAGTTCTTCGTTGTTCGTTGCTAGTTCGGACCGATAATGCCTCGATGCGACCGACTGGATACGGTGATCTGAAAGTGTTCTCCGGCCGCGCTCACCCGCAACTCGCGAGTGAGATCGCCGAGTTCCTTGGCGTTCCGCTGGGGCAGTGCCGCCTGCGACGTTTCCCCGATTCGGAAGTGTCGTTTCAGATCGACGAAAACATCCGCGGCACGGATGTTTTCGTCGTGCAGCCGACCTGTAACGGCCTGGATGGCGACCCGAGCCGGCCGACATCGGTCGATGAGCACATCATGGAGTTGCTCATCATGGTGGATGCGTTCCGCCGCTCGTCGGCGTCGCGCATCACGGCGGTGATTCCGTATTACGGATACGCGCGCCAGGATCGCAAAGACAAGCCACGCGTGCCGATTTCGGCCAAGCTGGTGGCGAACATCCTCAGCGCCGCAGGCGTCAACCGCGTGCTGACGATGGATTTGCACAAGGCGCAGATTCAGGGGTTTTTCGACCTCCCGGTCGATCACCTCTTTGCCGCGCCGGTGATCATCGATTACCTCGCGCGCCAGAATTTCCCGGTGCTGACGATTGTCGCGCCGGACGCCGGCGGCGCCGAACGTGCGCGCGCGTATGCGAAAAGACTGGGCGCCGAACTCGCGGTGATCGACAAGCGGCGCAGCGACACCGGCTCGGCGGAAGTGATGAATGTGATCGGTGAGGTGGGCGGCAGGACGTGCGTGATTGCCGACGACATCATCGACACCGCGGGAACGATTCAAAGAGGTGCGCAGGCCTTGATGGACGCCGGCGCCGAACGGGTGCTCGCGTGTGCGGTGCACGGCGTGCTCTCGGATCCCGCGGTCGAGCGGATTGAAAAATCGCCGCTCGAGCGGTTGATCGTGACCAACACGATCCCGATGCAGGACAAGAGCGCCAGGTGCGCGAAGATCGTGGAGCTCAAGGTGGGACGCCTGCTCGGACAGGCGATTCGGAGTATTCACGAGGAGACCTCGGTGAGTTCGTTGTTTGTTTAGCTCTCGGGTCTCAGCTTTCGGCAAGAGCTTGCTGACAGCTGAGAGCTGATAGGCGTTGCGAAATAAGTTATGGAAGCGACATTAGACGCAGTGAAACGACCGACGAGGGGCAAGAACGAAGCGCGGCGTTTGCGCGCTGGGGGGCGTATTCCCGCCACCATTTACGGCGCGCAGAAGGAAGGCGAGCAGGGCAAGAGCTTTCCGGTGGCGGTCGATCCGAAGCCGCTGCTCCGGATCCTGCACTCGGAATCCGGGCTCAACACGCTCATCCGGCTGAAGATCGACGGCGAAGGTGAATCGCGCGTGCTGGTCAAGGAGTTCCAGCTCGATCCGATCACGCACACCCTCCTGCACGCCGATTTCTATCGCGTGAACATGGACCGCAAGATTACGGTGACGGTGCCGGTCCTGTTCAAGGGAGAGCCGCGCGGCGTCAAGGTGGAAGGCGGCGTGCTCGAACTGCTGCATCGTGAGATTGAGCTCGAGACGCTGCCGGCCGAAATCCCCGACGCCATCGAGGTGGATGTGAGGGAGCTTGGTCTCAGCCAGGCGATCTTCGTGCGCGATGTGGCAACCAACGCCAAATGGACGCTGATCAGCGATCCCGACACGATGCTCGTGCACGTCGTGACGCCGCGCGCGGTGGAAGAACCGGCGGCGGCCGAGGTGGCGGCGGCGCCCGTGGTCGGCGCGGCGGAGCCCGAGGTCATCAAGAAGGGCAAGACCGAGAAGGAAGGCGAAGCACCCGCTGCCGCCCCTGCCAAGGAGGCCGCGAAGAAGTAGATTCCGAGGTACCGGCGTTCCGAAGTTCGGCGTTCGGCCTTCGGGCTTCCGGCGTTCGAATTTCGAACGTTGGGACCTCGAATCCTGGAACCTCGAATCTTGGAACCTCGGACTCCTGGAACCTCGATCGCGTCGACCGTCGACGGTAGACGGTCGACAGACTAATGAAGCTTCTCGTGGGCCTGGGCAATCCCCGGTCGCAGTATCGCGATACTCGCCACAACGTCGGCTTCTGGGTAGCCGACGAACTTGCGCGGCGCTGGAATCTCAGCGACGCCTGGCGCGATCGCGACGAAGCGCTCTACGTGAAGAAAGGGCGCGACGCCATTCTGGCGAAGCCGCTGACGTTCATGAACCTCAGTGGCTTTGCGGTATCGCGGCTGGCTCAGTACTTTCAGATCGAGCCGGCCGACATGCTCGTCATCGTCGACGAAGCGCAGTTGCCGCTCGGGCGGCTTCGCGCGCGGCGCGAGGGCAGCGCCGGGGGGCACAACGGCCTCAAGTCGATCATCGAGCAGCTGGGCGGCACGGCGTTTCCGCGCCTCCGCATTGGGGTGGGACGCGGCGAGGCGCGACGCGATCTCAGCGATCACGTGCTCTCGAAGTTCGAGTCCGACGAACGGGCGACAATTGAGGCGGCGGTGCTGCGCGCCGCCGATGCCGCGGAGATGTTCATTGCCGACGGCATTGGACGTGTGATGAACACGTTCAACGCAGCCAACGATCAAGAACTGTGAATCTCGAGATCTCCAAATTCACGTAACACGTTCCTTGCCACACGACGTGGCCCTCTTCACAGAGGTCCAGAAGGAGAGCAGATGGCACGCACGTACGAACTCGTCTACATCGTCCAGCCGGACGCGCCCGAGCAGCAGATCACCGACCTGCAGACGCAGGTTGAGCAGATCGTCCAGCGGATGGGCGGCACCATGGAAAAACCCGAAGTCGCCGGCCTCACCGGCCGCCGCCGTCTCGCCTACGAGATTGGCCATCACAAGGAGGGCATTTACGTCTTCAACGTGATCAAGGGCGGCGGTGATCTGGTTAAGGAAGTCGATCGCCGGTTGAAAGTCAGCGACGGTCTGCTGCGCCATCTGATCGTGCGCGTGGACGAAGATCAGATCAAAGCCGAGCGCGCGCGCGGCAAGCGTCAGGAAGAATCTCGCCGCCGTCGTATCGCGCGCGGACTGCCGCCGGAGCGGCAGCCCGGTGAGGGTCCGCAGACGCCGGACGACACCGACGATACGGGCGATTTCGAGGGGTTGGAGGCGGAGCTGTAAATCATGGCCATGGCAAAACGAGGCGCATCGGGCGGCGCGCGCGGGCGCGACGACAAGAACAAGGACGCAAAGGCCGGCGGTCAGCGCCGCGGCCTGTTCCGCCGGCGGAAGGTCTGCAAGTTCTGCGCGGACAAGATCGACGACATCAACTACAAGGACGTGAAGCTGCTCGGCGGCTTCGTCCCGGAGCGCGGCAAGGTGCTGCCGCGGCGCATTTCGGGAACGTGCGCGAAGCATCAACGCGCACTGCGGATCGCGATCGTCCGCGCGCGTCAATTGGCCTTGCTGCCATACGCGGCAGATTAGGCATTCACCTGTGGCGGCCGGTCTTGAGACCGGCCGAGGAGCCGATTGTGGAAGTTATTCTGAGAGATCACGTGGAGAATTTGGGTCGCCGCGGCGAAATCGTCAAAGTTGCCGACGGCTACGCCCGCAACTTCCTGCTGCCGCGCAACCTTGCGTTGCCGGCCACCGACACCAACAGGAAGCGGGTCGAACGCGAGCGGAAAAATCTCGGGCTGCGCGAGGCGGAGGATCGCCAGTCCGCCGAAGCGATCGCGATGCGACTGACCGCGGTCGAGATCGCGATTCCGCGCAAGGTCGGTGAAAACGATCAACTGTACGGCTCGGTGACCAACGCCGACATCGCGGAGCTGCTGAAGGAGAAGGGCTTCGACGTCGATCGTCGCAAGATTCTGCTCCCGGATCCGATCAAGGCGCTCGGCGAGAACACGGTTCCGGTGAAACTGCATCGCGACGTGACCGCGCAGTTGAAAGTGATCGTGATTAAAGCGGAGTAGCGGCGCCGCAGCCTCGTGTGGTGGCGTGGCTTCAGCTACGCCGCGCGTCGACATAGGGCGATAGCCCGATCTATTGGTGAGGCCGATCGCGGCAGCCTGATCGGCCTTTTCGTTTTATACTGCTCGCCGCCCGCCCGTTGGTCATGGCCGACACCGTTACTGCCGCTGCACGTACTCTTCCTCACAATCTCGAAGCGGAACGTTCGGTTCTCGGCGCGATCCTGATCGACAACGAATCGTTCAACATCGCCGCGTCGGTTATCGACGCGCGGGCGTTTTTTCGCGACGCGCATCGCCGGATTTTCGAGCGCATGGTGGCGCTTGCCGAGCGCAGCCAGCCGATCGATCTGGTCACGCTGAAAGAGGAGCTCGAACGCGCCGGCGAAGTGGAAGAAGTCGGCGGCCCCGCGTACATCGCCTCGCTCGTGGACGGCGTGCCGCGCTCGACCAACGTCGAATACTACGCGAAGATCGTCAAGGAGAAGGCGACGCTCCGCAGCCTGATCTTCTCCGCCAACAAGATTCTCTCGAACGCGTACGAAGCGGATCAGGAAGCCGACCTGATTCTCGACGAAGCCGAAAGCGCGATCTTTGCCGTCGCCGAAGATCGCATCAAGGCCGGCTTTGTCGCCATGCGCGATCTCGTCAAGGAGAGCTTCCCGAAGATCGAGCAGCTGTTCGAGCACAAAAGCTTCATCACCGGGATCGCGACCGGCTTCACCGAAGTCGACAAGATGACGCGCGGCTTTCAACGCGGCGATCTGATCATCGTCGCGGCGCGCCCGTCGATGGGGAAGACGAGCCTGGTGCTCAATATCGCGCAGCATGTCGCGACGGCGGGATCGGTCGCCGGGTTCTTCAGCCTCGAAATGTCGAAGGAGCAGCTCTTCATGCGCATGCTCGCGTCCGAGGCGAAGATCGACAACTACCGTCTGATGAGCGGCCAGATCGGGCAGAAGGAATACGGGCAGATTACGCATGCGCTCGAAACCCTGAGCGACGCGCGTTTGTATATCGACGACACGCCGGGCATCGGCGCTCTCGAGATGCGCGCCAAAGCGCGCCGCCTGCAGGCCGAGCACGGACTCGATCTGCTCGCGATCGACTACATCCAGTTGATGACCGGCCGCGGCCGCTACGAGAATCGCACGCTGGAACTCGCGTCGATCTCCCGATCGCTCAAAGGGCTCGCGAAGGAGCTCAACGTGCCGATCGTCGTGTTGTCGCAGCTCTCACGCGCGCCCGAAGCGCGATCCGACAAGCGCCCGCAGTTGGCCGACTTGCGCGAATCCGGTGCACTCGAGCAGGACGCCGACGTCGTCATTCTGATCTTCCGCGAGGAGATGTACAAGCAGGACAACGAGCCGTCGGAATCGGACGGCATCGCCGAGCTCATCGTCGCCAAGCAGCGCAACGGCCCCACCGGTTTGATCAAGCTCGCGTTCCTTCGCCAGCAGACTCGATTCGCGAATCTTGCTGAACACTAACACGTAGTAAGGAACCCTCGTGGTATTTTCGCCGCGTGATTCGCTGCACCTCCGCTCACGTCGACCTCGACGCCACACGCCATAATTACCGCGCCATTACCGATCACCTGACCGCTGAAGCTTCGCTCAACAAAGCCGCAGGGATCGGACCGTCCACTGCGCCAGGGATCATCGCGGTCGTCAAAGCCAACGCCTACGGTCATGGCGCCGTCCGTGTGGCGCGTGCGCTCGAGGAAGCGGGCGCCACCTGGCTTGCGGTGGCTGACCTCGAGGAGGGCATGGAGCTGCGCGAGTCGGGTGCGCGCGCACGCATTCTGATCTTCGGCGCGCTCAGCGTCAGCGATCTCGACGGCGTGTTTTCGCACGATCTGACGCCAACCATTGCGAGTCCGTCTGCCGGACGCGCGTTGCAGCTCGCCGCTGCGGCCCGCGGCACACGGATTCGTTATCACCTCAAGATCGATACCGGCATGCATCGACTTGGGTTCAGGCACGAGAACGTCGAACGGACCATCCCTGAGCTTCTCGCCAGTCCCAATCTGGAGCTCGAAGCGGTCTACACGCACTTTGCCACGGCGGATGAACCCCAGAGCGCGCTCTTCGAGCAGCAGCGCGGAGCGTTCGACAATGCCTGCGCCAGGCTGCATCAGCTCGGTGCGCGGCCACGCTATCGTCACGCGGCAAACAGCGCAGCGCTGTTGCGCGACTCGCGCGTGTGGTACGACTTCGTGCGGCCCGGCCTTCTCCTCCACGGCGTCGTGCCGCCGCCGCTGGCGTCGACCCTGGCCTTGAAGCCCGTCATGTCGCTCACGAGCCGTGTCGTTGCCATCAAAGGCATCCGCACCGGCGAATCGGTCGGTTACGGCGGCCACTTCCGCGCTACGCGTCCGACAACGCTCGCGGTGATTCCGGCTGGCTATGCGGATGGACTCGATCGGCGTCTCGAAGGAAGCGGCGCCGTGTTGATCCGCGGCCAGCGCGCCAGAATCGTCGGCGCGGTGAGCATGGACATGCTGACCGCCGACGTGACGGATATCCCCGACGTCAATCCGGGTGACGAAGCGGTCTTTTTGGGCTCGCAAGGCGACCAAGCCGCGGAGCGCGTCGACGCACGCGAGATGGCTGCGAATATCGGGACTGTTCCCTACGAAGTGCTCTGTCGCCTGGGGGCGAGGGTGCACCGGCTGTATCGATGACGCCTGCCATGTGGCGAGGTCGCGACGTGGTGATGTCGCGATGTGATGTAGGGATGTCCATCGCCACATTACATCGCCAGATCGACAGACACATCGCGACATCATCACATCGATACATCACATCGCCACATCGCCACATCGCCACATCGCCACATCGCCACATCGCGAGATCGCCAGATAAACGAGCCCCCCACCGCCTTTCCATGCGATAGTCGTCTTCGGTGAAGACTCCCAAACCCGTCTTCGTCTGCCAGGAGTGCGGCTCCCAGTCGCCGAAGTGGCAGGGACGCTGTCCCGACTGTGGCGCGTGGAATTCGTACGTCGAAGAGCGCGTCGGCGAATCGACCGGCGGCCCCCAGGGGCATCGCTACGCCTTGCCTGGAGCGGTGGGACAGGGCGCGCGGCGCTATTCGGAAGTTGAAGCGTCGAAAGCGGATCGCATTCCCAGTGGGATCGGCGAATTCGATCGCGTGCTCGGCGGCGGCATCGTGCCTGGCTCGCTCGTGCTGCTTGGCGGCGAGCCCGGGATAGGCAAATCCACGCTCCTGCTGCAGGCCGCCGCCAATTTCGCGCGCACCGTGGGCACGGTGCTGTATGCGTCGGGCGAGGAGTCGGAGCATCAGATCAAATCGCGCGGCCAGCGGCTCGGTGTGGGCGACGCGCCCCTGTATCTGCTGTCGGAGACCTGCACGGAAACAATCCTCGAAGAGATCGGACGCGTCCGCCCGCAGCTGCTCGTCATCGATTCGATCCAGACCGTGTTCTCGCTCAAGTTTCAATCGGCGCCCGGCAGCATCGGCCAGGTGCGCGAAGCCGCCACGCAGTTTCTCTTCACCGCAAAGGGCCACAACATCCCGACGTTCCTCGTTGGCCACGTCACTAAGGAGGGCAGCCTCGCCGGACCGAAGGCGCTCGAGCATGTCGTCGACACCGTGCTCTACTTTGAAGGTGAGCGCCACCATTCGCATCGCGTGGTCCGCGCCGTCAAGAATCGCTTTGGCGCCATCAGCGAGCTTGGTGTGTTCGAGATGACCGGCGGCGGATTGAAGCCGGTGCCGAACCCCTCGGCGTTGTTCCTTGCCGAACGGCCCGTCTCGACACCTGGTTCCGCGGTGCTGTGCTCGGTGGAAGGGTCGCGTCCCATTCTCGTCGAAGTCCAGGCGCTCGCGAGCACCACGTCGTACGGCATGGCGCGCCGCATGGCGGTGGGTATCGAGCAGAATCGTCTATCGCTGCTCCTCGCGGTGCTCGAAAAGCGCGCCGGCCTTCACCTCGCCGCCGACGATGTGTTCGTCAACGTGGCGGGCGGCATGAGCATCGAAGAACCTGCCGCCGATCTGGCGATTGTTTCGGCTATCGCCTCGAGCGTACGCAACCGTCCGGTCACCAACGCCACGGCGGTGTTCGGCGAGGTCGGACTCGGGGGCGAAATCCGTGGCGTGCCGCAGGCCGCGCTCCGCATTCGCGAAGCCGAGCAGATGGGCTTTTCTCGCGTCGTGCTGCCCGTGGCCAACGTCGATGGCGAAGACGCCAGCAAGCGAATCGGTGCCGAACTGATCCCTGTGAAGCACGTGGGTGAGGCGTTGGACGCGCTTCTCGTGTAGTCGGCGCTGGCAGGGCCGATCTGGCAGGTAGGGAAGGTAGGGCCGGTCTCGAAGTCGACGAGCCGACCCGCGCAAAACCCTCACGAGGTCCACCTATCACAACCGTCTCACCCCGCCCCAACCGCCTCCGGGCCAATCAGCCCCACTCACCCGCCTTCCTTGACCTTCGGACGACGCCGGTCTACTGTTCGCTAGTCATACATAAGCGTTCATTCCCCCCGGAGTGTCGTTGATGGCGTGGTTCATATTGGCGCGCCTGCTCTTTACGGCCGCCGTTGCGTATACAGCCTTCCTGCTGCGACCACTCGGCGTCGATCCCGTGATCAACGTCGCGTTTGGCCTCCTGCTCGCGAGCGTTGCCGTGTTTTTCGAGTGGCGCCTTCGCGATCTCGCGGTCACCAGCCTGCTCGGCGCGTTGCTCGGCGGCGCGGTCGGGTTGCTGCTTGCCAAGGGCATTGGCGCCGCGCTGTTCTGGGCCGACGCGTCGGATCAACGCGTCGCCTTCCTGCACGGCTTTGTCCTCCTGCTGCTGCCGTATGTTGGCCTCGTCATTGGCGGACGCAAAGGCGAGTGGCTCGAGCCGGTGCGGCTCGTCGGCCTGTTCCGCGCGGCCGGCCCGCAGCGCCGTTACAAGATTCTGGATACGTCGGTGATCATCGACGGTCGCGTCGCCGATCTCTGCGACACCGGTTTCATGGACGGTACACTGGTGATCCCGCAGTTCGTGCTCAAAGAGCTTCAACTCGTCGCCGATTCGGCGGACTCGATGAAGCGCAACCGCGGCCGCCGCGGACTCGACATCCTGCAGAAGATTCAGAAGATGTCGGGCGTGGAAGTGACGATTTCCGACGCTGACTACCCGGAGGTGCGTGAGGTCGACCTCAAGCTCATCGAGCTCGCGCGCACGCTACAGGGAAAAATTGTCACCAACGACTTCAACCTCAACAAGGTGGCGCAACTGCGTGGAGTCGAGGTGCTCAATATCAACGAGCTCGCCAACGCGTTGAAGCCTGTGGTGCTGCCCGGCGAGATCATGAAGGTCTTCATCCTGAAGGAAGGGAAGGAATACAACCAGGGCGTCGCCTACCTCGACGACGGCACTATGGTGGTCGTCGACAACGCGCGCAAGATGATCAGCAAGACGATCGACATCGTCGTCACGAGCGTGCTTCAAACGACCGCAGGCAAGATGATCTTCGGCCGCTACATCGATCCCAATCTCGCATCGCAGTCAGGCCAAACGCCGTCGGTGGCGAACGATCGCGAGGAGCGGAAGTCTGGTCGCATACAGTCCTCCGCCTCGCTTGGCAATGGGCCGGCGACCGCCGGCTCGGCGGCCAACCGCACCCCATCCGCCTCCGCTCGCGTTGAATTTCCGGCGAGTTACGACGAGACCTCGCCGAAGCGGCCTGAAGTGACGAGCCGCGAAGGCGGGCCCCCCTCACCTATTGCACCCGTCGCACCCGACTCGTAAGTGTTCCATCTGCTACGGTCAGTCTTCTGGCTGATTCCGTCGATCGCGATCTACACGATCGTGCTGGGAACGCTGTCGATCGGCTCCAGCGTTTTTGGCGGACGCGGCTACTTTGCCCACTGGTGTGCCCGCGCGTGGTCGTGGCTGATCTTGGCGACGACCGGTGTGCGCGTCACTGTGATCGGTCTCGACAAGCTGGATCGGCGCCAGACCTACGTATTTGCCTCCAATCATCAGAGCATCTACGACATTCCCGTGCTCTTCACGTCGTTGCCGTTTCAGTTGCGCATCATCGCCAAGGCGTCGCTCGGCAACATTCCCTTTCTCGGCTGGCATCTGCGTTGCACCGGCCATATGCTCGTCGATCGCAAGCATCCCGATCCGATCCGGATCTTCAAGTGGGCGAACTCGCTGACGGCGCGAGGACTGTCGCTGATTATCTTTCCGGAGGGCACACGCAGCCGCGACGGGCACGTCGGTCCGTTCAAAGGCGGACCGTTTTATTCGGCAGTGCAGGCGGGGCTTCCGATCGTACCGATTTCAGTCATCGGCAGCCGTCACGTCATGCGGAAGGGATATCTCACCACTAAGCCCGGCGACGTCACGCTGATCGTGCACGACCCGATTCCGACGGAAGGTTCGCCCGAGCCGGATATGCGGCAGGTCCGCGCGCTCGCGGGGCGTGTCCGCGAGATCGTGAAACCGCCGGTTGAGGAGGAAGCAGAAAACGAGGTCGAAAAAGGGGTCTGACCCCTTTTCCGACCCTTTTATGGCGTCGCGTCGACGAGCTTTTGCGTTGGCGCAGGAACCGCCTGCGGCGTCCACAATCCTTCGCTCTTCGCCACCCACGTGGCCGCGCTCAGGTCGCCGCACACGTTCACCGTCGTGCGCGACATGTCGAGCAGGCGATCGACCCCGAGCACGATCGCGATGCCTTCCCCAGGCACGCCGAACATCGTCAACACGCCGACCAGCAGCGGAATCGATCCACCCGGCACGCCCGCGGCGCCAACCGCGGTCAACACCGCCATCACCATGACCGCGGCCATTTGTCCAATGGAAAGATCGACGTTGAAGATCTCCGCCAGGAAAATGACGGTGATGCCCTCGAAGATCGCCGTGCCGTTCATGCACATCGTGCTGCCGAGCGGAAGCACGAAGCCGGCGATACGTTGCGGTACGCCCAGCTGTTCCTGCGCGATGTCGATGGCAGTGGGCAAGGTGGCGTTGCTGGAGCTAGTGGAAAACGCCGTGATCAACGCGGCGCGAATGCGCGAGAAGAACATGAGCGGCGACATGCCGATCAGGAACCGGACAATCCCCGAGATCGTGATGAGCACGTGTGCCAGCAGCGCCGCGAGTACGGTGAGGACGAAGGCGGCAATCGCGATCAGGAGATCGAAACCGAACCGCGACGACACGGTGAAGATCAACGCGGCCACCCCGAGCGGCGCCACCATCATCGCAAAGTGAATGATGGCGGTCACCACGTCGTTGAGCGATTCGAGCACCGTGACCATCGGTTTCGCCCTCGCCGCCGGAATCACCGTCAGTGCGGCGCCGAACATCAACCCGAAGAAGATCACCCCGAGCATGTCGGTATCGGCGGCTGCGCGGATCGGGTTGCGCGGCACAATGTTGACGAGCGTATCGATACCAAACTCCGACATGGCCGCGGCTTCGACACGACTGGACGCGTCCTTGGCAAAACGATCCATGAGCGCCGCGCGCGTTTCCGGCGTCACGCGATCCCATGGTCGCGCAAAGTTGACGATGATGAGACCGAGCGTGGCGGCCATTGCCGTAGTGATCAAGAAGTAGCCGATCGCTTTTCCGCCCACGCGGCCCACTCGTCTGATGTCGCCCAGTCCCGCGACTCCCAGCGAGATCGACGCGAAGACCAGCGGCATGACCACCATGAACAGCATGCGCAGGAAAATCTGACCGATCGGAACAGCGATGTAACGGTTGATCGCGTCCACCGTTGGATTGGCCACGCCGACCGTGAGGTTCACGGCGATGCCCAGCGCCAACCCCACCACCAGACCCAACAGAATCTTGGTGTGGAGCTTCATGCCCTTGCCTTTGCCCGATCCGCCGATTGGTTCGCTCACGCCGCGTTCTCCTTAGGTAGCCTTTGGCGCGCGACGGCCCTTGACGAGCTCGAAGACCAGCGGCAGCAGCGACACTGCCACGATGCCAAGCGCGACCAGCGTGAAATTGTCTTTCACAACCGGGATATTGCCAAACAGATACCCGGCGCCGATGCAGATGACCACCCACAGCACGCAGCCAACAGCGTTGTAGATGGTGAAGGTCCGGTAGGTCATACCCGCGCCGCCAGCGACGAAGGGAAGGAAGGTCCGCACGATCGGAACAAACCGCGCCAGAACCACGGCGCGGCCGCCGTGCTTTTCGAAGAATTCGTGCGCACGGACTACATACTCGCGTTTGACGAACCGGTGCAGCCGCGAGTCGGGCGCGTCTTCGAGAAAGCGGTGAGCGAGGCGGCGTCCAACCGAGTAGTTCACGACATTGCCGACAAACGCCGCGATGATCAACAGAATCGTCAGGACGTCGACGCGCATGGCGCCGGTGGCGGCGAGTGCGCCGGCGGCAAAGAGCAGGGAGTCACCCGGAAGAAAGGGTGTAACGACGAGGCCGGTTTCCGCAAAGATAATCGCGAACAGGATGGCGTAGACCGTGGTGCCGTATTGCTGGATTAGCTCACGAAGGTGGACATCGGCGTGCAGGAGAAAATCAATCATCCATGCAACAGTCTAGACGATCGCTTTCCGACTCGCCGGCTGACCAGCGTCCGCAACGCTTACAATCAGGATTTGTGCCCGCGACGACGTTCACGTTATCCGACCCGCTCAAAGCCATCATTCGGGCAGGAGTGCTGTGGTGGTCCGGCGCACGCGTGGTCGATCGTGAGCCGCGGCTCGATCCGTTGCTGGCCGCGGCCGAAGAGCGGGTGCGCTCGCATCCGCCTGCGGAAGCGATCGCCGTACGCACGATGTACAAGCGCGTCGGGCTCGATCCGACAAAAACGCGCCCGTCGAACGAATCGTTGCTGCGGCGCGTGCGCAAAGGACAGGCGCTGCCGCGCGTCAATTCGCTCGTGGATGTCATCAACTGGTGCTCGGTCGAATTTCAACTTCCTTATGGCTTGTACGATCGCGAACAGATCCGCGGCGGCGTGGTGTTGAGGCTTGGTCATCATGGTGAGGAATATTCGGGTATCAGGAAGGACACGGTGCACGTCGACGGGCGAATCACGCTGGTGGATGACCTTGGTCCATTCGGCAACCCGACATCCGATTCGGCGCGGACGATGGTGACGAGCGCGACCACGGAGGCGATGGTCGTGGTGTTTGCGCCGCTCGATGTGATGCCGGCGCGGCTCGCGACAGTGCTGGATACAACCGCCACGCGGATGGCCGACATTGCCGGTGGCCGCGAAGTGGAGCGGCTGATATGCACGTAGCGGCCATTCTGGCGGCGGGCGGGTTGGGAACGCGCGTCGGTGGTGAATTGCCGAAGCAATTCCGCGATCTCGGTGACGGCAGCAGCATGGTGGACCGCAGCCTCCGCGTGCTCCTGGAATGCGCGCTCATCGACGAAGTTGTCGTTGCCCTTCCGCCTGGACGTCCGTTCCATTCGCATCACGTCGGTCCTGCGAAACCGATCCGCGCTGTGGTGGGGGGCGCGCGTAGACAGGATTCCGTCGCCAACGCGCTGGCACACGTATCAGATTCCGTCGATCTCATCGTCATCCACGACGCGGCGCGTCCGTTTGCGAGCGTAGATCTCTTCGAGCGCACGATTCGCGCGGCACATGAGCATGGTGCGGCAATCGCGGCCCTGCCGGTGATCGATACCGTGAAGCAAGTGAGCGGTGGAACAGACGCGAAAGTGATTCGCGCCACGCTGCCACGGGAAACGATTTACCTGGCGCAGACCCCACAGGCGTTCAGGAGAAACGTGTTGACGCGCGCCATGGCCGTGTCAGCCGATATTGCTGCAACCGACGAAGCCATGCTGGTCGAGCGCGCCGGCCTGCCGGTGCACATCGTGGAAGGTGACGCGCAGAATATCAAAGTGACGACGACGAGCGATCTCGCGCGCGCGCATTCGCGTATCGCCACGACACGCATTGGCACCGGCTACGATCTGCATCGATTGGAGGCAGGGCGTCCGCTCATCCTCGCCGGCGTCCACATCCCGTTCGACCGCGGCCTCGCCGGTCATTCCGATGCCGACATCGTGTGCCACGCCGTGACCGACGCGGTTCTCGGCGCCGCCGCCGCCGGCGATATCGGCCGGCTCTTTCCAGACACCGATGCTGCGTGGAAGGATGCCGATAGCCTCAAACTGCTCCGCAGTGCGATGGACGTCGTCCGCGGCGCAGGATACAGCGTGGTGAACGTTGACGTGACGGTCATCGCCGAGCGCCCGAAGCTGTTGCCATATCTCGACGCGATGCGTGCCAACCTCGCGGCCGCGCTTGGCATCGACGCGAGCGCCGTTAGCATTAAAGGCAAGACCAACGAAGGCGTGGGCGAGATCGGCCGAGGTGAAGCGATGGCCTGCCACGCGGTTGCGCTCTTAACCAATCACCTGTAGAGGCCGGCCTTTGCGCCGCCATTCACAAGATGAGAGTCCGTTTCGCACCGAGCCCCACTGGCCATTTACACGTCGGGAATGCGCGAACCGCGCTTTTCAACTGGCTTCTCGCCCGGCATGCCGGCGGCGCGTTCATCCTCCGAATTGAAGACACAGACGTGGAGCGATCGACGCGCGAGTCGGAGCTCGCCATCGTGGACGACCTTCGGTGGATGGGCCTGACGTGGGATGAAGGAGTGGGAGCCGGCGGCTCGTTGGGTCCGTACCGGCAGTCTGAGCGATTGCCGATTTACACGGAGCATGCGCAGCGGCTCGTCGCCGAGCGCAAAGCGTATTACTGCTTCTGTTCCGCCGAAAAGCTCGAGGCCGATAGGCAGGCGATGTTGAGGCAGGGGCTTCCGCCGAAGTACGCTGGCACCTGCCGCGCCATTCCGGCCGAGGAAGCCGAGACACGTGTGCGCAATGGCGAGGCGGCGGTGATCAGACTGCGCGTGCCGGCCGGACGCGACGTCCAATTCCACGACGTGGTTCGCGGTCCCGTCTCGTTCCACACTGAAGTGATCGGCGACCCGGTGCTGGTGCGCTCGGACGGCATGCCCGCATACAACTTTGCGGTGGTGGTGGACGATGCGCTCATGCAGGTGACGCATGTCGTCCGCGGCGAGGATCACATATCGAACACACCGCGGCAGGTGCTTTTGTATGAAGCCTTTGGTTGGCAGCCGCCGACCTTCGCGCATCTGTCGCTCGTGATGGGGCCGGATCACACACCGCTATCCAAGCGTCATGGCGCCACCTCGGTCGCAGAATTTCGCGGCAAAGGCTACCTGCCCGAAGCGCTCGTAAATTACCTGGCGCTGATCGGCTGGTCGCCCGGCGAAGGGGAGGAGCTGCTGCCGCTCGAGGAGCTCGCGCGGCGCTTTGACTTGTCGAAAGTTGCGCACAGCGCCGGCGTGTTTGATGAAGACAAGCTCGCGTGGGCCAACCGCCATTACTTGAAAACGGCGGCGCCCGAGCGGATCGTCGAGCTTGCGCTGCCGTTTCTGCGCGAGCGCTCCATGGTCGTGGGCGATGTCTCTGACGCGGTTCGCGAGTGGTTGCTCTCAATCGTGCCTGCGATCTCGAGCTCGCTCGATCGCTTGTCGCAGGTGCCCGAGCGTCTCCACACGATTTTTTCGTTCGATGCAACGGAATCGCTCGCGCGCGAAGCGATTCGCGCGGAGTTTGCGAGCGAGGCGCCGCGAGCGGTGGTGCGCGCGCTCACGGACGATCTCGCCGATGCGCCGCGCCTGACGACGCGCGAGATCTTTCGCGCCGCGGTGGCGCGCGTCAAAGATACGACTGGTCTGAAAGGTCGCGCGCTGCTGCACCCGATCCGCGTGGCGTTGACGGGGGAGCAGGAAGGGCCCGAGCTGGACTTACTCGTGCCTGCGATCGATTGCGCCACCGACCTCACGCCCGCGAGCGGAATTCAGCGCGTCACCGGCTGTCGCGAACGCGCAGCGTCGTTTGCCACCGCACTGTCGCGACTGGGAATCACGTAGACCGCAATCGTCGTTTCTCCTGAAATCCGAATCGGCCATCGGCAACCTGACACTGCACAGAGATTGACCGCGCTGCACCGCGAACATCTGCTGGTGTGCTGCGCCACGTCGATGAATCGGGGTCATCTCGAATTGGTCGTTCGCGCTGAGCCCGGCAATGAGTCCGGGTTCCCAAGGGCTTCGGTGCAGCGAAGCTCGCGCAGGGAGCAACGACAACCCTGAGCGGCTACACCAACAGCATGCTGCACGGGCAGTTGACGGTGATAATCCTGAAGAAATGATCACAGCGGTGCCGCCGTGGATAATCCATGGTGGCACACGTGATTACCTACGGAATCAACGCCGTTCTGGAAGCATTGCGTGCGGCGCGCGTGCGTGAAATTCGCGTGGCTGCGCGCGACGATGTGCGCGTGCGACAGCTGCTTGACGAAGCGGCCCGCAGCGGCGTGCGCGTGCGTCATGTCACGCGCGACGTGCTCGACGCCGATGCCGAGGGCGCGAATCATCAGGGCGTGGTCGCCGATATTCGTCCGCTCGCGCCCGCGAGGCTCGCGGATCTTGCGCGCGTTGGCGAAAACGCTCGTCCTCCGTTGATTGTCGTGCTCGACGGTGTGGAGGATCCGCAGAACGTCGGTGCGATCATCAGGAGCGTTGACGCGGCGGGCGGCAGCGGTGTCGTGCGGCAGACGCGTCGCGCCGCGCCGCTTGCGGGAGCGGTGGCGAAAGCGTCTGCGGGCGCCGTGCATCACGTGCCCATTGCTGACGTCGTGAATATCGCACGAGCAATCGACGAATTGAAGGAGAATGGCGTCTGGTCGGTCGGACTAGACGCCGAGGCCCAAACCCCTTACTATGGGTTGGATCTGACGGTAGCGATTGCGTTGGTTGTGGGGGCCGAAGGCCACGGACTCCGCCGCTTAGTACGCGAACGGTGCGATCTTGTGGCAGCCATTCCCATGGCGGGCCACGTGGGTAGTCTCAACGTTTCGGCTGCCACGGCCATCGTGTTGTTCGAGGCTGTCCGGCAGCGCCAAAGGGGCAGGTCGAAATCATAAGCTCGACCGTTACGACTCCGGAGGAGGGTATTAACTCGTCTTGCGGCAGCCAGTTGCGCGTCTGGCACGGGACGTGCTAGACTTTTCTGTTTCGTCTGGCTGGCGTAGCTCAGCACGGTAGAGCAGCTGATTTGTAATCAGCGGGTCGGGGGTTCAAATCCCTCCGCCAGCTCCATCGCCTGAGCGCGCTCCGACACGCTGCAGGAAACGTACACGGAAATCCAAACAAGATTGAGGATGTAGCGCCGGGCGTGCCCGGCAAGATGTGGCCGCTCTTCGGACGCGCCTGCCCGCCGCCGGGATGCGACTGGGCGCGCGGGGGCCGATGGCGGGAGATTGAGGGCAGGTGGCGGAGTGGTCAATCGCAGCAGACTGTAAATCTGCCGCCTACGGGCTACGGAGGTTCGAACCCTCCCCTGCCCATTTCGTTCTTAGTTCTTCGTTCCGCGAGGCGAGGAACGAAGCCGGCGAGCGCCGCGGAAGCGGGAGTAACTCAGTGGTAGAGTCACAGCCTTCCAAGCTGTTGGTCGCGGGTTCGATCCCCGTCTCCCGCTCCAGCCTTCGCCCGCGCCAGAACGCGGGCCACGGCTAGGCAGTTGTGTCGCTAGCGTTCGCAAATTTATTCAGGCAGGTCCGACGTGCACGCACGTCAGAGCCTGCCATGCCGAAAGCGTCCGATGAGGGCGAAGTCGGCGAGGACGCGAAGGCGGGCCGATGTAGCTCAGTTGGCAGAGCGCGTCCTTGGTAAGGACGAGGTCACCAGTTCAATCCTGGTCATCGGCTCCAGACTTTGCTCACCGGCTCGCAGGCGAGGTCCGTCGAGGCGGGCGCAGCTCCGAAGGAGCGGAGGCGGACAAGTCACCCTTCGCGGGAGGGTAAGTAGCGCGAACCTTTAGGTCCGCGACGTTTTGAAACAGACGCCGGCGTGGTGCCGGATTGTCAGGGGGAAGCGAGAAGAGACGAGTCATGGCGAAAGAGAAATTTGATCGGTCCAAACCACACGTCAACGTTGGAACCATTGGCCACATCGACCACGGCAAGACCACGCTGACAGCGG
>JBKPDL010000145.1:0-16672 GCA_046727855.1 Acidobacteriota bacterium
CGTCATCTTCGCGCTTCCCAATTACTGGTTGGAGCGGATTGAGTGGGGCAGTCGGGAATTGCGCTTAGCGATGCAGAAGCATCTGGCGCATTACGCGCATCCGGCGCATTACCTGCGCATCAGTGTCTTGTTTCGGCAGCCGTTTTGGCGCTCCGAGGTCCCCGGGGCCTATTTCATGATGGATGCGTTTGGCGGTTGTTGTGTTTATGACGAGACGGCTCGGTATCGGTCCTCGGAAGGTTACGGCGTCCTGGGGTGGTTGCTCGCGGGCAATGATGCCCTCGCGCTCAGCAACTGCGACGATGAGCGTCTGGTTTCGCTGGTGCTGGATTCGTTGCCGTCGTCGCTGGGACATGGCCGGGAATTGTTCCTCGAGGCTTGTGTCCACCGCTGGGTCGGGACGACCAGCGCACAGCCTGGCGGCCATCCAACCCACGGCACCCGCGAACGTCATGTGCCAGACCCACTTGGTCATGCAGGCCTCTTCGTCGTTGGCGATTACTTGTTCGATTCGACGATCAATGGGGTTCACGACTCGGCGGATTTTGCGACGGATATGCTGCTGACGATTTTGCGCAAGCGAAAATACGCGCAGGCGCCGATAGTCATCCTGTCTCCGGGTGATCACGAACCAAAGAACAGTCTGCCCATCTCCAACGGGCACCCCTGCGCGAAGGCTCATGACGTGGTACCCGACGAGTACCACGATTTGTACGACGGTGAACGACCGTACGAGGAGTCGTTCAGGGAATATTTCTGCGAGCACTATACGACCGACCTCATTCGCGCCGTCTGGGGCTGGTCTCCTCCTTATCGTCTGCTGGACTGCGGTTCCGCGAACGGATTGACGCTCGAAGCGTTTGCCGGCGTCGGGGTGGACGCGTGGGGCGTCGAGAACAGCAAACACATCTATCAACGCACCCCGGCAAATTGGCGAAGCCGCAATCTGCTGGGCGATGTACGTTGTCTGCCTTTCAAGGACCACTCGTTCGATTTTGTCTATGACACCTGCTTGTGTCACGTGCCAGAAGCGGATCTTGATCAGGCCATTCGCGAGTTGTTTCGCGTGTGTCGGATCGGTATGTTTTACGGCGGCTATACCTCGGACATGACGCGGGAGGTCGTCGAAGCCTACGACATCTTTGAGCACACGACGTCGGCGTTCACGCTGTGGGAATGGTCGGACCTTTTCATGCGCAATGGCTTCCGCTTGGCCGCACGCGATCCCAAGATTCTTGCCCGTGTATGGAGGATCGAGACGGAGGCAAACGAAGGCGACTCTCCCTGGTACCCGGACGCGGAGAGCATGCGGTATTGCTTTTATTCAAAGCCCAATGTGCCACCACGGACAAAGAGCCGACGTCGAGAAATCACGGCCCGATGAGCTGGGTCGACTCTGGCACACTAGTTTATGTAGGTGCGTTTCTGAATCTGAAACGCCACCGAAGAGCGAAACGAAGGGGAGGCGATTGACGCGCACGATGTGTGGTCGATCGCGGGGTTCCAACCGGACCTCGTTCCACTCCTCGATCTTGCACCTCAGCAATCAATCGCGAAGATCAACTCCGCCCGTTCTTCGTCGCTGAAGGTCATAGCGGCGGTCGCGCTTGATCGGCGCGGTGAGCAAGACGGCCGACATGGTGCAGATTCTGCTCGATCAGATCGATCTGCTGCTGCTCGCCTAGGTCTCTTCACAGACATTCTGGACTTCTGCGCACGAGTTCTCGCCACCATTCGATTCGGTAAACACGATCGATAGTCAAACGGTGATCGGATTCCGGAGACGGTTCTGGGGCCCCTCCTCGGGACGCGCGCCGGCGGGTTTTCTCGCGATCGCCTCGCGGCGCCCGAGTTCGCGATCGCAGCGGCGGTCAGGAGCCGGGATCAAGCGGCCGCGTTGAACGACGGGCACGTCTCGCAGGATGCCGATCGGTTGGCCGCTGCGCGTGCTCGGCGCGCGGCGGCCGCGCGTGACCTCAGGTCGGCCGGCACCGTGCCTCCGGTGCCGAAGTACATCTCGTCCGGCGTCTGTCCTCGAAACGCCGAATGCGGAAGCACCTGGTTGTGTTCGTGGACGTAGAACGCCACCAGCCGGCGGATGGTCGCGACGCTATCGAGCGGGTGGAGGAAGAGCCACTGATGTTTCAGGGAACGCCACCAGGCTTCGATCATCGAGTTCGAGAACTTCAGCTCAGTGAAGGCCAGCAGACGGCGTAGGACGCCGGTGGCGATCAATTCGTCGACTTGGGCATTGACGTTCTCCACGCCCGCGTCCGCCAATACAACTGGGGCCCCTGCTGAACGGGTCGCGCCTCGACTGGCCTCGAGCAACACGGCCACGCTGTTCACTGGTGCGAACGTGTCTGCCACGCGCCACGCCAGAATCCGTCGAGAGAAGTTGTCGATTACGGCGTGCAGATAGGCGCGTGTCCCGTCGAGCAGTCGGATGACGGTAGTATCGATGTGCCACATCTCGTCAGGTCCAGCCGTGCGTAGCCCCACCTTCGGCTTCGGTGGATGCACACGGAGCCGAGGGCGTCGCCAACCGTACTTGCGGACGAGGCCGTACCAGGTCGACGGCGACGCTGACACCGTGCCGCGCCGCTGCGCGAGGACGGCGAGCGTGCCGGTCGGGACGTGACGGTACTCGGGCGAGGTGACCATAGCCCCGATCGCCTGGACCTCGGAGGGTCTCAGTCGATGCGGTGACGTGCGAGGACAGGACGAGTGATCGTCGAGCGCACACGCGGTCTGCCGTCGGCGCCAGGCCTGAAACCGACTCGGCGACAGATGCAGGAAGCCGAGGACCACTCGCAACGGGATACAGTCGCGCGCTCGATCTATGGCGCTCAGGATCCGCAGCTTGGCTTCGCCCTCGGGCAGACGCTCTCTTGAGAGGCTGAACCCGGAGGTGTGTAACAGGGCCAAGGCCAACCGGAGCAGCGCCGCGAGCTTCTCGACGCGTCGGCGCAGCTTCAGGATTTCCTTCCGGAGTTCTGGCTCCGTGAGGTCCGCCACCTCCAGACTGACCATGGCCCTCGGCGCCCCGCCGAGCCACCCACGCGCCGTCGAGCGTGGGACTCCGAGATCCGTTGCGATGGTCAGGTCCCCGGTACGTCGGACGAGATCCCGAAGCCGATGGTCATAGCGTCGCTGGGGGCGGGGCCTGGTCATGATTGAGATGATCGGCCGTTCGCTCACCCACCTCAACTCCTCGAGGACGGTGGGAGTGTTCGTGGGCGTGTCGACAACTCGCGTAAGAAGGTGCCAAGTGTCCGTGCAGACAGCTCTGATAGTTCCACGCCCAGAGCGGCCGTCCAGAACTGTCGAACACGTGCACGGTCTTGTTCGTGGCCACTGCAACACAGTTGGCGGCAGAGGACCAAGCGCTGAGGACGATGTCGCCAGGAGCGTCCAGCGTTAAGGTCCACGCTGGCGTGACGGATGGTGTCTGGCTGACGGCCGCGGTGGCGGTGGTGGCCAGCAACAGCAACACTCGAAAGTGTCCCATAAACGGGCCCTACGATGATTCTAAGGCAACCAACGCTCGTCCACCCGTACGGGAGTGGTGCCCGACTCTGTAGGGCCGCAGCCAAGCGTGGGGATCGGAGGTAAGCACGGCACGACAGGATGATACCCTCTCGTGAACTGACACGCTGATGTCAGGCCGGCATGGCGGCGGCTTCAACAAGCCCGACGCGCCATCATACCGAGGACCGTCTTATGCCCATACCAAACTTCCAGATGATCATGCTGCCGCTCTTGCAGTTCGTGGCAGACGGCAAGGAGCACACCGCTGCCGAGACGATCCCGGCGCTTGCGAATGGCTTTAATCTCAGCGCGGAAGAGCGGGCGGAGATGCTGGCGAGTGGGAGACAGGCCCGCTTTACGAACCGTGTCCATTGGGCACGGATACACCTTGCCAAGGCTGGCCTCATCGCGACTCCGAAACGTGGTGTCTTCGAGATTACGGAGGCTGGTCGGCAACTGCTGGCCGACGAAGCCGGCGCCCATTGACACGCGGCTGTTGGCACTAGAGACGAAGAGACGGACCATGCTCCTCAACAGATCGCTTGATCTTGTTCGACTCTCGTTGCTGCTCGCGGCCTGTGTTCAATGCCAAGCGTTCACGGCAGCGCACCGCCAAGCCAGCGTGCCGCGTCTGGCGGTTGGCGATGACGTTGAGGTGACGACCAAGGCCGATCTGAAGCAGAACTTCAGAGAGCCCCAGCTCGCGGTGAACCCGAGCAACACGAACCACCTGGTCGTCGCCGCGATGCGGGAGACCACGCCGAACCAATTCGTGACGGACATCCTGGTCTCTCTTGACGGTGGGGCGACATGGAAGAAGGGCCGGCCGACAGTGGAAATGCAGCGCGGCGATCCGTGGCTCGCTCTTGGACGCGCGAATGTAGCCTACTGCGTTACGTTGCCGCGAATGGTGGGCAAGCAGGGCGCAACGGAGAGGATGGGAATCTACGTCTATCGTTCGACCGATGGCGGGCAAACCTGGTTACTACCCGTAGAGGCCCCGTTCGACAACGGGGGCAGTTACGACAAGACTTCAATCACTGTCGATACGACAGGTGGGCCATTCGATGGCCGGATTTATGTGCTCGCCTCGCAAGGGTGGACGGACCAGAGTGGTAACCGACGCGAAGGGATCATCGTCGCGCGATCAACCGACCAGGCAGCGTCGTTCACCGTTCCACTGAGGTTCGGGCCAAACAATAATCTGAATCATGGTGTCGGCCATCCTCCAGTCGTTCTGAGCGACGGGACGCTTGTCGTTCCGTTCTTCGACATCGCAGTGCAAGGGAGCGAGACGTTCCTGAAGCACTCGCGTCTGTGGGCGTTGACTTCGCGCGACGGCGGTTCGACGGTGGCCGGCGCTTATTTGGTTGCGGAATCGGTGGCCGGTCTCTTCCCGTTCCTGGCCGTAGATCGTTCTGCGTTACACACCGACCGTCTTTACATTGCCTGGACGGGGCCTGAGGGAGACAGCAACATCTACGTTGCGCGATCCGACGACCGGGGCAAGACGTGGTCCCAGCGCGTGCAAGTCAACTACCCAGGCGAGCCTCGGCGGAAGCGATACAAACCCGTCATGGCAGTTGATCCCCGTGGGGTTGTAGCAGTGGCGTGGAGGGACAGCCGCGATGACGCAGCTGACCGTTGCACGCACGTCTACTTCAGTGCGTCGATAGACGGCGGAAATACATTCACTCCTGCCGCGCGTGTGTCGTCCCAGCAAACGTGCTCGGACGACTGGTGGGGCGGCGATGGCGAATACTTCGGCCTTGCGGCTCGTGGTCAAGGAACGTTCCACGTCGTCTGGTCGGACAATCGGAGCGCCTTTTACCAACTGAGGGCAAACAGCGTCCGCGTGATTGGTGACGTTACGACGCCTCGCAACTGACGCCGTCCACGTTCTACGGGCCGAAACCTGTCACCCGTTTCAACTCGTAGCATCCGTCACGCCGACGTGCGCCAGATCGCGGGTGTGGGTCTCGAACTGCGCTGCGTCTGGAGCGGCGAGTTGATGCGGAGTCGGGTGTTCAGACACGGGACTGAGTTGTTGAAGGAAGCCAATGGAAACGATTCGAGTTGGAACACCGTAGATGGGCGCTGGTCGCCACCGACGTGCAGGGGCTGCGAGTGCGACGAAGCAGAACGACGAGGAGGATTGCGAGAGCGCCGAACACCAAGAGCGGGATGAGCGTCATGGCCGTTCCCTCGGCTCTCATTGTGCTCTGGCAGTATTTCAGGCACGTTTCGAGGACCGCTAACGGCCCTCACGGCCGTCTCCTTCATCAGCCTCCAGGCGGATCACAAGCCCAAGCACTTCATTGCTCGACACCCGAACGTGCTGAGTTGGGATCTGCGCGGCGTCCTCGTCCGAGCGCCACGGCTTGAAATGCGGAGCAGTGACTTCCAAGAGGTAGTCCAGATCGGGCAAAGCGAACAAGAACGTGCCGTCTTGTTCCGGCCCTCGCGTCATCCAGTATTCTGGCGTGTCCTCGCGAGAGAGTTTGAGTTGTGCGTCGAGCAGGGGCTTACCCGTTGACGCATCGACAACCCTGCCCACGAGCTTGCCGCACTTCGGACCAATCCGAACAACCACGTTGCTCGTTGTCTCGCCTTCGCCCACGAGCACCACAGGCGGCACCGCATAGTCAGCGCCGACGAGGGCGAGCCACAGCGTATCCGGGTAGCCGTCTTCCTGTTTCGAGGTTGTCAATCGCACCCATCCCGGTGTGACCGAGGCCAGTCGAAAGTGACCATCCGCGTCCGTTAGCGATACGGGCACGGCCGTTATTGTGGGCCGACCTTCGTCATCGTGGGCAGCGACCGTGACGCCTTGAAGGGGTGCACCATCGAGATCGACCACCTGCCCCTCAATGGCACCTAACTCGTTTGATGCCTGACGGCTGGCTTGCTCCGCCAGCGACGGCGGCGACTGGCAGATCAGGATCAGCAAAGCAACCGCAGGCGCGAGTTGTCTGACGTTTCTGCGCGAGGTCGTCAGTTGAAGAAAGGCGATTGTCGATCTCACAGCGGTGACGCTCGACGGTTATGACGGTGACCCTCCTCTTGTAGTCTGCCCCAACAGCATCCGCGTTCGTAATACTCGTCAGCGAGGCCGTCATCCGTCTTCACGCCGCACCTCGCGCGGTGACTTGTCCGCTCGCGTGAGAGCGTCGGATTCACCATCAGTGCCGATGATTCTGCGCTGCTGACGTGAATGTCAGTGGCGCGACGAGAGTTCGCGCACACGGGCGAAAAACTGATCGAGCGGCACACCGGGACCGTCGTTCGCAAACCCTTTTACGGTCCCGTTCGCCGTCACCGCGCCATTCGTCACCTTGAACACACCGGTAGGGCGCAGGGTCAGCATCTGATCCTCGATTGCTGCAAACAGGATCGCCTCATCGCCCACGGACAACGCTACCCTGCGGCTGTTGTGTTCAACGATGTCAGAGATTTGAAGTCCCTCGATAACCAAATTGCCTCCCCAAGCCGTAAACACCGGCGTCTGTTGCGAAGCTCCCGTCGCGGGCGTCAAGTCATCGTAGACGATGTTGATCGGTTGAACATGGTGGTCCGTTAGAATGTGCCTGCCGTCACTGGAGAGTCGCGCTTCGACAGCCACAACGGTCCCGTAGATGATCAGGTGCGCCTTGCTGACGATGTCCTCAAGCGGCACAGCGGGTCCGCAGCCGGAGTTGATCCTAAACACTCCCTCCCGTTGCCTTGCCAGTTCGAGAAGCGTCGGCTCCGAGGTGTGTTGCTGAGCATCTGCCGTTGCGACGACCGCGAGGAGGGGGACGACGAAAGTGACGGTCAGCATACGTTTCCGTATCGGACTGTTCCCAACGATACGCGATCCCTGGTAATTACAATCCGCGTGCCATGGCTCGCAAGAAGATCCAGCAGCCTCTCAGGTCCGAACTGGGCGCTGGTGAGGGCGAAGACCCAATGCCGCAGCGTTCAGGGTTCTCGTCGCACTTCGCGTGGCGGCCTGTCGGCTCGCACGCCGAGAAACTCGGGGTGCCGCAGTAGCCCGTCGCGCGTCCATTCCACGAACGACACCTCCACAACGATCTTCGGCTTCACCCACCGCAACGCGGCCATGTCTTCGCGGTGATGCCCTCACCCCAATGGCCGGTCTTGCTACTCGGGAGGTTCGCGAAGGGACACTTGGACTTGCGAGAGGGACTGACCTACAGATTCTTCGTCATCCACACTGCTGCCATCCTGTGGCCGTTGCGTAGAGTGACTTCACTTCGCTCACGAACGTGATAGCCGTGGGCTGCATAGAACGTCTCGGCATTCAGCGATGCCGCGAGATCGAGGTGCGTTAGGCCGTTCTCCCGCGCGATCCGCTCGATCTCGTGGACCAGAGCCGAGCCACAACCACGACGCGCAGCCTGCGGACTGACGTAACACGCACGCAGTTCCGAACGCTCAAGGATGACAGCGCCGATGCCAACTACACTGCCATCGAGTTCCGCGACGAGACGGATCTCATGATCGACGTTCAACGTCAGGTCGCGAAGCGACTCATCGGTGATGGGCACTGTCCAACCGCCGATGGCCTCGGGTGAATAGTGCGTCACAGCGAGTCCACGGATCGCACGATTCACGATCTCCAAGTATGTCTGCCCTTCATCGGCACGTAGCAGTCGCACTGCGACGGACACACCGCACCGCCTACAGGTTCTTCGGCTCGTATCTTCGCACGGGTCATCGTTCTCTCGATCTGCGCTGGCGTTCCCGGCAGCGGCCCAAGGTGCAACAGGCGGGAACCTTGCAGCATCTGCGCGAGCATCTCGCGACGTTCATCCAGTCGGGTGGCTGTCAGGTTGCGCCCATCCAGGTGCAGCACGTCGAAGGCGTAGAAGACAAGGGTGTGTGCTGATTGATGGTGGAGGGCCTGGAAGGACGGACGCCCCTGATCGTCAATCGCAACCACCTCGCCATCGAGGACCACCGACTCGGCCTGCAGCCGTGCGACCTCTCGGACCACGGTGGGAAACAGGCGTGTCGCGTCCTTGAGGTTTCTGGAGAGCAGCTTGACTCGTGATCCGTCCTTCAGCGCGAGGGTTCGATAGCCGTCCCACTTGACCTCGTAGGACCATCCTGGGCCATTCGGCAGTTGCGCGGCCGCACTCGCCAACATGGGTCGGAGGGTGGGGACGCGCACCGTGACCATTTGCCAACTTTCGGACGGTGAGAGTGTGATCGTCGCTCACCGAGGCTCGCAGGACGCATGACAGGGCCTTGAAGGTCACCGGCTGGCCCCCACCCGCCCCTCCGCCTCCGCTTTTTCGCGCCCACCGCCATCAAAATACGGCTCCGACTTTCTGCACGCAGTATTTCGGAAAGCTAGGCATCAGACATGACCATGCATAAAATCGGCTGTGACCGCTGGGATTCTTTTCGCGCCAGCGCGTTATTACCCTTGTGATGTCCCGAGCGGCGCAGGCGACGTTCGCCAGCCGTGTGTTCGAGCAGCATGGCTCGGCTGTCCGGCACTATTTCCGGCGGCTGACCGGGGACCACGCCGCCGCTGACGACCTCACGCAGGAAGTCTTCCTCCGTATCGTGCGAGGTGCGAGGGACTACCAGCCCCTCGAACGCGAGCGCGCGTGGGTGTTTCGGATTGCCCGCAACGTTTTCATCGATGGACGCCGCCGTGAGCGGACGGCCCTGACCGTGGTCGCGGCACCCGCTGAACGGCTCTCGCCAGCCACACAGGTGGTGTCGGTGGGGCTGAGAGAAGGACTCCACCGCCTTTCCCCCGACGACCGTGAGGCCCTGCTGCTGGGCGAAGTCGGGGGCCTCACCTACACCGAGATCGCTTCGGCGACGGGCACCTCGGTGCCCGCCGTTCGCAATCGCATTTACCGCGCCCGCCTCGCGCTCCGGCAGACGCTCGCGCCACCGGCCCCAGAGATCGACGCGGCGCATCTCAGGTATGACGACGATGAATGACGTTCGAGAGGTGTTGTCGGCGTTGATCGACCGCGAGCCCGTGGACTCGGATGTCGTCGCGCAGGTGCTGGAAGACCCGGCGAACCGGGCGCTGCTCGTGGACTTCGTGCGGCTGCGGGCCGCCATCCAGGCGGAGCAACCCGGCAAGGCGGAGTGGATGCCTCCTCGCCCGGCATCCGCCACGCGCTCGCGGTCGCCGTGGCTTCGTCGCGCCGCCGCCGTCCTGCTCCTGCTCGGTGCCGGAGCGGGTGCGGGCGTGTGGGCGGAGCGCCTGAGAAGCGAGGAGCGCCCGCCGGAGCCGACGCGGATCGTGCGGTTGCAGCCGGTGGGCGAATAAGGGGAGGTCGGTCATGAAGCTCGTTACGCTCCGTGCCGCGCTGGTCGTTGCCTTGCTCGCGCTCTCGGCTGGGGTGCCCGACGCGCAGGCCCCGCAGAGTGCGTGGCGAGCGTCGTCGGACGTGCGGGCGGCACTCTGGTTCCGCGCTGCCGCGACCGGCTCGAACCGGACCTATACGCACCGGCTCACCGGGACGATGGGCCTCACGGGGGACTACTTGGGCTTCGCGTTCACGCCCGGCTTTGACGGCAGGGGCGACTTGTGCGCCGACTCCGTCCAGATGTCCATGAGTCCAGCGGACGCCACTGGCGGAGCCGCCTCGTGGTTCATCGAGGGCCGTCTCGTGTCGCTGCAGCAGGACCGGGCCACCATCGACCTGCGATGGACGCGGCACGTGAACCGGGCCGGGCTGACTCCGAACGAGACGTTCACGTCGGAACAGCGGCTCGTGCTGCGGGATGGCGACCACGGCATTCTGGACATGCTGCGCTCAACAAGCCCCTCCGCAAGCGGGTGCGACAGCTTCGGGATCACCTACGAGCTGCGGCTGGATGGTCCCGAGGAGCTGTCGCGGGCGGCCATCGGCTATGACCTGTGGCTGGTGCAGCAGGACGGCGACGGACAGATCATGACCGAGCGATTCCAGGCGACCGTGAGGCAGAGTGAACAGGTGGACTACTTCTTCGTCCCGTTCGGTTACGGCAAGGATGGATCTCGTGTCGCCGGCCACTCGGAGATCGAGATGAACGTCTGGGGCACCGTGCGCGGTCGCGTGCGGCGCGATGGAGACATCGACCTGACGGTGGAAGGAACGCGGGGGTTCTACGACCACGGCGGGTCTATCGCATCGACCGGACGCACGCTGATGACCGTGAAGCCCGGCGAGACCATCGAAGTGCCACTCGACCTGCCGATAGGCTCGCTCGCAAAGGTCGGTGACCTCGCCTCGGTGTTCGGCAGCCACCGCACTGCCGTTCGCATCACCGCGCGTCGGCGTTGGTAGCGCGCTGAAACTTGAGGCCGACTCCGTGTTCGACTCGTCGTCGGACTGACGCAAAGACGGTCACCTACAAGGCGCGCTCATGCGAGCGCGTGTTGGCCGTGCCCTTCAAGCGCACTCGCTCACGTGCCGTCGAGTATTTGGAGTTCACCGAGATTCAGGCGGTGCTCGCGGCGATTGACCGGTCCACGACCAATGGTCACCGTGACTACGCGCTCTTGGCGAGCATGTTCAACACGGGCGCGCGAGTCCAGGAGATCGTCGCGCTCCGGGTCGCGGATCTTCGTTTGGAGCCGCCGCCGCACCTTCGTCTCTTCGGGAAGGGACGCAAGGAACGCATCTGCCCGCTCTGGTCACAGACCGCCGACCTCTTGCGTGCGCTTCTCGCCGAGCGCGGCACCAACCAACCGCGAGCTGACCAACCACTCTTTGTCAATCATCATGGTGAGCCTCTCACGCGATTCGGCGTGCGCTACATCTTAGCGAAATACTGCACCCAAGCGCGGGAGGCGATGCCGACGTTGGCGACCAAACGGTTGCACCCCCACAGCATGCGCCACAGTACGGCCGTACACCTGCTCCGATCGGGCGTCGACATCGTCACCATCAGTCAGTGGCTTGGTCACGCCAGTGTGACCACGACGAATCGATACGCGACCGTCGACCTCGAGATGAAGCGAAAAGCAATCGAGCAGGCGCGACCAATCGACGAAACCGCGGCCGGAATTGCGTTGTGGCGCTCGGACGCGTCGATCCTCACATGGCTCGAAGCGCTCTGACGGCGAGCTGCGCCAGCGCCCGGCCTCGTGAGTGTCAATTCTGAAGATGGACCGATTGCGCGGTCGGATCGATTATTTGGGATCGAGATTCCAGTCATTTGGAATCAGTGTTAGAGCTGGTGACCCAGATTTTTACCAGTTGGAACCGGACTGCCGAATGGCTGCGGCGGCTCGGAGCATTCCAGCGAGCCGACAGGTCATAACGATTACATTGGCATTTCTGCGGGCGGTCGCCCTGTGCTCGAATCCAAACATTGACTGGGACAACATGTAGTGGTACACAATGTACCGAATGGCAAGGCGGGTCAGTACAAAGGCCGTGGTGCGCGCTCCTCTCACGGAGTTGGAGAACGAAGTCATGCATGCGGTCTGGGACGCGGGACCCTCTGCGGTTGAAGCTGTCCATCACGCCGTATCTCGGAAGCGAAACCTCAAGGAGGCGACCGTTCGCACGATTCTCCGGCGACTGGAGCAGAAAGGGTATCTGCGGCATCAGACGCAAGGACGAGCCTACGTGTATCAGGCAATCGAGCCCGCGCGGAGCCTCGCCGCCCGAGCAGTGAAGCAGATCATCGATCGATTCTGTAGGGGTTCAGTCGAGGAACTGATTAGCGGCATAGTCGAAGCGAGAGTCTTGAGTAACGGAGATTTGGAGGCGCTCGAACAGTCAATTCGAGGCCACCGTCGCGCAAGTGCGAAAGAAGCAGAACGGTAGGCGCCTTTGCTATCAGTACTGTTCGAATCGGCGGTGCGCGCGACTCTCATTGCGGGGGTGGTCGCCCTGATCCTGAGAGGCATGCGAATCGAGTCGCCGGCAGTGCGACACGCAGTCTGGACGTCCGTGGTGATCACCATGCTGGTGCTGCCACTCTTGGTGGCATGGGGGCCGGAAGCATCTCTGCGAATCGTTCCTCCCGTAGCGCTGGAGACTGAGAGGCTGGTGTCGGCCCACTCGAGGGACGGCACAAACGCGACGCAAGTGGCAGCACGCGCCTGGGTCGTCCCGAACATAGCTGGCGAGCCTGTTTCTCGGAGATGGCGAACGTATGCGACAGGGGCTTATCTCGTAGGTTTCTGCTGGTTTCTGATTCGTCTTTGTGTGGGAAGCCTTTACGTACGAAAGCTGATTCGCACTGCGATTCTTGACCAAGGCAGGTTAACTCACCCGATTTGCGCAACGCCCATAACGGTCGGATGGCTCAAGCCGACGATCGTTCTGCCGGCCCGCTGGTGGCAGTGGCCGCAGGACCAACTCGATGCCATCCTGCTACACGAACACGAGCACATCCGCCGCCGCGACCCGCTCGTTCAATGGGTGGTCTTGCTGAATCGGGCTGTCTTCTGGTTCCATCCGCTGGCATGGTGGTTGGACCGCCATCTATCTGATCTTGCTGAAGAAGTGTGCGACGAAGCAGTGCTAGCGCAAGGCCACGATCGTCGCCGATATTTGAAGTACCTGCTGGATTTCGCGCACGCGGCGGCCCGGGCAGGTGGACGCGTGACCGCGATCGGAATGGCGATGCCCGGCGCAAGGCTGCCGCGGCGCATCCACCAGATTCTCGATTGGACACAGCCGCGGCACGTTCCACGAATGCGATTGGCGTGGACCATAGTGATGTGCGCGTTCGCGGGAGCAACACTGGCTGCCGGAAGATTGGCACCTGCTACGCAACCAGCAGCGACATCGAATGCCCAGCACGCCCAGCCACGGTCAATGACTCAGCGAACCGGCAGCGCACCTCAGGGGTTTGCCATCCACACAGATGGGCACCTACGCGCGCATGGAGCCATCACCGATGAGGATCGCGTTCAGGCGGCGAAGCACGCGCGCGTCCCCGACTACGCCTGGCTGCGAGACGGCAGTGACCTGTACGTGGTCAAGGATGCGGATCTCGTGAAACAGGCCTTCGATTTGTACGAGCACGCCGACGCGTGTTCCGCCGTGCTGTCCAACAGCACGGCGAATCCTCTTCGGCGACGAGCTGGTTGCGGCGTCAGTGACTCTGAGATCGAGGCAGCCCGGAATGCTCCGGACCTCATACCAGGTCTAAGCCCTGTGAAAAAGGTACTGATGCGCAGGGTTTGGATGTTTCTCGAAGCTGCGGCCAAAGGCGGAAGTGCCATACATATTCGCCGAGATTGACGCCGTCATTCAAGCCGCTGGACTGAAACCGCCATGAAAAAGCTGGCAGCCGCCGCGCTCGCTTTCGGGACCCTCGCTGTTTCTGCGGACCTGCTGGGACAAGCCCAATCCACTAGGCCCACACTTCCTGCTCCAGTCGGGCCGTTCGCCGTCGGACGGATTGATTACCACTGGACCGACGTCAGCCGTCCAGAACCCCACTCCGCTCAGAACAGCGCACGTCGCGAGCTAATGGTGCACGTGTGGTACCCGGCGGAGCCGTCCAAGGCTGCTGGTGTGCGCGCCCCATATCTTGCTGATTTCATGGCCGTGAAGAAGGTGGTCACCACGGAGGCCCTGGAAGCGCTGTTCAGGCCCGCGCGCTTCGCGATGATCGATCTGGCCGGCCTTCCGGAAACGCATGCCGTTGAGCGTGCAGCAATGCCGAGGGCTTCGGTCAAGTACCCTGTGCTCCTCTTCTCTCATGGGCTCGGAAATCCAACTGCGCTGTACACCGCCGCGCTCGAAGATCTCGCCAGCCACGGGTACGTCGTTGCCGCCGTCGACCACACATACGACTCGGCGTTCACGACTTTTCCCGGAGGCCGCATTGTCACATACGCGCGAGACGCCTGGAATGCCGAGACGCAGAAGCCGGGCGGCTACGTCGATTACGTCAAGACACGAATCGAAGAAATGTGGGCACCGGACATCCGATTCGTCATTACCGAATTGAGTTATCACGATCGGGCTCAATCCCTTAGGGCACCGTTTGCCGGACGTCTGGATCTCCAGCGAGTTGGCGCATTGGGACATTCGATGGGCGGCTTGGCGGCCGTGCGAGCCTGTCAACTGGATTCGCGCATCGCCGCTTGCATGAATCAGGATGCCGATATCGCCGGTTCCCCATTCGTGCGCCGCTCTCCAGACGAACCGTTGAGGAAGCCCCTTCTCTTCTTTACTGCTGCAACGGCCAACGTGTTCAAAGGCAGCTTCATAAACCCCACGGACGAAGCGCTAGCGAGCATGCGCACGACTCGTGCCCAGTACGATGCGGACGTCAGGCGAGTTCAGATGAACCAGAACAACGCGCTTGCAGGCACTGAGGCGCCCAGCTATCGCGTGCTCATCGATCGTCCGAGCTTCGTTCACAGAAGCTTCTCAGATCTCACGCTGCTGGCCGCCTACAACGAACCGAAGACATCAGCGGACGCCGCGCTGGACTTCAAAATTGCTACATCGTACACGCGCGCGTTTTTCGATAAGCACCTCAAGCGTGCGCCGGATACGCTGCTGGAACGGGCAGTGGCTCCCTATGAAGGTGTGCGAGTCGACAAGTTCGGCGCTCGATAGGACCAGCCAGCGCGAATCGACGCATGACCCCGCGAGATGACATCCGCTGGCAGTCGCTGAACGGACTCCCGGTTTGACTAACCGCCTCGTTTAATATCCCGATCATTCGGGATCAACCGACTTTGAGCTGGTGAGCCTAATCGGGATCGAACCGTCTTGACCGCCCACCCGACGTGGATCGGCGAGTTCGTCAAGCGAGCGCACAAAAACGTCTCATCTCATATCGAGTTCGGTTCCGTCAGGGGAACAGCAGGAGCGCACGGCAGAGCCGCACATCTTTGGTCAGCGCAGGCGTCGTGTTCGGTCAGCGCAGGAGTCGTGCCACCGATCAGTAATGTGGAGTCGTAAAGGGCAGAAACTGCAGCGTGCCGCATGGCGGTGAGCGCTTTTCACGTTACCGTTTGCTCACCATTAATCGACCGCCACAATCTCTCCATCGAGGAGCACGGAGTGGGGCTGGAGCCGTGCGACCTCTCGCGCCACCGAGGGATACAGGCGTGTGGCGTCCTTCAGGTTTCTGGAAAGCAGCTTGACTCGTGGACCGTCCTTCAGCGCCAGCGTTCGGTAGCCGTCCCACTTGACCTCGTATGACCAAGCCGCGCCTTGGGGTAGTTGGGCGGCAGTGCTCGCCAACATCGGTCGGAGGGGTCGCAGGCCCAAGCAGAATCGAAGTGTAGCCTACTCATCGAATCCACCGTGACAATTCCGGGGCAATCGCGCGTGGTCTGTGGTGGTGTCGGGTTGCCGGCAGCGCGTAGATTGCCGAATAAAGCTGGGGCAGCGGTGTGCTGCTGCCCCGACCGGGTGGGCAGTCGTCACGCCATCCGTAGGCGCGACCAGCGAGGTGGTCTCCGCAGAATCCCCGCCAATTTCCGCTTCCACATATTGGCGAATCCCGCTGCGGATTCGAACCCGTGTTCCCCCGCCCCACAGTCCTGTCTGTTCTCGATGACATCCGCTCCGCCGGCTGTGAATTGGCCTGTCGTGCTCTGTAAGGCAATCGATCTGGCGGTCAGTGGTGGGCGCAGCCGGTGGGCGCACCCTCGATTCACCCGCATAAACATTGCGCCAACTATCCCCACAAATCAGATCGAAGAAATTTTGAAGTCGGCGATTATCTCCAGATTCATTGGCTTTTCCGCATTGTAGCGTGGGGCAGGTGATCACTTGCATGCGCTGGAAGTCTCAGGAAATCGCTCGACGTCTCAGGCATGGTGGGCGCGCCGGTGGGCGTTCCGAATCGCCGTCGGCAGGGAAGTCCACGCCGCTAGCGGCTAAGCAGGACGGGGCGGCGAACATCAGTCTTTACGCTCAGTCCATCACGACCAATGGTGGGGGAGAGGGCTTGTAACGCCATACGGTCGGATGCTGTGAGTCGGAGCCATAACCTTTACGCCGCCCAGTGCGATGAATGCCGGTATGTCGCGGACGGCAAGGGTGGAACGGGTATTCCGTCAACTCCCCCGGCGCAGGACTGGCACTCGAGTAGGCCGTTAATGCGGGCCGTCCCCCTAACACTCGCCTTCCCGCACGCCTGTCCGTACCAGAAACTCCGTCGGCACAGGAGGAGCCGTGGCCCAAAG
>JBKPDL010000146.1:0-9013 GCA_046727855.1 Acidobacteriota bacterium
CGGGACACTCGACGCACGATCCGCTGAGCGCGAATGTTTGAGAGTTGCGGGCTGATAGCTGACAGCTGAGGGGAACACCATGGCCGTGATTCGCGATGTGATGCCGCTCTTCGAGCTCTATCAGCCGGAGAGCCTCGACGACACGCTGCGGTTGCTCGATCGATTCGGGCCGCGCGCCTGGATCCTCGCCGGCGGGCTCGACACGTTCGACTGGCTGAAGGATCGCACCAAGCGCACCGAGGCCGTGATCGATGTGAGCAGCGTCAGTGAGCTCACGGGGATCAAAGACGTGAACGGCGGCCTCGAAATCGGCGCCGCCACGACGTTAACGGAAGTCGTGCGCAATCCGATGGTGCAGGAGCGATTCAAGCTGCTGCACGATGCCGCGGAGCTCGTTGCCTCGCCGCAGATCCGCAATCAGGGCACCATCGGCGGCAATGTGTCGCAGGACACGCGTTGCTGGTACTACCGAAGCGGATGGCCGTGCTATCGCGCCGGCGGCAACATCTGTTACGCCGACACGCCTACGGCGATCAACCGCGAGCACGCCATCCTTCACGCTGATCGCTGTGTCGCTGTGAGTCCATCCGACACCGCGCCCGCGCTGATCGCGCTCGACGCGAAGATGGTCATCAAGCGCCAGGATGGCGAACGGATCCTCGACGCACAGGATTACTTTGTCGGTCCGTCGTACGACATCACGCGTCTCACGGCGTTGCAGCCCGGCGAGATTCTCACCACGATCCGAATTCCGTCGACGTGGGCCGGTGCCGAGTTCTACTTCGAGAAAGTGCGCGACCGGCAGGTGTGGGACTTCCCGCTGGTCAACGTGGCGTCCGCGATGAAAGTGTCGGGCGGGACGATCCAGGCGCTTCGCATCGCCGTAGGGGCAGTGGCGGCAACGCCGGTGCGGTTGACGGCGGTGGAAGCGGCCGTGGCGGGGAAACCGCGCACACAGGACACCGCGACCATGGCCGGGCAGCTCGCTGTCGTCGGGGCGCAGCCGCTGCAGCACAACGGCTACAAAGTTCCGTTGATGCGCAACCTTGTCATGCGGGCGATTCGAGGATCGGCTGCCGCGACGACGTAACCGCGGGGCGTCAGCCCCGCCGTGACCAGGCTCGTCATCGTCGTCGCTGTGCTCGTGTGCGCGACCTGCAGTCGCGTGTCGCCCCAGGCTCCACAGGAGACCACTGTCTGGCGTCCGCTTGGCGCCTGGTCGGGGCGCGCCGTGCTACAAACCGATCCGTTTCTCTGCAACAGCGGTTTGCTGCGCGTCACCTGGCAAGCGCGTAACGCTTCCCCCTCCGATCCAGGCAGCTTGCGGATTTCATTACATAGCGACGTGAGCGGCCGCAGACTGGCGGTTGTCGTCGATCATCGCGGCGCTGGAAATGACGTCGCGTACATCAACGAAGATCCGCGGGCGTTCTTTCTCGTGATCGAATCGACGGGCCTGGAGTGGTCGGTCGATGTGGCGGAAGGTGTCTCCGCGACTCGGTCGGGCGGGTAGGGCGGCGCGGGTGCCGGCAGGTGCGGGTGCGCTCGGTACGGAAGGTGCGGTGCGGCAGGTCTGGTGTTCTGTCGGACGCTTTGCCTGTCGACCGTCGACCGTCGACTCTCCACAATCTCGATAGATTGCAGCGTCGTCAACTCCGTGTGGCCATAGTGGGGAGCCGTTCACCACAGAAACGGAATCAAACGGTACGGGACTTTCTTCATGTACGCTTCATAACCGACCAACTCCCGTCGAAGAAACCGCTCCTCGATCAAGATCCGTAACATGAGCAAGGCGATTGGAATGATGGCCACGATTGCTGCCGCGTAGGATTCGAGCCACAACGGGAGGCCGATGAAGAACGGGATGGCGCCCGCGTACATCGGGTGGCGCACTACGCGATACGGCCCGCTTTCGATGACGGTCTGATGTCGTTCTTCCTGATGCTTCACCACGGGCGCAGCGAAAGCGTTTTCCCGAAGTGCCAGCGTCATGATCCACCAACCGGCGGCGAACAACCCTAATCCGAGGGTTGAGACGATCGGCCCGGGTTTCGGCAGCAACCGATACCGGAATACGTCGAGTGGAACGAAGCCAATCGATGCAACGAAGGCAATGAGCAGTGGGACCAGAACGAGTTTGTCAGCGAGCGGTTGTCCCTTCTGCACCGGGGACTTGAAGCGTTCTTCGAGCAAGCCGGTGTTGATGCGCGCAAGGCTCAAGGTACTCGCCGTTGCGCCGACCACGACGACCGCAAGCAGCACCCACGCGCGCCACCAATTCAGCGTGCCGGTCGGCAGGAACAGCAGCGTGGCGAAGATGGCGGCGTTTAGAACGATGCCGCCGATCAGTTTCGAGCGAGACATCGCTGTTGCGATCTTCGCAGTTTTTTCAGAGCAAACTCGCGCGATTGCCTGGTCTGACGCCGGTTTTCCGGCGGTCGTCTTCGATCGTCACGTTCTCGCGTGATCGCAGATGGCCTCGCGCGCCAGCGCCCGACGCCGACGCAGTGTGATTTGGTCGGCATGCGGCAGCGGGTTTCTCGCCGCGAACCGCCGCCGTCGTGGAGCGATGAGTCGACGGACCAACGCTCATTGCGATGAGGACGTCGCGATCACGGTCACTTTCACATCGTGCGGCGTGTGGATGCTGGCGTCCTCCGCATAGGCACGGAGCGTGTACGTGCCAGCCTTGTCGAACACGATCTTCGTCGTCGCTTTTCCATCGACGACACGGACGACTTTCGGATCGAACCTGGCGACGCCAGGCCCGCGCCACTGAACCCAACTGACGCGTAGTGATTCGTTCAACGGGCGCTCCGCGGTGGTGTCCGACCTGCCTTTGAGACCCGCCACCCGCGCGCCGCGATTTGCGCGCGGCTTCGGGTTGCCGTCGTCCGCAACCGATAACGTGAGAGCGAGCGGCTTGCCAGCTTCAATGGTTTGGGGTGCCGGGGGATCGACCACGCGCGGCGCTTCATTCGGCGGCTCGTCGAAGTCGATGGCGGTGCGGCTGCCGCGGTTGGCGGAAATCGTGTTCTGATCGACCTCCCACACGGGCCACAACGAACCGTACGCCTTGAGCGTCACGCCGTTAGCCTTGAGGGTCCAGACCAGATCGCGATCCTTTGGAAACGTAGCCGGGACGTCTACCTTGAACGCGAACCGCGCGCGGCGCGGCTCGAAGAATTCAGGCTGCCCCATGTCCTCGCCATTGAACCCGTTGTCAGCGCCAACCGGCACATTGAGGCGCTCCTCGTAGTTGCGATTGAGATAGCCGAACCACAGCGCGAACGATCCATCCGGATTGCGCGACCAGCCTTCGAAAACCGGCTGAAGGCTTTGCCCGCGCGCGTAGCGGACGGAGTTGGTATACACATCCTGCGTTCCGCCCGCGGCGCCCGGCGACGCCGTTTGTGCCGCCACCGGCGCCGAGCTCATCACCAGCAGCGCGACCACCCAACTGGCGCACGGCCGGTCCACACGTTCAGCGGTCATTGGTGCGACGCTTGTTGCGCTCGGCGACCATCGCCTTGTAATCGTCTTCTTCGAGATACGTCCACGTCACCCAGGCAAAGGCCATCTCGTCGATCGTGCGCTGTCCGTAGCCAACCCAGTTGCGGGGATCAGGATTGCTGCGATTGCCGGCGGTGTTGTCGTGCCACAGGATCGTGTGCAGCATGCTGCCCGCAGGCAACAACGGCGTAGCTTCGTCGGCGTAGTTGTAAACCTTGTGCCAGTTGAAGTCGAAGAACATGCAATTGAGCGTCTCGGCCTTGCCATTGGGCAGAATGGCCTCCACACACATCCGCTTGCCGCGATTGTGCATATGCGCCTGAACGGCCGTCACGCGCGCGGGCTTCGCGAACCGATAGTAGCCGTCGTGCCGCGACACCGTGTTGGGTGGGATATCGAGCTCCTCGTGCGCGTTCGCGATCTGCAGCGAGATCTGGTGATACTTCGGCTTGTAGCCCTTGGGATAGAACTTGAGGCCGACGCGCGCGCGATCGCTTGTCTCCTTGCCTACGGGGTGATAGTGCAGGTTGAAACGAATTCTCGACCCGGCCTTCACCAGCTTCGCGGTGCCGTCGGGAAGGATGTCGCCGTTCTTTCCTACCGCGTACTCGTTGAGAAAGCTTTCGTTGTTCGTGGGACGATCGTCCAGTCGCCCAAAGAGGACCTCCTGCTCATCAACCTCCTGAATCAAGTAGGTGAGCAGATGGTGCACCACCGAGCGGGCCCCTGGTCCCGGCTTGGCTTCGACGGCCTTGAGATATCGATCCTCCGTGAGTCCCGAATCGGCGATGTAATCGATCCAGAGGTCGGCGCCGTTCGCCGGCACGACATGCGGCTTCGGAATCTCGACGACCAAATCCGGCGTGCCGATATGCCACTCCTCATCGTCCGGAAAGGCAGCGAGAGGCGGCATGTCGGCGGCGTTGCCGCGCGGCGCACCGGCGTCAACCCACGACGCAATGGTCGCAATCTCGTCGTCGCTCAGCGACGGGTCGTCCTTGAACTGCTGAATGCCGACGTTGCGTTCGATGTGCCAGGGCGGCATAAGCCTCGCCTGCACTTTGGCCTTGATCGCCCGGGCCCACGGTCGCGCGTCTTCGTAGGTCAACAGCGACATCGGTGCGTTCGTCCCGGGACGATGGCACGTCTGGCACGACCGCTGAAGAATGGGCGCGACGTCCTTGGCGTAAGTGACGTCCTTGCCCGGCGCGCGAGCCGCCCCCGTTACAGTGGCTGGCAGCGATCCCAGAGTCAGCGCAACCACGACGAAGGAACCGACCGCGAACGATCTCATTCTCATCTCACTCTCCGCCGCTAACGCGATTTCTTTGCTTTGATGGTCTGCAGTTCGAACGATCGGACGTCGTAGTTGTTCGAGAGCACCACTTCGGCGCCGCTGACCTCCACCGTTTGTCCCATGTATGGCAACAGCTTGGCGTACTTGTCGCCTGCCATCGGACCCCAGATGCGGTAGAGCCCGTCGCCGTCAGTGAGGATACCCACGGCAGCGCCTTTGGTTCGCACGCACATCTTCGCGCACTCGACGTGCCCCGCACCCGTGCCGGCGGCAACACCTTTTTCCTTGTAGCACGAGATCTCGACGATCTCGCCGGTGAGCGTGGTTGGCGCGCCACGGCGGATGACTGGCTCCTGCGACGAGAGGGTACCGCCCACGACGATGGTCGTCGCCAGGGTCACAGCCGCGACACTTCGCATGAAGCGCTCCAGCGTAGAGCTCCCGATCAACAGCGGATGCGCGACTTATACGCTCCGCTGAGAGCGGCGTCAAGCACCAGCCGGATCAACAGCAGAGCAGATCCTCCGCGTTCGTTTCGCGGCAAATATTCCGTTTTTTCCTTGTGATTTCCGCGAGCTTGTCTCCATACTAGCGACCCATCAGCACCGAGGTCGCGGCGTCGGGCACCGGCTTTCTCGGCCTTATTGAAGTTTGTTGAGGGAGGTGCGCAGATGCGGAAGTGCTTCGTCCTCTTGGCACTGTGGGCCCTGGCGAGTGTGATGACGGGCCCACTGCTCGCCCAACAGGGAACAGCGGAAATCAGTGGACGTGTCGTAGACGAGCAAGGCGGCGCCTTACCTGGCGCCGCGCTCGTGATCACCAACGAAGCGAGCGGCGTCATCCGCGAAACGGTCAGCGGCCCGGAGGGGAGCTTTCGCGTTCCGCAGTTGATGCCGGGCCGCTACAAAATCACCGCGAAGCTTCAGGGCTTCCGCACGACCGAACGCAGCAGTCTCGTGCTGGCGGTCGGCACTACCCTGCAAGTCGATTTGGCGATGGCCGTCGGCGGTCTCGAGGAGACGATCACGGTCACGAGCGAAGCCCCGTTGATCGATACCAGCGCGGTACGCGTTGGCGGCAACGTCGGCACGGCGGAATTGAGTGAACTGCCGGCGATGAACCGCAACTACTTCTCCGCCGTCGCCCTACTGCCCGGCATTCAGTTCTCACCGTCGAACCAGATGGGCAACGACACCATCGTCGCGTCGGGCCAGACCACGCAGAACAACAACGTGTCGGTTGACGGCGGGTACAACGCCGACGATGCGCTGGGAACGAGCTCGGGCGCGCAGGTGCGCACACCGTTGGAATCGATCCAGGAATTCCAGGTGCTCACCAGCATGTACGACGCCGAGTTCGGACGTGCGAGCGGTGCGATCGTCAATGCCGTGACGAAGACCGGTACCAACCAGTTCAAAGGCGTGATCTTCGGCAACGTGGCATTCAACGAGCTCACGGCAAAGGACTATTTCGTCAGGACGAGAAACCTGGCGAAGCCGACGACGACCAAACGGGATTGGGGCGGTGTGCTCGGTGGGCCGATCGTCAAAAACAAGGCGCACTTCTTCGTCAGCGTCGAGCGGCAAGTCGACAATCCCAATCGCACGCGCCCATTCGAGACACGGCCGGACATGAGCTTCTCGATTGCCGAGGATCGCACCGACTGGAATACGCTCTTCCGTGTCGATCACCAGATCAACCCGAATCACACGTGGGCGGTGCGCTGGCTGCGCGAATGGGCGCCGCAGTGGTACACGATCGGCAATCGCCAGACGCTCCAGTCGTACCAGGACGAGACCGACCTGGATCAAACTGCGGTCGGCACGTTGACCAGCGTGCTGGGTACATCGCACGTCAACACGTTGCGAATTGCCCGGACCTGGGAACACTGGTGGCATGGCAACGAGTGCTTCCGCGCGCAGGGACCACACGACGATCGGGCCGGCTTCGACTTTGGCAAGGAGGCGGACGGCAATCAGGCGCTCTGTCCGCCGCAACTCGATCAGATCAGTTTCCTCGCTCAGGCGAGCACCGAGGCGCAGGGACCGTGGGACTCCAATTGGCAGATCGAGGATGACTTTTCGTGGTTCGTGCCGGGCAAGAAGGGCGATCACGATATCAAGTTCGGATTCCGCTACAACTACACCGAGCTCGAACGCGTCTCGCAGATCAACATGAACGGCACGTTCCGCTTGAACACCGACCTGGCGTTCGATGCGACAAACCCGCGAACCTATCCGGAGCGCTTGACGATTCGCACTGGCGTGTTCAACGAGTTCATCAAGAACCACACCTACGAGGCGTTCGTGCAGGACAAGTGGTCGCTGCGGCGGAACACGACGCTGAGTATCGGTGTTCGCTACGATCTCGAGATCATTCCGCTCGATGAGCTCGATAATCCGCTCTTCCCGGCAGACGACAAAAATTACCCGGTCGACAAGAACAACTTCTCGCCGCGCGTCGGCTTTTCACATGCTCTCGACGACCAGGCAAGAAGCGTGATTCGGGGCGGCTATGGGATGTTCTACAACCGCACGATTCTCGGCGCTATCGACGACACCATGGAGTTCGGCAAGTACACGTCGTCGAATGTCGTGATGTTTCCCAACGACGCCGCCGATCCCGGGCCGGGCCGCGGTCAATTCCCGACCGATCCGTTCCTTGTGAATGGACCGTTCCTCAACCGGGCACTGCTCGAGCAGCAGTATCCGCCCGGCGTTGCCGTGCGCAACAACGGCGTGGTGATCTTCGACTCGCCGAATCGACAGTTGCCTTACGCGCATCAGTTCACGGTCGGTTACGCACGCCAGATCGCTGGCTCGCTGGCAGTCCATGCCGACTACATCCGCATGATGAACCGCGACATGTTCCTCGCGCGCAATCTCAATCCGGCCTTGCGCGTCGATACCAGTCGCACCGGCGCGCTCACACGTATGGATGCGTTTGGCGTGCTTGGCGAACCGTATCGTTCACAGGTCTGGGTGATGGAAAACACCGGCGAGTCTGACTACGACGGGCTCAACCTGTCGCTGGAGAAGCGCTACTCGAACAGGTGGTCCGGCCGCGTCTCCTACTCGCTGTCGAAGTCACGCGGCACGGCTGAAAACCAGGCCGACCGGAACACGTATCAGGCGCTGACCGACCCGAATCTCGAGTTGTGGCGTGGGCCAAGCCAGGTGGATCGGAGGCACGTCCTCTCAATCGGTGGTCGGGCAGAGATCCCGAAGACCGGCGGCGCCAACGTGTCGACGACGATTCGCTACACGACCGGCGCACCCTTCACGATTTACAACAGCGCGGTCGACGTCAACCGTAACGGTGAGCTCGACGATCCCGTGCCGGCGGGCACGTACAGCGGCACGGGCGTCGACTCACTGCAGAACCTCGAGTTCGACGGCAAGCGCAACGGCGCGCGCGGTCCTGACTATTTCCAGGCGGATGTGCGGGTCGGCTGGCGCCGGCAGGTGCACGGAACGAAGACGATCGAGGGTTTCTTCGACATCTTCAACATCACCAACCGCGCGAACTTCGAGAATCCAATCAACGCGAATCGCGACATGCGCAACGGGTCGACATTCCTGGTGTTGACGAACCTGTATGGCGGCGGCGGATTTCCGCGCCAGGCGCAGGTCGGGTTGCGCTTCGCGTTCTAGAGAACAGGGAGATCAGGGAGATCGGGGAGTTAGAGAACAGGGAGATCAGGGAGATCAGGGAGTTAGACAACAGGGAGATCAGGGAGATCGGGGAGTTAGAGAACAGGGAGATTAGGGAGATCGGGGAGAAAGGGGAAGAACTTTGGATCTCCCTGATCTCTCCGATCTCCCTGTCTATTTCTCTCCGCTCTCCCTGATCTCCCAGTGATTTCTCTAGAATTCAAACCGCACGCCGACCATCGCCCGCCGCGGATCGAAGCGGGTCTCCGGTTTCGCGAAGTTCACGTTGTTCACAGATTCTGAAATCAGCGTCAATGGCGTATCGGCGTTCAAAAGGTTAATGACGTCGACCATCGCGGTCGCTCGTCGCGACCCGCCGAAGCGGAATTGCTTCTCGGCGCGCAGATTGATTTAGACCGTTATGCGGCCACAGACGTGAATGTTGTACGCGTTGTGGACCCGCATAACGGTCTACGGCGCGCGGAGCGCGCCAAGCCAACAACAAGAACTAGCCAAGGGCCGCGGAGTTAGCCGGATATCAAGGGCAGGG
>JBKPDL010000147.1:0-15304 GCA_046727855.1 Acidobacteriota bacterium
TTTTCGATCTCGACCAACATCATCGGCGTCTATCTCGCGCTTCGCGATCCCGCGCTGCTCGAGCGGCGGCTGAACGTGGGACCGCGCGCCGAGACGCGCCCGATGCAGAAGGCGCTCATCTCGCTCGCGTTCGTCGGGTTCCTGGGGCTGCTGGTCGTCTCGGTGCTCGACTACCGCTTCCGCTGGTCGAGCGTGCCGGCCTGGGTGTCCGTGGTGGGGAACGCGCTCGTCGCGCTTGGCTTGATGATTGATCTCGTCGTCTTCCGCGAGAACACCTACGGCGCCTCAACGGTCCAGAGGATGGACGGCCAGCGCGTGATTTCCACCGGCCCGTACGCGCTGGTGCGGCACCCAATGTATGTCGGCGTCCTGATCATGGTGATCGGTATGCCGCTGGCGCTCGGCTCGTATTGGGGGCTGCTGTTCCTGCTCCTCAACACGCCGTTCCTGCTGTTGCGCATCGTCGACGAGGAGGCGATGCTGCGTCGCGAGTTGGAGGGCTACGTCGACTACACGCGCCACGTCCGCTACCGGCTCGTGCCAGGGTTGTGGTGAGGCGTCTGGCGGTGGCCTCATCCCGGCTCGTGGCCGAAATAACCCCTCTCCCCGGAAAGACTACCTCAATGAGGAGCCACGCCGACGTGGCCACGCGAATGGGCGATTTGCATAGCCGTCTGAAGCAGACGCTGGCTCCGTCAGCACGGGTGTGGCCACGGAGCCTTCGGTTTTCCACGATGGAACTTTGGAACGTGCGGGCAACGCCGTACAGATACGTTGACAGGCCAGCGCGCTGCGGATCGTACCGCGCGAGATCCCGCATCAATACCAGGAACACCTCCTGCGTCACGTCGTCGGCCATCGTCCGTGAGCCGGTCATTGATCGGGCAAAGCGGTAGACCAGTGCGTGGTATCGCAGATAGATAGCCTCGAACGCGTCGCATCCGCCGTCAAGCGCACGCCTGACGAGGTCCGCGTCAGTGGGCTCGGCGGCTGGATGCCCGACCATCTGCAGGTGATTGATTCGAGCGGCGGGAAAGTTCCCGGTCAGGGCGTGGATGAACCTTGGACGACTCGAAGAGCGAAATGGTCGTGCGGCTCGGCTGAGGGAGGGCGTGAGGGCATCGGGACTGAGAACTTCTTGCGTCGCCCCGGCAATCACCTCGGACCGGTGAGGCGCCTGCCGCCGAGTCGCGGCTCTTCCGGCCGCGGAGGAGAAGGAAATGTTCATCAACATCGCTTAGAAAGATGGCGACCCTTTGGGCAGTGTCAGAAGGGCAACGACGAGCAGCGCGATTGCTATGACCGTCGCAACGATCCATTCCTGGGATCGCGTTTCCACAGCTGTTGGCGCGACGAGCCTACGCTCTGGCGGACGTAGCACCCACGACGCGAGCGTGAGAACGCCGAACAGCAACGCCCAGATCCACACCATCACCCGGTCGCCGACCGCTATATGCGATGCGACGGCGCCCGAATAGTTGAAGACTGCACCCGCGTAGGCCCACTCTTTGAGCCGCTGAAAGCGCGGCATCAGTAAAACGACGCCGCAGGGAAGTTTCCACACGCCGAGGATGAACAGCAGGTACAGCGGGTAGCCCAGGTGCGTGAGCGTCACACGGACGTACTCGATCTGCAGCAGATCCCACAAGGATCCCGCGATCATTTCTCCGGCGACGACCAACGTCGTAGCCCAATAGGTGATGATCAACCACCGAGACCGTTGGATACTGCTGTCGCGATCGTGCGAGCTTCGCAAGGCCACACCTATAAGTCGCGCACCATTGCCATTGTCATTGAATGGAATCCAATACTGTTTGATGTTCAGCCGTGCTCTCCCTGCGGGGCGAATGGATTCGCGTCACTTATCGGACGTTGACAAGTTGAGCCTGGCGAGACGGTCCGGGTCCGCGAGTACGTCGATTTCGACGATCTTGCCGAGTCTCACGGTAAAGCCCACGACGGAAAACGGTCTTCCGTCCGGAGCAAACGCGACGATTCCGGCGGCGCCGTTCACAACTGCCGGTCGTGCGGATCCGGCAACTCGCCAGAACGCGAGCGCCCGCTCGGCTACGCTCCGCGACCCGCGGATCACCGTCGATGCGCCTGGAGGTATCGCGCCACGATCTGCGCGAAGCACCACGTCTGGGTCGAGCACCGCGAGCAACGCGTCGAAGTCGTTGTTGCGCGCGGCGGCGAGGAACGCGTCAACGACTTCTCGCTGCCGCGCAAGATCGACATCCGGTACCGGCGTCGCACCGTGGACCCGACGCCGGCCGCGACTCGCGAGCTGGCGTGCCGCGGTGGCGGAACGCCCCACGATTGGCGCGATCTCCTCGAACGGCACATCGAACATGTCATGGAGAACGAAGGCCAGCCGCTCGGCAGGCGGCAGGGTTTCGAGAACGACGAGCAGCGCCAGACCGACCGAATCGGCCAGCAGCGCTTCATGCTCGGGATCCAATCGGTCCTGACGGCTCACGATCGGGTCGGGCACGCGTGCGCGAAGAGACTCGTCACTGCGAACTTTCCGCGCCTTCAACATGTCGAGGCACACACGCGCAATCACTGTCGTGAGCCATCCACCGAGGTTCTCAATACCGCGCGCGTGGGATCGATTCAGCCGCAGCCACGTTTCCTGGATGGCGTCGTCCGCTTCACTCAGCGATCCGAGCATGCGATAGCCCACCGCGCGCAGATGGGGACGGTGCTCCTCGAATTGTTCCGCGAGCCAGTTGTTCTGGGGCATCGTCATGATTCGCTCAATGCAACGGGGAACGAACCGCAGCCGACGAAGTACGCGAGCTCGTCAGGGTTGTCACGAACGCGAGCGCTACCGAGACCGATGACGCCGATCGCTTTGCCAACCTCGGGCTGGCCAATGATCAGATATATGAGCGCGAGCGCAAGGGCGACCCGAGTGTGCAACGAAACCCGCAGATTCGTGTGATTGACGGCCGATCGCAACGCCAAAAACACCTGATCACTCGGATCCTCCAAGGCTTGGCGAGCAGCCGGATTTGCGGGCGCGCGATACCGGAAATTCCACTCAACAGCAACCCACCGTACGAGGCGAGCGTCCAGCCGGCGCCCAGGACACCGTACTGTCTGCCGAGGTAGGGCGCCGGAGGCAACGATTGTCACTCATACCAATGACGAGCAACAGGCGGTGAATGTGACAGCGCCTGGGGATAGGGGGCTTGGGATACTCGCTATCCGATCACCACTGTTCACGTCGCCAACGGTTCACGGCGGCGTTCTCAGCGGCTGATGAACGCCCTTCCGATTCAACATGGCGCCGCTAATGGCCGTCGAGGTCTGGCGACACCAACAGCATCACCCGGTCCGCATAGGTTTCCGTCGATGAAGTCCCCCCATTCGGGCGGAGCTCCGCCGTCACATTTCATCCTTGCCGTTCGTCATACCAACGACCGGCGAAACCGGCTGGCCGGATTGACTAGGAATGCAGCAGAGGTCCAACGTCTCGATGGCTGCGGCGCCGAGAGCCGCCGCGCCTGATCTCAACGACGATCTGGCCGCACTGCGCATTGCGCGGGAACCACACAGGCGCACCCGCAGGCGGCGCGCAGGTTGGCAGCTGCTCCTGATTGGCGTGACGAGTGCAGGCGTGTTCGCGGCGTGGCAGTGGGCGACGCGCGTGAAGCCCGTGGAAGTGGAAACGGCGGTCGTCTCGGAACGGCCAGCCGGAACCCAGGCCGCCATTCTCAACGCCACCGGGTACGTGACGGCGCGCCGGCGCGCCACCGTCTCCTCGAAGATCACCGGCAAGTTGATTGAGGTGAACGTCGAGGAAGGGATGGCCGTGCGCCAGGGGGAAGTTCTGGCCCGCCTGGATGACGCCGCGTTGCGGGCGGCGCGCGCGCTGGCCGAGGCGCAGGTTGCCGCGGCTCGACGTGGCGTGCGGGAGAACGAAGTCCGCCTCCATGAGGCCCAACTGACGCTCACCCGCCTCACCCGACTCGTCGCCGAAGGCGTCTCTCCGCAGTCTGACCTCGAGGCCGCTCAGGCGCAGGTCGATACCTTCGACGCGCGGATTCTCGCCGCACGCGAGCAGGTGCGCGTCGCGGAGCAGCAGGTCGCACTCGCAACAACGAACCTCGACGACGCCATCATCCGCGCGCCGTTCAGCGGCATCGCGATTTCCAAGGATGCGCAGCCGGGTGAAATCGTGTCGCCGGTGTCGGCTGGCGGCGGCTTCACGCGGACGGGCATCTGCACGATCGTCGACATGGACTCACTCGAGATCGAGGTCGACGTGAACGAGGCGTACATCAACCGGCTCAGGCCGAAGCAGAGCGTGAGCGCCACACTCGACGCCTACCCCGACTCGCCCATTCCGGCGCAGGTGATCACGATGGTTCCGACCGCCGATCGACAGAAGGCGACGGTGCTGATGCGGATCGCGTTCAAGCAGCGCGACCCACGCGTTCTTCCGAACATGGGCGTCAAGGTGACATTTCTTCGTGATGAAGGGAGCGATGAGGCGTCCTCTGCGCGGCCCATCGCGCTGGTGCCCAAGGCTTCAATCAAAGCAGAAGGCGATCAGTTGTACGCGTTCGTGGTTCACTCCACAGGCATCGTCGATCGGCGCGCCGTTCGCGTGGGCGGCACCGATGGTGATCGTGTCGAAGTCGTGGCCGGTCTCAATCGCGGCGAACGAGTTGTCGTGTCTCCGCCACCGGAGCTCACGGCCGGCGCGCGCGTCGTCACGCGGTGATACATATGCAGGCAGCATCACTCGTTCAAATCCGAGACGTTCAGAAGCATTTCACGCGCGGAAGTGAGCGCATCGAAGTGCTGAAAGGCGTCGACTTCGATATTCCGCAGGGCGACTTTCTTGCGCTCATGGGGCCTTCGGGATCGGGAAAGACGACCCTGCTCAATCTGTTGGGTGGCCTCGACGCGCCGACCACTGGCGAGATCGACGTCGCCGGTGTGCGCATCAATGCGCTCAAGGGCGGCGAACTCGCGGCGTGGCGATCTCAACACGTGGGGTTCGTGTTCCAGCTCTATAACCTGCTGCCGATTCTCACGGCCGAGCGGAACGTGGAGCTCCCACTCCTGCTGACCACTCTCTCGAAGCCGGATCGACACACACGCGTCGGCATCGCGCTGAAGGTCGTTGGCCTCGCCGACCGCGCGAAACACTATCCGCGACAGCTGTCGGGGGGCCAGGAGCAGCGCGTCGGCATCGCGCGCGCGATCGTCACCGACCCGACGCTGCTGCTGTGCGATGAACCGACCGGCGATCTCGATCGCAAGGCGGGCGACGAGATTCTCGATCTGCTGCAAGCGCTGAATCGCGACCATGGCAAGACGATTGTCATGGTGACGCACGACCCGCACGCTGCGGAGCGGGCGGGCCGCACGCTTCACCTCGACAAAGGCGTACTCACGGGGGACGCCCACGTATGAAGTTCCTGCCGCTGATTTGGAAGAACGTGTGGCGCCGCAAGGTCCGTACGACATTCACGCTGCTGTCGATCTTTGTGGCGTTCCTCCTCTTCGGCGTGCTGATGACGATCCGAACCGCGTTCAGCTTCGGCGTCGATGTCGCCGGACGCGATCGGCTGATTCTGATCCACAAGGTGAGTCTGATTCTGCAGCTGCCGTACTCGTATCTGGCGCGCCTGAAGGCGACGCCTGGCGTCGAGCTCGCGACGCACCAGACGTGGTTCAACGGCATATACCAGGAGCCATCGAACTACTTCGGGAATATCGCCGTAGAACCTGAGGCGTTCTTGAAGATCTTTCGAGAGTTTCATGTGCCGCCCGATCAGGCGGCGGCGTGGCTGAAGGATCGGCAGGGCGCTATCGCCGGTCGAGACCTCGCCAATCGCTTTGCATGGAAGATTGGCGACCGGATTCCGCTGATCGGCACGCTGTATCAGCCGAAGGAGGGCACGGCATGGGAGTTCAACCTTGTCGGCATCTACGACGCCGATGAGGGCGCCGACAATAGCCAGTTCTTCTTCCAGTACGACTATCTCGACGAGAACCGAGCCAACAACGAGGGCGTAGTCGGCTGGTATGTCCTGAAAATTGCCGATCCGTCGCAAGCGGTGTCGCTGAGCCGCACGTTCGACGAGATGTTCGCGAACTCGTCGGCGGAAACGAAGACGACCACGCAGAAAGGGTTCGTCGACGGATTTGCGAAACAGGTCGGCGATATCGGCGCCATCGTCGTCGCCATTTCGTCTGTAGTGCTTTTCATGTTCGGCTTAATCGCGGCGAGCACGATGGCGCAGTCGGTGCGCGAGCGCACCAGCGAGCTGGCGGTCCTGAAGACGCTCGGCTTCACGGGCCAACGGATTCTGGCGCTCGTCCTGGCCGAGTCGCTCTTCATCGTGCTCGTGAGTGGAGGTCTCGGGCTGGCGCTCGCCTGGATGTTTGTGCAGCAAGGTGACCCCACTGGCGGCCTTCTGCCTGTCTTCGTTCTTCCGTCGCGCGACATCGCGCTGGGCCTTCTGTTAGCGGCTGCAATCGGTCTCCTGGCTGGAGCGGCACCCGCACTCGCCGCGATGCGCCTCAGGATCACTGACGCGCTGAGGAGAATCTGACATGCGACCTTTCAGGCAGATGCTCGCAGTGATGATGCTGAACTTGCGAACGATTCCGGCGCGTCTCGGCTCCTCGGCCGTGGCGATTATCGGCATCGCCGGCGTGGTCGTGGTGTTCGTCTCGGTACTCTCGATTGGCGCGGGGTTCGCCGCGGCGATGCAAGGATCGGGATCGCCTGGCCGCGCGCTCGTCCTGCGTAGCGGCGCGGACACGGAGCTGACGAGCGGGCTGCAAGGACTGGAAGTCGATGTCATCAAGCAGGCGCCCGGCATCCGGCGCGATGCATCTGGCCCGCGCGCCTCTGGCGAGTTGTACGTGATGCTCGACATTCCCAAGCGGTCGACGCCGAATACCGGAGCCAACGTCCCGATGCGGGGAATCGAGCCTGCCGGTATCCCCGCCCGTGAGCTCGTCTCCATCGTCGAGGGACGGATGTTCGAGTTCGGCACGACCGAGGTCATCGTCGGGCAGGCGGCGAGTCGCGAGTTCGTGAACCTGCGCGTTGGCGACACGATCGCCTCTGGCCAGAACCGCTGGCTGATCGTCGGCATCTTCCAGGCGAATGGCGGCGTGGCGGAAACTGAGGTCTGGGGCGATGCGCGCACGCTGCAGGGCGCATACCGCCGCGGGAACACGTACCAGTCTGTGCTAGTCCAGCTCGATTCCATCGACACGTTCGATGCCTTCCGTGATTGGCTCACCTCGAATCCCCAGGTGAAGGTGGGAATTCGACGTGAAAGCGACTATTACGCTGCGCAATCCGCAGACATGACGCGGCTCATTCAATCGATTGGCTTCGGAATTGGCGCGTTGATGGGCATCGGCGCTGTGTTCGGGGCCATCCTCACCATGTACACGGCCGTGGCCACACGGGCACACGAGATTGCAACGCTTCGTGCACTCGGGTTCAACACCATATCAGTGATCGTGTCCGTGCTGGCGGAGTCCATGGCGCTAGGCGCCTTGGGCGGATCCATCGGCGCCGCCGTCGCCTATCTCGCCTTCAATGGGTTCGAGACCTCGACGATGAACTTCCAGACATTCAGCCAGGTCGCATTCGCGTTTCGAGTAACGCCGGAGCTGCTTGGCATGGGCCTCTTCTACGCGCTTCTCATGGGGCTCATTGGAGGGCTGTTCCCTGCTGTCCGTGCCGCGCGGCTGCCGATTGCCTCCGCGTTACGCGAACTCTAGTGGAGAGGGACATGCCAAAGGCGACGCGTTCCTGGCAACGGCGGTTCGTCACGGGTCTCTGCTGGTTCATTGCCGTGCAGCTCTTTCTGTTCGGGCTGTTGAAGTTCTCACCGGTTGGGTTCTTTGGCTACCCGTCGTATCCAGAAAAGTTTGTCGCGTGATCAGTACATAACAGCCGGCGCGACGAGGAGCGCCCGGAAAGTGGTCGCAGTCCGCACATCACGCTCCTGGCCGATTATTCGAGATGGCCGCCTATTGCCCGACCATGACGCGACTTCGGTTTCCGATCCATCTCCTAGGTCACGGTTGGATCACCCTGATCGCAATCTCTCAATATCGGAACTCCCGCGATTTTGACTGTCCTGGCTCGTCCGTCAAAGCAACTCGTCTCGGACAGGAGAGCCGATCTGGCGGATGGCGGCCGATACTCGATCCGGTCGATCCTCTTGCACGAAATGAGACGCGTCGTCGAGCGTCTCGACCTCGTGCCGTTTGAGATAGATCTGCCATCTGGCCATTTCTTGCGGACGGAACCCGGGCTTGTCTCTGCTGCCCCAGACGATCTGAGCGGGGACATCGGAAAGAACCGGCAGCATCGATTCGAGCGCAGCCAACCACGACCGAGCTTTGCGGATTTGCCGCGGAAAGACCCATGTCGGCCTTCGCGACTCCGGCGTCGGAAACGGATCCGTGTACGCTTTCTTCAGGCTCTCCGTGATTTTTTCGGCATGGTGAATGCCACGAGGAACGATGACCCTGGCGAAGAAGTTTCTTCGCGTCTGCAGCCAGTAGCCGAAAGGCCAGCCTCCCATGACCAGGGAAAAGAGCGTCTGGGGCCCGGACGCCGGCCAGGCCCAGGAGTTCATTACCACGATACCGCGAAGGTTCTCTTTGTGCCGGACGGCGTAGCTCATCCCGATCGGGCCGCCCCAATCCTGGACGACCAAGACAAAATTCTTGAGATCCAAACTCTCGATAAAGTGTCCGACTGCGTGCGCCTGCTCCTGCGGCGTAAATTCGAAGCCGGAGGGCGCCTTCGACATCCCAAAGCCCGGATAATCCAGAGCGACCAGCCGATGATCGGCGCGCAGCTGCTTGATGACGTTCCGATACAGATACGACCAGGTCGGGTTGCCGTGGAGGAGCAGAACCGACGGCCCGCGTCCTTCGTCCACGTAGTGAATGAAGCCATTGCGGTAAGGAAGCCAATGATCCTCGAACGGGTACTCCGAGGGATCCACTTCGAACGGTCTCTTCACGCTGGCCTCCTGGCGAGTGCGTCACTCCTGACTTCATGAATTAGATATAGCTTACTATAGCCGATATGGCAACTCGCAAGAGACGCTATCGATCCGAATCGCGCCAGGCCAAGGCAGTGCTGAGAAGGAATCGGATTCTCCTGGCTGTCAAGAAGGCGATCGCCAAACGGGGATTCGAGAAGACGACCATCCGCGAAGTGGCGGGGCTCGCTCGCGTCTCGGCGCCGCTGGTCTATGCGCTGTTCAAATCGAAGGAAGGGCTTCTGCGGGCGCTGATCGATTCGACGGTCTTCGGAACGGATTACAAGGCCCTTGTCGACAAGGTCGCGGCGCAGGACGATCCAGTGGAAATTCTCAGAAAGGCCGCGAGCATCACGCGAATGATCTACGACGCGGAAATGCGCCAGATGGGACACATCCATCGAGCCGGTATCGTCTCTTCAGGGTTGCGACGGCTCGAGCAGGATCTCGAAACCCAACGCTACCAACGCCAGGAGCTTGTTGTGCGCCGTCTGTTCGACACCGCTGCCATCCGGCCTGGGCTGAGTTTCGCCGACGCGCGCGACATTCTGTGGAGCCTGACCAGCGGCGAGCTGTATCGCCTGCTAGTCCTCGAACGCAGATGGAGCGCCGAAACGTATGAAAGGTGGCTCGCGACGCTGCTGACGGCGGCGCTCTTGCCTGCCAAGCGTCCATGATTTCCCCAACGATCCTTCGCGCCAGAGAAGTGCGCTTGAGTGACCGGCGAGACGGTGTCGATGTGCCAACTGAAGCACAGCCGGTCGGTCACACTTCCGCGCCGTCGCCGGTCATTCCAGTACGAACTGAGCTCCCACGGAGGAACTCAATGGAGCACTCGATGGCCGTTAAAACTGCCACCGACCGCGGCGGATCGGCCGCACGATCGTCGGAAGGGGCGAATTGTCCAAGTCCTATATTGGATCGCGACAGTACTACTCGCGTTCGAGTTAGTTCGTGGCTGGAACCGAGCTGATCGGAGAGCCAGTCGTCCACTGTGGACCGACCTAGAACAGTCTCTTCAGCTGCGTCATTGATGCTGGTTCGAGCGCATCGCGATGCACTGATGACGTGCCGGGCGACTTAACGACTACCATGGAGACAACGCGCCCGTAGTTCATCTGGATAGAGTACCGACCTTCTAAGTCGGGGGTAGCTGGTTCGAGTCCAGCCGGGCGGCCATTTGCTCTCGCCGGGAGCTCGGACGGCGAGCGGAACGTTGCACACTAGAATCTGAAGGTCGGTCATGCTGAAGATCGGTGAGTTCTCGAGCTTGGGCAACACGAGTGTGAAGACGCTTCGGTTCTACGACAGCGTCGGGTTGCTCCGGCCCGCATACATCGACCGCGACAGTCGATACCGCTACTACTCCGTTGAACAGCTCACGCAGCTCCGCCTCATTTTGCGATTGAAGGCGTTCGGTTTCTCCCTGCGGGAAATCCGCAGTATCGTGCACGAACCATCCGACGCCGGCCGCCTCCGCACACTGCTGCTCGAAAAGCGATTGGAGCTGCGGCGAGAACTGCGGGAAGAACAGTTGCGTCTTGCCGGCTTGGACGAATGGGTAGAACAGCTCGCCGCCGGTCACATCGCGACGCACGCGGTGACAGTGAAGCGGATTGCGGCTCACACCGTGGCCACGATACGGCGCACCATCTCAAGCTACGGGGATGCGATCGCGCTCTTCGACGAGCTCCGGCGGTCCTTCAGGCAACCCGCCGAAATGAACGATCCGCCTTCGGCGATCTGGCACTCATGCGGCAACGATTCCGGAGAGCCCGTCGACTGCGAAGTCTTCACCGTCGTCAACCAGCCGGTCGATTCTAGTCGGCGCGTACGATTACAGAGACTTCCGGAGCGTCTCATGGCATCGATCGTCCACAACGGCCCCGTCGACGCAGCGCCTGGACCATACGCGACCGCCCGCTCCTGGATCGCCGCCCACGGTTATCGCGTGACCGGCTCTAAGCGCGAATTGTATTGGCGTGGCCGCGTCGACCAGAGCCGCAGCTCGGACGTGACCGAGATCCAGTTTCCCGTCAGCGTCTGCCCGCGCCATACCTAACACGCACCGCTTGTCCTGCACGTCTTGACTCTCCCGTAGAGGGAGGCTTTAGAGTCTTCTCGCAAGGGAATGACGTGTCACACAAACAACATCGCAGGCGCCGAATCACTCGGCGTGGTTTCGTGATCACCAGCGGCGTGGGCATTGCGGCAGCGGCAGGGAGTCTTCCCGCGGCAAGCGCCGCGGCGGAATCGATCCGGCCCACTTCTGGACACCTTGATCCAACGATGAAACGTCTGGTGCGGCTCGAGGTCAACGGCCGCACGCATGAGGTCACGGTCGAGATCGGCGCGACGCTGCTCGATGCCTTGCGCGACCACGTCGGCCTCACGGGCGCGAAGAAGGGTTGCGAGATCGGCGCGTGTGGCGCTTGTACGGTGCTGGTCAACGGGCGTCGCGTGAATGCCTGCCTCACGCTTGCCGTGATGGCGGAGGGACACGCAGTAACGACGATCGAAGCAGTCGCTCAGGGTGACGAACTGCATCCACTGCAACGGGCGTTCATCGCGCACGATGCGCTGCAGTGCGGCTACTGCACACCCGGACAGCTGATGTCGGCGATCGCGTATCTGAACGAAGGTCACACGAACGCGGCGGATCCTGCAGTGATTCGGGAATGGATGAGCGGCAACATTTGTCGATGCGGTGCTTACCCTCACATCGTCGCAGCGATTAAGGAGCTCGCGTGATGCTCCTGTCCTACGCCCGTCCGCGGTCGATCGACGAAGCGATTCGGTCCGCACCAGCCGGGACCTCGCCGACTGCCGATGATGCGCACGCGTACATCGCAGGAGGGACCGAGCTTGTCCCACTGATGCGCGCCGGCATCGCCGAACCGCGTCACCTCGTCGATCTGCAGAAGGCGGGCCTGCGAACATCAATCGAACATGGCGTCGACCACCGTCTGGTGATCGGCGCGGGCGCGACGATGAGCGAGGTTGCCGCCGATCCGACCGTGGGCGAGCGATATCCGGTCGTAGTACAAGCGCTCCTCGCGAGTGCGTCACCGCAGATCCGCAACGCGGCAACCATCGGCGGCAACCTCCTGCAACGGACGCGCTGCAGCTATTTTCGAGATGCCACCTTCGCGTGCAACAAGAGAGTCCCCGACTCAGGGTGTTCGGCGCAGGACGGGCACAACCGCTCGCACGCTATTTTTGGCGGAAGTCCCAGTTGCGTAGCGGTTCACGCCTCGGATCTGGCGGTGGCTCTTTGTGCCGTTGACGCCAAGCTGTCGCTGGCCGGTCCAGACGGCAAACGTGAGATCCGGCTGCGGGATTTCTACCTGGAGCCTCGACATACTCCCTGGATCGAGACGGCGCTGGCGCCGCGAGAGCTGATCGTGGAAGTCGAGTGCGCGGCCGACGCCACATCATCGGCCTACGTCAAAGTCCGGGACCGCGCCTCGTTCGAATTCGCGCTCGTCTCTGCCGCCGCCGTTATCCACATCGAATTCGGTACGATCGTGAACATTGCGATCGCGCTCGGTGGCGTCGCGCCACGCCCGTGGCGGCTGACGACAGCCGAAAACGTAGTAAAGGGACGTCCGTTTACACGCGCCGCGGTCAGTGCGGCGGTGCGGTCCGCCTTGTCGGCCGCCCAACCGCTGCGTGACAACGCGTTCAAGATCGAACTCGCGCGACGCGCGGCCGAACGCGCCGTTGCCGTTGCTGGAAGGATCGAATGATGCCAGCGGTGATTGGAAAAGCGTTAGACCGGCTGGACGCACGCGCGAAAGTCACCGGCCGCGAGAAGTACGCCGGCGACCTCGCGGTGAAGGATGTCTTGCATGGCGCACTGGTGCTGAGCACGACGTGCCGGGGCCACGTGCAGCGTCTCGACACGATGAGGGCGGAAAGGCTCGCGGGCGTGGTGGGCGTGTTGACGCACGAAAACGCCCCGAGACTCCAACCCGTCGATTTCCTGACGCTGCTGCAGGACGGAATCATCTATCACGCTGGCCAGCCGGTAGCGCTCGTCATCGCCACGACCAAGGCACAGGCGCGACGAGCGGCTTCTCTCGTCGACGTCGACTACGACGCGCCAGAACCAGTGGCCCCCGACTTTCATCGCACATTGAATAGTGCGTTCGAACCCTCCGAGGTATTCGGGGAGCGCGCGTCGTCGGTGCGCGGCGATCCGGACCGCGCGCTCGAGTCCGTCGATTGCGCCAGAGTCGAGGCGACCTACACCACACCGACGCACGTCCACAGCCCGATGGAGCCGCACACGGTCGTCGCGCGCTGGGATGGAGACCGCCTGACCGTGCAGACGGCGGCATCCGGCATTTTCGCAGTCCGCGCAGCAATTGCCCGCGCCTTCGCGATGCCGCCAGCGCATGTCCACGTGATCAGTCCCCCCGTGGGCGGCGGCTTCTGCTCCAAGAACCGGGCGTGGTTGCCCTGCCTGCTGCTTGCCGTCTCCGCCGCGAAGACGTACCGGCGGCCCGTGCGCCTCGAATTGACGCGCGAGCAAATGTTCACGACCGTGGGCAACCGTCAGCGGACGGTTCAACGACTGGCGATCGCGGCGGATTCTGCCGGCCTGCTCGTCGCGTTACGCCATGACGTGACATCGGAGACGGGGCTGATTCGCGATTACAGCGAAACGACGGCATTTCCCAGCCGCATCATATACGCGTGTCCGAACGTCGCCGTACATCATCGAGTCGTCCGAACCAACACGCCGCAGCCGTTGCCGATGCGCGGACCTGGGGAGGCTCCGGGCAGTTTTGCGCTCGAGTGCGCACTCGACGAGTTGGCTGAAAGGCTTCGGATCGATCCGGTCGATCTGCGTCTACAAAATTGGGCGGCTCACGATCAGCATTCCAACCGGCCCTGGTCGAGCAACTCGCTGCGCGAGTGTCTCCGCGTCGGCGCTGACGCGTTCGGCTGGCACCGCCGAGAAGCCGTTGGCGCGATGCGCGACCGTCATCGGCTCGTTGGCTGGGGCATGGCGAGTTCGTACTATCCGGGATTCCGGGCGGCGGCAACCGCGCGGGTTCGCCTCCATGATGACGGCCGCGTCGTGCTTGAATGCGGCAATCAGGAAATCGGAACCGGCGCGTGCACGATCATGGCGCAAGCGGTCGCCGAACGGTTGGGTGCGTCGCTCGAGTCGGTCGACGTTCGATTTGGCGACACGTCGCTGCCGGAGGCGCCCTCGGCCGCCGGTGCGATGTCGACCGCTAGCGTGATCCCTGCCGTGGAGGCGGCATCACAAGCGCTTCAAGAGAAGATCGTAATGCTCGCAACGCGCGATCGGCGCTCCGCCCTGTACGGTCGTCCGCTCGATCGCGTCGAATGGGTTTCACCGACACGTTTGAAAGCGCTTGATGGACCGGCCAAAGAACGCATCGGATCCGTGCTGCGCCGGGCGGGGGCACAATTCGTCGAGGCCGACGGCCACAACCGTTCGGTCGTGACGACGCATTCGGTCAACACGTTCGGCGCGTGTTACGCCGAAGTGCAGATTGATCCGGATCTCGGTGAGATCCGCGTCACCCGCCTCACTGGTGCGTACGCGGCCGGACGCATTATGAACGCCAAACTCGCACGGAGTCAGCTTGTGGGAGGCTTGGTGTTCGGCATCGGCATGGCGCTTCATGAGAAGGTGCTGATCGATCCACAGTCGGGCATGGTGATCAATCGCACGTTAGCGGACTACCTATTGCCGGTGCATGCTGATGTGCCTTCGATCGACGTGCACCTCGTTCCTGAGGTCGATCACCATGTGCCAGGCGGAGTCAAAGGCCTCGGGATGAACGGAACCGTCGGCACAGCCGCGGCTATAGCCAACGCCGTTTACCATGCAACAGGCGTCCGTGTGCGCGACTTGCCGATCGTCCCCGAGGCTCTGCTCCGATAGTCACCGACACTTTTAAAGCACAGAGTGTCGGTCTTCGTCGCGACATCTCTGCACTAATTTGCCGGCGACGTATCTCGCTTCGGCGATGTGGGAAGCGAGTCCATCTGGGGTGTCTGCCACGGCCACCCCGTTGTGCTGCATGAGGTCCTGCGCGAGTAACTGCGGGCAGATATAGCGCGCGCGGCCTGGAGCGGCTGCGGCATCGGACCGGTGCCGCGCCGAACGCCAGCGAGAGCGCCATGTCGCCCGGACGCCACTCGGCGAACGCAATATCGGGCACCTTGGTGTTGGCTTCCGCCTTCTCGGGCAGGCCGTGAAGAATTTC
>JBKPDL010000148.1:0-54373 GCA_046727855.1 Acidobacteriota bacterium
GAGTATACGCGCCGAAGTGTTGCACATACAGCCAGTCGTCCGTCGTCCAAAGTAGTGGACCCACCGCGCCGTCGGTCTTGATTGTACGTCCTGCCCCTCCCTGCGACGGATAGATCATCAACTTGCCGTCAGAGGTGAGCAGCGCGATTTCTTCGCCGTCGGGTGACACCGCAGCCGTACGCGTGACAGTAGGCGGCGTCACGGCGATCGGTTTTCCTCCGTCAAGGCCGTGCACGTAGAGACGCAAACGCCCGCCGGGCTCACTCGCTAATGCCAACACGCGGCGTCCGTCGGGGAAAAAGCGAACCCATTGGTACTCGAGACCCGTGTCGGGCAAATCGCGGATCGTGCCCTGTCCGAGCGGCAGCAAGCGAAGCCGTCTCCGGTCCCGGGTCCCGCCTGCGAGGACAGCCGTGCCGTCCGGCGCAAGTGCCATCGCGGTGCCCTCGCCGACGCGCATTGTGGAACGGTCTGCCAGGCGATGAATGTAGATCGCGTACTCTGCGCCGGCTGCGATGCCTCCCTCATCAAAGAGAATGACACTGCCATCAGGCGATATGTCTGCGACGCGTGACCAGTCGAGCCACGTGAGATTTCGCTGTTCTTCGCTTTCGACAACGGCCGCCAGTTCCAGCAGCGTCGTGTCGCGCGACGCGAGCACCGATCCATCCGCACTGATGTCGCGCAGTGTCATGGCCCCAGGTATCTGCGCGATGGGCCGGAATGCGCCGGAGGTGCTGACAGCCCACAACGATTTCGCCGCACCGTCGCGCGCGGCCGTGAACCAAACCTCGCCGGATGGATGCCACGCGATCCCGCCAACGTTCGTCCATTCGCCCGAAAGCGTGCGCACATGGCCGGCGAGATCGGTGATCTTGACCGAACCGCGATTGTCGTTGCGAACGGGATGATCAACGAACGCGATCTCATTGCCGCGCGGCGACACGCGCACGCCGCTGAACCATCCTGGCGTGGTCGTCAACACCGTGCCGAGCGGAAATTCGAGGCGGTTGGTTCCATCAACGGCATGCACGATCGCGAGACGGTCGGTTCCCGGCGCCCAGTCCGCGGACATCACGTTGCGCTCGACCGGCGCTGGAGCGCCGCCGTTCATGGGCACACGTGAGAGCGTGCCGCCGGCGACCGGTAAGGTTCCGTCGAACGACAATAGGGCGAGCTCTCCCGAACTTGAGACAGCCACAAGCCGAAGATCGTCAAACCCGAGGGGCCGCGATTCGGGACTCGATGGGTAGGTCAAAAACAGGCGACGCGGTCCATTATCCCAACTCGCGGTGTAGAGAATGCTTTTCGAATCGGGCGCAAAGCGCGCGCCCCACACCTGGCCATGGCGGAAGGTTACCTGACGGAATTCGAGCGCTGTTGGCGCCGGGCGCCGTAGCGCGAACCACGAAGTCACAATCAGTGTGAGAAGAGCAACCGCCGCGACCGCAACCCGCCCGATGCGCAGCCGTTGAGGCCGTTCGACCACGGGCGGCGCGTCCTTTGCGACTTCCTGAACCGGAGCGATGAATCGGTATCCGACGCGCGGAATTGTCTCGATATAGCGTGGGGTATCGGCGGAATCGCCGAGTACGATGCGCAAGCGATTCGCGGCGGTATTCATGCCCGCCTCGAAATCGACGAACACGTGAGAAGGCCAGAGGCGTGCGCGCAGCGCTTCACGCGTCACCATCTCGCCCGGCCGTTCGAGCAGCGCCTGTAACACCTGCAGCGGCTTACCTTGCAACCTCAGCTTGACCCCGTGCTTCCGCAGTTCGCCCGTACGCATGTCCAGTTCGAAGACGCCGAATCGGAGCACCGTGTGGGCGGATTCGGTGTTACTCATACTCCGACAGCCTGGCTATTGTATGCCCCTGCGAATTCTGCGGCTGCCCATTCCGGATCGTTCGAGCATACGCCGACGATCGCGATCCTCGCACCTAACGGCACGCTCGCCTCACTCGTGGGCAACGTCGACGGTCACCATCGCGGATCGTGCTCGTGCCGTCGCACGCGTGGCAGACCATCGAGGGCTCGCCGAGACGGACGCAGCACGGGCACCGTTCGTGCTTCACCAACTGAATCACGTTGACGTTCTTATGAATTCACTGATGGCGCCCACCGGCTGTCTCTGCGTGGTAACGAGAAACGGCGGCTCCGACTAGACGTTGACACGCCGACGCCGCTCTATCCACGACCCGCCGATGTGGGCGCATGTCGAGCTGCACGCAATGGAGTCGCATGTGCTGCCCCCGGCCAGCCTTGGACGTTCAGGACGCCCGACCGAAAAGGGGTCAGACCCCTTTTCCCACATTAGAGTGGTGTTCACCGAATGGACGGCCGGCGGCAACCTCCGGCACGCTTGGTTTGTGGGAGTGCGCCAGCACAAGCCCGCCCCCTAAATAAGTCGACTTGCCTGACGCGACACACCTTGTCTCTGAACACTTCGCGCAGAGGCTTATGGCTCGCCTCATCCGTTGAGTTGGCGGTCAGCAGAAGTTTCCGGACGATCTCTAAACGACCTCGATGCTGAAGATGTAACCGCTGTGCGGACTCTCCATGCCCTTCCATCCCGGGTGGATGCCAGCATCGCAGCTGATAAGGCGTCCATCGTGCCATACGAGCCCGTGCGGGTCGCACGACCCGGGCTCAAACTCGACGGTCATCACCAGCCGACCGGTCTTGCCGTCATACTTGTTCAGGCCGGCTCTTCCTTCGGCGTAGCTGCTGCTGTTGTTTCCCGTCACGACCCAGATGTCACCCTCATTGTCGAATGCCACGTCGTGGAGGCGAGGCCTCTCGTCCGAGCTGACGCGGATTAACACTTCGGGAACCCATGTCGTTGGATCGACACGCAGGATTCCGCCCAGACGCAAGGCGGCAATCCACAGCTTGCCATCGTGCCACTTCACACCATGGCATCCACCACCGTTGCCGTCGATGCTGAGCGGAATCTGACGGTGGCTGACTTGGTTGGAATTCAAATCGACCTGAAAGATGCCGTATGGGTCGGCGTTCGCCCCCATCCAGACGCAGCCGTTTCCGTAAGCCATCCCCGACGTATTGCGTGAATGGGTGTTCACGCTCTTGAGCAGCTTGCCGTTCCAATCGACGAGCCACGCGAGCTCGTCACGATTCGGGTCGAGCGGCAGGCCATACGTCTTGGCATTTTGCGGCGTGACTTTCTGCTGCCCGATCCACAACCCTCCCGGTGAGTCAGTCATCACCGCGAGCGCGTTGGGATACATCTCCGGAGATTTGAACAGCCTGGCCGTCTTCGCCCGCCGCGTCAGCACGTCGCCGCGTCCCCTGCCGCTGCCAACCGCCGGGGCGAGAGCGCCGCGCCGTGCGCCATCCTCGGTCCCACTACTTTGCTGCGTCAGTACAGTGGCCACCGAGCTGATGTTCAGTGCTAGACCGGCCGCAAGAAACTCTCTGCGCTTCATTCTCATTGCATCACCTCTCAAGGGTGTTGAGATGCCGCCGGGAACGGTCTGTTCGCCTCGAGGCAGACTTATAGCACACGCAGAACGAAGTCCCAACCCGCGGCGACGATTCTGGATGAAAGGGCGCAAGCGGGCTGGTGAGGCCTGCCGCCTCGAACGAGCCGCGAAGCTGACGCGCAGATCGGCAGGATCGACGACTGGGCCGACAGCGCGGATTAGCCATCGAGATCATGTGATGATACGGATGTGACACCCGCGTCACCTGACCGGCAGCGAGTCACACGTTCGCAACGCGTCGCCAGTGTGACGCGACGATTGACTTGGCGCGGCCATCACACCCGAACAGAAAGGCATCTCATCCTCAGCGGCCGAAATGGCGCGCTCGAACTCAGCGTGTCACCAACCGATCTCGACGACACGAAGAGGCGCATCAACGGCCTTCTGACAGGATCCGATCCGAGCCTTCGTCTCTGGCTCGTTTCGAACTGGAAAGCCGCGGTGAATTGCGCAGTTGGTGGTGATGCTACCTGCGTTGCTGATACTGCTCGCGCTCGCGTGGGACATCGCCAACGCCTCGCCGACTCGCGTCAAGCCGAAGCCGAGCTGAGAGCGACTAACGCCGCGGCGACCCTCCTTCTGACCGCAGCACGTATGTCGCACTTGGTCCCGCCACGTGAACTTGCAGCAGTAGACGTCGCGCAGCGAATGCCTCGGTATAATAAGACACGTTCGACACGTCGTCTGACGGTCGATCTCGAACGCTATGCTTGACATTGCCAGAATTGCAAACAGTCCCGCCACGAGCGATCCGTTCGAATACTTCATCGCTCACGATGTTCTCTCTGCCGACTGCGCGGACGCGCTCGTGAACGACTGTCCCGTTCTGCACACGAACGGCAGCTATCCGGTGGCCACCCTGAAATTCGGGCCGACATTCAAGGCATTGCTCGACGAGATCCGGCGTCGACCATTCGCCGATGCGATTGGCGCGCATTTCGGGTTGCCCGACCTGGCGACCTTACCGCAGCTGATCACGTACCGAGGCTGGTCGAGTGCAAAAGATGGATCGGTTCACACGGACTCCGAGTCGAAGTTGATAACGGTGCTTCTGTATCTGAATCCGAACTGGGAGCAGCCGGGCGGTCGCCTGCGGCTTCTGCGCAGCAACAATCTGGAGGATGTCGCCGCCGAAGTGCCGCCAACGTGCGGCATGCTGGTGGCGTTTCGACGCTCGGACCGATCGTTTCACGGCCACAAGCCGTGCTCGGGCGAACGACGCCTGCTGCAGATCAACTGGGTGAGCAACGCGTCGTACGTCGATCGTGAGGAGCGTCGGCATCGCTGGAGCGCAAGGCTGAAGTCGTTGTTGGGGTTCGGGTCTCATTAACACCGCGCACCGCTCGATGCGCATCGCGGTCGTGCGGCTGACGTCGCTTGGCGACGTCGTCCACACGCTGCCGGTCGCCGCTGCGCTCCGCCGACACCGTCCGAACGATGAGATCGTGTGGATCGTTGAGGAGCATGAGCAGGTTCTCCTCGGCGGCAACCCCTGCGTCGATCACGTTATCGTGGCGCCGCTGCGCCGCTGGCGGCATCTCTGCACAACAGGCCGGATCGGTCGTGCGGCCGGTGAGTTCCGGGCATTTGTAAAGGCGATCAGTTCGCACCGCATCGATGCGGTGATCGACGTTCAGGGCTGGTGGCACAAGACCTCACCCATCGTCGCGCTGACGCGTGCGCCGTGCCGGATCGGCTTCAGCCGGCGATATGCGCGCGACCCGCTGTCGCCGCTGTTCACGGCCATCCACGTCTCGCCGCCACCAGAAGCCAGGCACATCGTCGATCAGAATCTCGCTCTCTTGAAGCCGCTCGGAATAGAATCGCCGGCCGCAGAGTTCGTACTGCCCGCGTGGCCTGACGCCGAGCAGCGTGTCGAAGCGTGGACGACGAGTCGCGGGCTTCAGACGGGCGGATTCATCGCACTGCTCCCCTCGACAAGAGGACGGAAGAAGCTGTGGCCGGCGGCCTCATACGCCGATCTCGCGCGCCGGCTCGGCGCCGCCGCAGCGGTACCGATCGTCCTGGCCGGCGGTCCATCCGACACGCCGGTGCTCGCGCAGGTGACCGCTAGTGCTCCGGACGTCCACATCTACACGCCGGAGGCGATCAGCGACCTCGCCATGTTCCTTGCAAAGCCGCGCGCTGTGATCGGCAACGACACCGGCCCCCTGCATCTCGCCGCAGCCGCGAACGTGCCGGCGCTCGGACTATTCGGGCCTACATTCGGTGTGAGAAACGGTCCGTACGGCCGCACGGGGCATTTCATTCAGAGCGGCACAGGACGGATGACCGATATTTCAGTCGACCAGGTGCTCGAGACCTCGCTCCGGATCGTACGCGGTTAGTCGCGCCATGAACTGTCGGGGCACTGAGCCGCAGCTTTCGGATCGGAACTGAAGAGGGGCTCGCCGTTGCGGACCCCTCCAGTGCTGGTCGTCTAGTGTTGCTGCGTCGTCGTACACACCTTGGGAATCAACGAGGTAAATGGTGTGTTGCCGCGCCAGAGACCACCCGCCAGAAGGCAGGAAGTAGACGATGTCAGGGTTCGTCGGATGCGGAAGAACCATACGGGCGCGGCCGCCTATCGCGAACGTGGCCGAGGGATGGACTGCTTCGGTCTGCCGGCCGACAATCTAAAATCATCCGCCGCGACGATGAGCCATTCACTTTGAGCCCGCGCTAATGCCACGGAAGAGATGGATCTATTGAAGCTGGCGGCAGCTGCCGAAAGAGGGAAGAGCGTTTCAAAATGCGCAGGAGTGAGGTGCGACTCGTCGTCCGTTGGGCCCCGCCGACCTGGAACTTTTCTATCGCGGCGGTGTGGCGCAACTACTTGCGTTGCATGGTGCTAGGGCATGACGACGAAATCGTGGCCGGCGACCGTGTCATCGCGCTGCGATGTCGGCAATGCGGATGGCGTTCAACTGGATGGCATCTCGATTCCCCCCGTGAATCGACCGCTGCGATCCCGTCAGGCGACGTCCACCAGTGTGCCATCGGTGACCCATTCATTCACGGGTGAGCGAGCGACGCCGTTGGCAGCGGTATTCTGGGAACTTAGAACGACTGAGGCGACGACAGCGATCGGAAGTCGGAACAACCGGCGCATCGCCGGCATTTACCTCACCAGCGGAAAATGTCGCCGACTTTCTCCCACCATCGTTTGAGCGCCATGCGCGCGCGTTCGGCGACGGTCGGACCGCGATGCAGTTTGCACACATCCGAAGGAATGTCGTCGCCTTCCTTGAAGTACTCCACGTAGGTCGGACAAGAGTTGGTCGCGCGTTTATACGAAACGCTGCACAACACTTGCTGCCGGAGCGTTGCTGGCGGCGCGAATTCGTGCGGCGGCGCCAAGCGCGCGGTGCGCGACATGAACTCGCTCCAGATCGGCAGCGCGTAATTCGCTCCCGACGCGTTCGGCCCCATTGGTTCGGAGTCGTCGAAGCCCACCCACACACCCGCCGCCAGCGATGAACTGAACCCGACGAACCAGGCATCGCGATAGTCGTTGGTCGTCCCGGTTTTGCCGCCGGCCGGGAAAAACACGCCGCGCGACTTTGCGCCTGTTGCCGTGCCGCGCTCGATCACATCGTTCAGCAGCGACACCATCTGAAACGCGGTTTCCTTCGAGAGGACCCGGCGCGGCGTAGGCGTTGCATCCCAGGCGCTCAGGCCGTGCGCGTCGCGCACGTATCGCAGTCCGTGGGGCTGCACCGCGAATCCACCGTTGACGAACACCGCATACGCGCTCGTGAGTTGCAGCGGCGACACCAATCCTGTGCCGAGCGCCAGCGACGGCACATTCGGTAGGTCCTTCATGCCGAGCGAACTGGCGAGCGCGAGCACGGGACGCGCGCCCAAATACTGCTGCACACCGACAGCGGCCCGATTGTTCGATTCAATGAACGCTTCGCGCAGCGGCAACTCGTCGCGGGTCGCCGCGTTGTTGACGTTTCGCGGGCGCCAGTCGCCCTGTCCCTTGACCGGAACTTCCTCCGGCTGCAACAGCATCGAGATTGGCGAAAAGCCACGTTCGAGCGCCGCCGCGTACAGAAATGGCTTGAACGCACTCCCGGGCTGACGACGGCTCCGCGTGGCGCGATCGAATTCGGTTTGCGCGAAGTCACTGCCGCCGACGAGCGCGACCACCTCGCCGTTTTCGGGTCGAATCACCACCATCGCGGCTTGCAGGTTGCGACGGCCGAGCCGGCGCAGGCCGTTGCCCACCGCACGTTCGGCCTCGTCCTGAAACCGCGGCAGAAATGTGGTCTGCGCTTTCCAGTCGGGCGGCTCATCGCCTCCGAAAATCTGACGAAACTCCTGGCGCAGATACTCCTTAGCGTATCCGGCATCGGCGCGATCCGACTTCGGGTAAGGACGGATCGCGATGCGCGCCGTGCGCGCAGCCTGCTCTTCACTTTCGGTGATGTAGCGCTCGTCGCGCATCCGCGCGAGGACGACATAGCTCCGCTCGCGCGCTCCGCTCATGTTCGACCACGGCGATAACGCCGATGGTCGTTGAATGAGCCCCGCAATCAACGCGCTCTCGGCCAGCGTCAACTGCGCCGGCGGCTTGCCGAACAGATATCGCGACATCTTGCCGACGCCGTTGACCCCGGCGCCGAGGTACACGCGATTGAGGTACAACTCGAGAATCTGATCCTTGCTCAGGCGCCGCTCGAGCATCATCGCGAGCAGCGCCTCCTGGAATTTGCGCGCGAAGGTCCGGGAGTTCGACAGGAAGAGCGTGCGCGCCAGTTGCTGCGTAATGGTGCTGCCGCCCTCAGCGACGCCTCGCGCCTTGATGTTTTCGAATATGGCCCGTTCGAATCCGATCGGATCAATGCCGACGTGCGATCGGAAGCGGTGGTCCTCTACCGCCACCACGGCATTGCGCAGGTGCTTGGAAATGTCGGTGAGCGACACGTCGCGCCGCTGCTCGTCCATGGCGAACCACGGACGGCCGTCGGCCGTGTAGAAGACCGTGTCGCCGACGCCCCGCGTAAGGCGATGGATTGCCAACGCGTAGCGGGAGAACCAGAAGGCCGAGGTGCCGTAGGCGAACCCCACGAAAGCGAGGACGGGAAGAATGATGAACCAGTCGCGCCGACGCATTCTCTGCATAGGTACTACTTCAGCCACGTTAGACCGCTGGTATTGCGCAAGCAAAAACGATGCGCGCGGCAGCGGCCAGGCTTGACATGCTACGTACGTAGCACGTATGCTACGAACGCAACACGGGGAGTTCCACGCATGGCCGGTCCGTCCGACAAGCTCTCGCGCCGCGAGCGCGAGATCATCAACGTACTGTTCGCCCTGGGCGACCGAGCGTCGGCCGAAGAGATTCGCGAACGTCTGAGCGACCCGCCCAGCTATTCGGCCGTTCGCGCCATGCTCGCCAAGCTCGAAGCCAAGGGCCATGTACGGCACCGCGAAGAAGGACTCCGCTACATCTATTCGCCAACGGTGTCTCGGAGCACCGCCCGCCGCGCCGCCTTGCAACAGTTGGTGCGCGTGTTTTTCCGTGGTTCGCCTGGTGACGCGGCCGCGGCGCTCCTCAAAAACGAAGATTGGACAGACGACGAGCTTGATGCGCTCTCGGCCGAAATCGAGCGGACGCGTCAGGAACGGAGGCGGTCGTGAACACGATGTTCACCCAGTTAGCGGTTTTGATCAGCGGGGTCCCGACCCTCGCGCTCGTGCTCAAGACCACAGCTCTCGCAGTGATCGGCCTGGTCGTCGTGTCACTGCTGCGGCGTGCACGCGCGTCCGTTCGCCATCTCGTCCTCGCTGCGACGTTTGCCGCACTGGTCCTGGTGCCGTTAGGCGCGCTGCTCCTGCCGACGATTGCGGTACCCGTTTCGGTCGCTCGCGCCGCTGCCCCACCATCGCTCCCCCGGTCGCTGCCGGTCGAGCGCCAGCCTCCGAAGGCGATTCCACCGTCATCTACACCGGACATTCCTGTCGCCATTTCGCGGACAACTCTGGTAATGGGAGGTTGGGCGGCAGGCGTCCTGCTATGCGCGGCTCCGCTGCTTGCCGCGTTATGGCAGCTGCGCCGCCTCCGTCGCACGTCTCTACCGTGGCTCGAAGGACAGACGCTCGTCGACTCGCTCGCGCGCGAAGCCGGCATCACGACGTCCGTCGCGGCGCTTCTCCACGAGACGATGCCCGCGCCGGTCACATGCGGCGTGATCGATCCTGTCGTCATCCTTCCCGCCGACGCACCGCGATGGAGCGCACCTTCGCTACGCCGCGCCATCGTCCACGAGCTCGAACATGTCCGCCGCGGGGACTCGTGGGTGCACGTGGCGGCACGCGCAATCTGCGCGCTGTATTGGTTCAATCCGGTTGTGTGGAGGGTACATCGGCAGCTTGTGCTCGAGGCGGAGCGCGCATGTGACGACGCCGTCATGGAAAAAGAGGAAGCGGCGCAGTACGCCGAGCAGCTCGTTGCGCTGGCGCGGCGCTTGTCGGCAGGCGGCGCGCAGCCGGCGCTGGCCATGGCGGCGCGCAGCGATCTGGCGCGTCGCGTCTCGGCGGTGCTCGACGACCGACAGGCGCGCGGGCGCGCCGGACGGGTACGCATTGCCCTGGTTGCGGCGCTCGCGAGTACGCTCGCTCTCGCAATCGCCCCTCTGCGCACCGTCGCATCGCTTGCTGCGGATATCCCCGCCATCGGCGAGCAAGGACGCAATCGCGCGCGCGTCGTGGCGCTCGATCGCGCGTTGGTCGAAACCGCCGAGAGCGGCAACGTCGACGAGTTGAAGTCACTTCTCGACGCCGGCGCTCAGGTCGATGCCACGGTTCTCGGCGACGGCAGCGCGTTGATCATCGCGGCACGCGAGGGGCATCTCCGGGCGGTTTCGCTTCTGCTCGATCGTGGCGCCGATCCCAACCTTGGCGTGCCAGGCGACGGGAATCCCTTGATCATGGCCGCCCGAGAAGGACATCTCGAGATCGTCGAGCTGCTGCTCAATCGCGGGGCAAACATCGATCAAGTCGTGGACGGCGACGAGAACGCGCTCATTCAAGCGAGCGGGGAAGGACGGCTCGATGTCGTCAAGCTGCTCGTCGCGCGAGGCGCCAACGTGAATGCGCGCGTCTGGGCGGACTCCGCCTACCGGCGGCCGAACGGTGAGTGGCGCACCCCGCTCAGCATGGCGCGCCGCGGGGGCCACAGAGAGGTCGAAGCGCTTCTGCTATCAGCAGGCGCCCGGGAGTAGGAAACTGGGAGATCATGGAGATCAGGGAGATCGGACAACAGGGAGATCAGGGAGATCCGGGAGATCGGACAACGGGGAGATCAGGGAGATCAGGGAGAAAAGAAAAGAAAACTATTACTCCCCGATCTCTCCGATCTCCCTGTGATACTTCTCCCCGATCTCTCCGATCTCCCTGTGATACTTCTCCCCGATCTCTCGATCTCCCTGTGATACTTCTCCCCGATCTCTCCGATCTCCCTGTGATACTTCTCCCCGATCTCTTGATCTCTCTGTGATACTTCTCCGCGATCTCTCGATCTTCCTGTGATACTTCTCCCCGATCTCCTCGATCTCCCTGTTCACTACCGCGGCATGCTGAAGTTGACGGTGACCGTCAGAATGAACGGTACCGGCACGCCGTTCAACAGCAGGGGCTCGTAGCGCCACTGCTTTACGGCGACCGCAGCGGCAGACTGCAGCAGCGGATTGCCATTGAGCACCCGCACTGATTCGACTCGGCCGTCCTTGTTCACGGTGGCCTCGAGCACAACCGAGCCCTCCACCTGTGCCGCCTGCGCAGCCGGCGGATAAGCCGGATTCACTCGATTGGTCAGCGAAGGCGCATTTACCTGTCCGCCGACTCGTATCGGCCCCTGCGGCTTGGGCGGCGGTGGTGGAGGCGCCAACGCGCCTTCCACGCCCCCAGCAACGCCGCCGGGGATTCCACCAGTTATGAGTTCAAGAGCGGTAACTGCAATGACAGCGCCCGTGCAGCTGGACAATAAGGTCGCGGAGCTAAAGCTCCGCGCTACATGACTGTTGACTGGATTGGCATGATGCTAATTGGATTCGCTATAGCGTGTGTGTCGTGACAGGGCGGGCCGTAGCGAACGGAGCGGACCGTGGGCCCGCCCGTCTCACCACGTAGCGCGGAGCCTTAGCTCCGCGGCGTTTTTAACACACCACACACTTATGGCTGTTTTTCGATCCCAGCCTCTCGAGCAGTGCAACCGTTGAGGTAAACGGCGACAGCCGCTGAACCGGGCTGTTCGCCATGTCGGCCACGGTCTGGCCGCTGCGCGCCACGGCGGTCACATCCGCACCCTTTGACACGAGATATAGGATCGCGTCGTTGTCGCCGCGGGCCGCGGCGTGATGAAGCGCGGTGTAGCCGTCGTTATCGCGCGCGTTGACGTCGGCGCCGAGCTCTTCGATCAGGTATTTGAGCGCGGGGAGCCATCCGTCTGGCGCATGGCGATGGGCGTTGCCGGCGAAGCCTTCGCCGTACTCGACGCCTGCGGCGGCGTGCAGCGGGAACGCACCAGGACCGCCGTACTGGATCGCGGGCGCGTCGTAGCGCACTTGATTTGCCTCGGGCGTTGGCGGCACCGCGCCGCCCGCGCCAACGTCACGTCCAACGAGCGCACCGCCCGGCTGAGCGGCCGGCTGAGCGCCCGGCTGACCGGCGCCCGGCTGACCGGCGCCCGGCTGACCGGCGGGAGGCGGACCGCCGCCGCGACGAATCGCCTCGCGCGGCGCCATTGTCGGAATGTTGGGATCCGCGCCGTAGTTGACGAGCAGCTTCATCGCCTCTACGTCCGTCGAGTACGCCGCACGCCAGAACGCCGTTGAACCGGAGGTGTCGGCGAGACCGCAATTGCGGTTGCCGCATCCGGTGTAGACCATGATCCAGGGATGCGATTTGATGCGCGCGTTCGGGTCGGCGCCGTGATCGAGCAGCGCCTTTATCACGTCGAGATACGTTGCCTTCTGCAGCTCGAGCTCCTGCGGCTGCGGGAAGCGCGTACGTGGCTGCCACTGGACGTTCACCGCGGCCCATAGTGGTGTCACACCGTTGCTCGCCGCGGCGATATTGGTATCCGCACCCTTCTCGATCAGCAGCATCGCGACGTCGAACTGTCCGTTGATGATTGCCGTGAGCAGCGCGCTGGCCTTTTCGCCGCCCCCAACGTTGTTGACGTCTGCGCCGCCTTCAATGAGGGCGCGCACCGATTCGACGTAGCCCTGCCGCGCGGCGTGATGCAACGCCGTGAGACCGCCCTTTGCCGTGACCGGCGGGTTAATCTCCTCGGGATTGAAGTTGGGATCGCGTCCGCCGCGTCCTTCGGCGTTGGCCGCGGGAGGCTCCGGAGGGGGCAACTTGCCCGACAGCAGCAGCTCGCGAGCGGCCTGAATCGCCGCCTGAATCTGGCTCGCGGTCGGCTTCTCGCCTTTTGCCACTGACGTCTCGAGCACCTTAGCGGCGCGATTTCGCGCCGCGCGATCGAGCGCCGACTCTTTTGCGATGTCAACCGTCTTGGTCGAAACGTTCGCATCGGCGCCGCGGTCGAGCAGCAGCTTGATCGCGTTGACGCGATTCTGCGCGGCCGCAAAGATCAGCGGCGTCTGGCCCCACTCGGATTCCTTGGCATTCACGTCAGCGCCATGATCGAGCAGCGCCTTGATCACGTCGGGATTGCCGGAGGAAGCGGCGAGATGCAGCGGCGTTGCCGCCGAGTTCGTCGTGCGCGCATTGAGGTTGGCGCCAGCCTTGACCAGCGACTCGACGACTGCCGGATTGCCCGAATTGCCGGCCAGGTGCAACGGCGTGTACTGACCGATGCGCGTAACCGAGCTCACCTTGGCGCCGGCGTAGAGCAACATCGTGGCAAGTTCAGCGTCGCCGCGCTGCGCCGCCCAATGGAGCGCGGTCATGCCGTCGCCCTGCGCCGCATTGACGTCGCCACCCTGCTTGAGCAGCGTGCGTACCGCCTCGCGATCCCCGCGCATCGCGGCGTCGGCGACACCAGCGGTGGACGTGGCGGCAGCGAGCGCCGCCGACATGCTGAGCGCCGTTATGAAGGCGCCGAGGTAGCGTCCCGAACGAAGTGTCATGGCGTCCCCCGTTACGCGACTGTCGTGCTGACCGGTGACGATAGCGAGAACTCACCCGTGCTGTCGCCGAGCTGCTTGATCTCCTCGACACCGAGGTTGTGCAGCAGCGTCAACATCACGTTTGCCATCGGCGTCGCGTCGGCCGCCTTGAGGTGCACGTTGCCCTTCAACATGCCGTTGCCATGACCAAAGAGCACCAGCGGACAGCGGCGATGGTTGTGGATGTTGGCGTCCGCCATTGGCGAGCCCCAGATAATGAGCGTCTTGTCGAGCAGGTTCTGGTCGCCATCGATGGTCGCTTTCATCTTCTCGAGGAAGTACGCCATCTGGCCAACGCGGAACTTGTTGATCTTGTTGAACTCCATGATCCGCTCTTCGCGGTTGCCGTGATGCGATGAGGGGTGGAACGGCTGCTGCGATTCGCACTCCGGGAACACGCGGTTCTGCGCGTCGCGGCCGGTCTTGAACGAAATCACGCGGGTCATGTCGCTCTGCAGGGCAAGCACCTGCAGGTCGAACATCAACTTGATGTGCTCGCTGAACGAGTCAGGTACGCCCGCGGGCGCTTCGGGCAGCGCGCGCTGCTCGCCGCTCGTGTTGTGCGCTTCGATCGCCTGGATGCGGCGTTCGAGCTCGCGCACGTTGTCAAGATAGCGATCGAGCCGCGTGCGGTCGGCAGCGCCGAGCTCCGTACGAATGCCCTGCACTTCGCCCGCGACCCAGTCCAGGATGCTGCGGCGCGTGACGCGGCGTGCGGCGCGATCTTCCGGCGTGCCGCCCTGACCGAACAGCATCTCGAACGCGACGCGCGGATCGCGAATCATCGGTAGCGGTTCGTTCGGCGACGCCCAGCTGATCGAGTCCGTATAGGCGCACGAATAGTTATAGGTGCAGCCGCCCGCCTGATCGAGGTTCTCGATGCAGAACTGCATCGACGGAAGCGGGTTCGACTGGCCAAACTGCTTGGCATACATCTGGTCGAGCGAAGTGCCGGCCCAGATGTCAGAACCCTGCGTCTGTTTGGGGTGCGACTGCGTGAGGAACACCGCGCTCGAGCGGAAGTGGTCGCCGCCGATTTCCGGCAGCGCAAACGCCTCCGCCATGCGGCAGTCGGTGTTGCTGATGATGGTCATGTAGTCGCGGTAGGTCTCGAGCGTCTTGAGCGGATTGTCCGCGACGAGCGAGAAGTTCGACCCGGTCTGCTGCGGAGCGTAGAGGAACTTGGTGGCTCCCCAGTTGTTGCAGCCGGCGAGGCCGTGGACCTCCTCGATGCACACCAGCCGGGTGCGATCGGGCGCCGCGGCCTTCACCCCGCCACCCATTCGCGACGGCACCATCGCGTCCAGAAACGGCAACGCCACCGTGACTCCCACGCCGCGGAGGAACGTCCGGCGGGGCATGTGCTTTCGAGAGATGAAGTGCATCGTCCGAGTCTCCCTTTAACGCGGGCGGCGCGCCCGCGAGGTTACTTGCGTGCGACCGACTTTGGTGCTTCCGATTTGGTCTCTTCCGTCGTCGGCGTAGTCGGTTCCGCCTTTTTCATCCGGAATGCGTCGCTCTTGACGACGCCCAGGATGAGGGCCGACATGCGGTAATCGTCCTTCTGCGCGGCGCGCGCAATCGCGCGAATCGCCGGTTGATCGAAGTACTCGACGCGCCGGCCGAGCGCATAGGCCAGCAGGTTTTCCGTAAACGTTCGCACCAGCGGCTCGGGACGCTTGAGCAGCGCCGCAACGAGCTCCGCCGGTTTGGTGACCGGCGTGCCGTCGTAGAAGTCGCCGCGCGTGTCGAGCTCGATGCCGTTTTCGCGTACGCGCCAGCGCGCCGTGACATCGAAGTTGTCGAGCGCGAGACCAATCGGATCCATCATGCGATGGCACGAGTTACACGTCGGATTGGCACGGTGCATCTCCATGCGCTCGCGCGTCGTCAGCATCTTGCCGTCTTTCGATTCCGCCGTTTCCTCGAGCGCCGGCACATCGGGCGGCGGCGGCGGCGGCGGAGTTCCGAGCAGCACTTCCATCACCCATTTGCCGCGCAGCACGGGCGAGGTGCGATTGGCGAGCGAGGTCTGCACCAGCACGCTGCCCTGGCCGAGCAGACCACGTCGCGTGTCGTCGGGGTATTGCACCTTTCGGAATTGCGGCCCCGAGACACCGGGAATGCCATAGTGGCGCGCCAGCCGTTCGTTGAGAATCGTGAAATCCGCGCGATAAAGATCGAGCATGCTGCGATCCTCGCGCACGATCGTGTTGAAGAACTGAATGGTTTCCTGCCGCATGTAGTCGGCAAGGTTGTTGTCGAAGTTGGGATAGAAATTCGGATCGGGATGAACCTTGTCGATGTCCTGCAACCGGAGCCACTGTGCCGCAAATCGGGTACCGAGCGCTTCGGCGCGTGGATCCGCCAACATCTTCTTGACCTGACGATCGAACCCGAGCGGGGTCGCCAGCTTCGCTGACGTCGCCGCGGCAATCAACTCATCGTCCGGCGGCGTCCCCCACAGAAAGAACGACAGGCGCGACGCGAGATCGACATCCGACACGCGATAGGCGGTCCCCGGCCGCGCCACACCCGGCTCCCGCTCCAGGCGGAAGATGAAATACGGGCTGGCAAGAATCGCTTCGAGCGCCGTCCGCACACCGCCCTCGAACCCATCCTTCGACGCGCCCTGCTGATAGAACGGCATCAAGCGATCGATTTCGCGCAGCGTGACCGGACGACGGTAGGCTTCGGTTGCGAGACGCGTCAGGATCTCGCGCGCACAACGGAGCTCCTCATCGCCGGAAGTCGGACGGCACGTGAAGATTTTCTGGCGTGCCGGTGTTTCCGACACGCCGGTTGCCTTATAGGGCCCCGACACGATGACGTCGCGCAGATGTGGCAGGTTGGTGATGCCGCCGCCACCGGAACCACCGCCGGCATAGGACCAGTCGTGCGGACGAATGAGATCTTCGTACGGCCCTTCGAGCTTCTTCACAAACGCCGCGGCAACTCGATGCTGCCCGGCCTTGATCAGAATCGGCTCGGTGCGAATTTCGACTGCGCCGCGGCCGTCGGCGCCCCCGGCGGGCAGCGTTTCGTACGCCAGCAACGCGATGCGTTCGCCGTCGACAGAAATATCGATGTCTTCGTAGCGCGACCCGTCGCCTGAGTTGAGCGCCACCGTGAACACGTATTCGCCATCCGCCGGGAACACATGGCTTACGGCCATGCCACCGCGCGTCCCGAATGGGGTCCCGTCGACGTGATCCCACGGGTGCTGCGACGCGTAATTCGACGCGCTGTAGGTGGCGTCGAGCGCCTTGGCTTGGCGATCGCCAACTGCCATGCGGCTAATCGCGCTCGCGGCATTCAAATACGCCTCGAGCAGCGTGGGCGACAGCGCCTGTGCGTCGGCGATGTTGTCGAAGTTGGCGCTCTTGGTGTCGAGCGGCAACCAGCTGCCGGCGTCGATGTCGAGCTCGAGCAGCTCTTTGACGGCTCGCGCATATTCGGGGCGATTCAAACGCTGGAACGTACGCACACCCGGGTTCGGATGGGCTGCGGCGTAAGTATCGACGCTCGTTTCGATCGCCTCGACGAGCGCGGCCTGCACGGCCGGCTCCGGACGACGCGCGCCGGGCGGCGGCATCATGCTGGCCTGCAATTTGACGATCATCCGCTCGGCGGTTTCGGCCCGCTCGCCCGCTTTCGCTACCTCGAACTGCTCGAGCGACAGCGTGCCCGCTTTCCGCCGATCGTTGTGGCAGGTCACGCAGTACTGCTTGACGACCGCGGTATGGGCGTCGGCAGTAGTGGCAGTTGTTCGCGGCGCCGCCTTGGTCTGGCCGGCGGGGGGAGGCGCGGCTGGCGTTGCGGCCGGTGCCGGGACGGAGGGTTTGGCGGGTGCGTTTTGCGCCGAGCCCGTGAGACTCGTCGCGGCAACGGCAACGCAAACGATCCCCGTGGTCCACAAAACGATGGTTCCCTTAGTCATTCGGCTCATGCGATCGTCCAGAAAATCGTATGGATAACCGAGGAAATGTTAGCACCCAACCGGCGTCAAATTGCGGATTTTCGGCCAAGAATTACAAAAAATGACGTCTATCGGCGTGCCGGAACGACGTAAAGATGCACGGTGCACCAGCTGGCGCATTGGCCAGGAATCCGCTCGGTGAAGTCCGGGTTCCAGCCGGGGACTGAGAAAGTGTTCAGTACGATGCGGCTGCCGGGCGCGAGGGCCTGCATCTTGGGCCTGAGCTGCTCGAGGTTGCGTGGCAGGAGAAACAGCGCGAGCACGGTGGCTTTCGAAAAGTCGGCCTCATACATATCGCCTTGCACAAAGGTCGCTTTGTCAGCCACCCCAGCTTCGGTGGCCAGGCGGCGGGATAGCTCCACCATGTCGGGATTGAACTCAACGCCGAGCGCGCGAGCGCCGCGCTTGGCTGCGGCAATCACCATCCGGCCATCGCCAGAGCCCAGGTCAACGACAAAATCAGCCGAGGTCACTTTCGCCACGTCGAGCATACGTTCGATCACCTCGGGCGGGCTTGGCACCCAGATAACGTCTTTGCCTTCCTGACCGACCTCCGGGACGTACGTTTGCTGCCGTGGTTGTTCTTCTGGTGGCTGTGGCTGTTGTACAGCCGCCGTACCGCTTAGCACAGCGCACATCGCCAGAGCGACAAACCCGATCAACGCCGGCTTCCGACGTGCGCTATCTGCCCGACCTGCCCTACCCGAACCGTATACCTTGCTCCTCATTCGTTCACTCCCCGCGCAACGCGTCTGCCGGTCGAATACGACTAGCGTGCGCGGCGGGGATCGCGCACGCGATCAGTACGATCGCAAGCAGCAGGCTCGTTACACCAACAAACGTCAACGGATCGTGTGGCCGCACCTCGTACAGCAGCCCTTGCATAAGGCGACTCGCGCCGGCGGCAATCGCCATTCCAGTCGCGAGGCCCAGCGTGGCTGGTCGAAGGCCTTGCCACAGCATCAGCCGCACAACTTCCGTGCGCCGGGCGCCAAGCGCCATCCGCACGCCGATCTCGCGCGTGCGTTGGCTGACGACATGCGCCACGACCCCGTAGACACCGACGGCCGCGAGGACGAGCGCTAGTATCGCGAACGCGCTCAGAAGCGCCAGGTAAAAGCGTGGCCGCGCGAGCTGCTCGTCAATCAGGTGCTGCATCGAGCTCGGAGAAATCAGCGGCAGCCGCGGATCGAACCGGCGCACAATCTCGCGCGACGCCGAGAGCACCTGGCCTGAATCAAGCGTGCCCTTGATCACGTACGTGATCGCGCGCGACTGCGTCTGCGTGTGCGGCACATACATTTCCGGCTGTGCCTCGGCGGTCACGGTTTGCGAGCGGACGTTCTGAACTACGCCGATAACGACAGCGGGATCCTGTCCACTGACCTGAATCGGCCGGCCCACAGGGTTCTCGCCGGGCCAGAACACGTCCGCCATGCGTTTGCTGACGATCACGACACGCTGCGCGCCTTCGCGATCGCGCGGCTCGAAGTCGCGGCCGGCGAGCACCGCAATCTCGAGCGTGCGGAAGTACTCACTGTCGGCGACGCGGTAGAGCGCCGACGGACCTTGACCGGGAGCAGGTGGTGGCAAGTCCGGACGTGTAAACGACAACACGTTTTCGCTTGGACCGAGCGGCAATCCCGAAATCCGTGCGACGCTCGTGACTCCGGGCATCGCGGCGAACTGCTCGTCGAGCCGTTCATGTGTTTGAACCACCTGGGCGGCCGGATACCGCGCCGGCGGCAGCGACACCAGGAATACCGTGACGTTGCTTCCGTCGAATCCAAGATTCGTGTTCTGCAGCGCCGCAAGGCTGCGCAGCAGCAGACCCGCACCAAGCAGCAACACGAGCGACAGTGAGACTTCTGCAACCAGCAGGGCCGAGCGTGTCCATCGCCTTCGCATGCTTCCAATTGCGCCGCGCTGACCGATCGACTGAGCCAGCGGCACACGCGCCAACTGCAGCGCCGGTCCGAGCCCGAAGAGCACGGTCGTCATCAAGACAACCGCCATCGCAAACACGAACGTGGCCACGTCGAAGCGCACATCGGCAACGCGCGGCAGGTTCGCGGGCGCAAGCGCCTTGAGCAGCTCGATCCCCCAGCCGGAGATTAGCAGGCCGGTTACGCCCCCAGCGGTTGCGAGCACGAGGTTCTCGCTGAGGAGATACGACACCACGCCGCGGCGTCCCGCGCCTAGGGCCGTGCGGACCGCCATCTCCGTTTGCCGCGCGGCGCCGCGCACGAGCACGAGATTGGCCACGTTGGCGCACGCAATCAGCAGCACCATGCCAACAGCCGCGAGCAACACGATCAGGGCGAGCCGCACGTTGCCGACGGTTTGATCGTGCAGCGTCTGCACCATGACGGTGATACCGGTGTTGGCACCCGGGAATTGCCGCTCCAGCAGCGCCGCGATCGCCGTCATCTCCTGCTGCGCCGCCGCGACCGAAACCCCATCAGCGAGGCGGCCAACGCCGTTCAAATAAACGCATCCGCGCCTGCATTGCTGGTCGTCGTTACGTACCGGCAGCCACAACCGCGCGTCGCTTGGAAACGCGAATCCGCGTGACGCTACTCCGACGATCGACCACGGCACGCCGCTGATCTCGATCGTCTGCGACAGCACGTCGGATCGGCCACCAAGCCGCTCTTGCCAAAAGCCATAGCTCACGACGACGCTCCGCGGACCGCCCGGGCGATCTTCAGCGGGGGTGAAACCTCGCCCCATCACCGGCGGCGCCTTGAACACCTCGAAGAATCCGGGCGTGACCATCCCGACGCGCACGACGTCGGCTTCACCTTGATTGCTGATCGCAGCGCGGCTCGCGCTGTACAACGCCATCACCGGGATGGTTTTCGATTCGCGCTGCCAGTCGAGGAAGTTCACGTGGGACGAAGAGCCGTCGACTGGTTCCTGCGGCGCGCTCTTCACTGTCTGACCAAACACCACGATGCGATCGGGATCCACGTAGGACAGCGGCCGCAGCAACACGCCGTACACCACGCTGAAGATCGCAGTGGTCGCGCCGACGCCGAGTGCGAGCGTCACGACTGCGACGATGGTGAACATGCGCTGCCGCGCAAGCGAGCGCACAGCGATCCTCAGGTTCTGCAGCAGTTGATCCATTTCGACTAGTCCGACGCAGATGGTCGCCGATGAACACAGATAAGAACCGGACGCGGATGAACACTGATAAAGCAGGGATCGTGGCGAAGGCTCTCCACTTCCGGAGCGCCCAGGCCTTGAGATCAGGCTTACGCGAGCCAATTATCTGTGTCGATCTGCGTTGATCTGCGGCCTGGGTTTATCGGCGTTTTATCGGCGTTTCATCTGCGTCTTGTCTGCGTTTTGTCTGTCTCCATCTGCGGCCCGTCTTTATCCGTGTCCATCTGTGGCCTACTCACTCACCAACGCCAGCGCCCTTCCACGAGCAGCACCAGCGCAGCCATAAAGGCGACGCGCATTGCTTCGGGAGTATACCGATATCCTGAAAGAGTGGATCCTCGTGCGTGCGCGCTCGTCGTCGCGCTTGGTGCCAGTGTGGCGATCAACGCGGCAGCCGACGTGTGTGCCGCGCGCGAGCGGACGATTGGCAGTGCCTCATTGCACTGGATTCCGGCTCCCGACGAGGATCTCGACGAGGTCGAACAGTGGTGTCGCGGCGTCGGCCCGCCGGTGTACCTTCCTACCCCGTCGCAGGCCGCCGATGCTCCGCCCGACATCGAGGACCTCGTCATCGTCACCTGGAATGCGCACCTTGCCGCAGGACGTCTTGGCGCTCTGGTGAAAGCGCTGCGCAGCGGTGAGCTCACGGACGGACAGCCAGTCGATCACTTCGTGCTGTTCGTGCAAGAGCTGTTTCGGCGAGGCCCGGACGTTCCCGCGTACGACGTTGGCGCGCGCAGCGCGCACGCCATTCGCGCACGAGACAACACGGCGCCCGACGTCCACGAATACGTCAGGCAGCTCGGCCTTGCCATGTTGTACGTGCCGTCGATGCGCAACGGTGCGGAGCTCTTCGAGGATCGCGGCAACGCGATTGTTGCAACCGAGCCGCTCTCCGGAGCGTTTGCGTTCGAGCTGCCGTTGGAGCGCCAGCGCCGCCTTGCCGTCGGCGCGTCGATCGACGTGTTCCACGATGGGCGACGCTCCACATTGCGCATCATCAATACGCATCTCGAGCCTCTCAGTTCGCCAAAGTCGCTGTGGGTCCTCCGCGATCCCCGTCGCCGGCAGATGACTGCGCTCCTGTCTCTCATCACCGCATCGCGGTTTGAAGATGACGTGGCATGGGTGGCGACCGTGCTCGGCGGCGACTTCAACACCGTGCAAAACGGCGCCGAGGAGCCGACCTATCGCGCCGCGCGCCGCTGGAGCAGCGGATTCGTGCAGGAGGATCGGCGGATCACGCATCTGCTCGGCCGCCTCGATTACTTGTTTTTCCGCGTGACGCCAGGTCTCGCCGCGTCCACGACGCGAGTGCCGGATAAATTTGGCTCAGATCATCATCCCGTGCTGGGCCGGTTCTCGTCGACGGCAACCGTCGCACAATAGATGACGCGATGACGTCGGTGCTGATTCGCTCGGCCGGGCTCGTCTTAACGGCGGCGTACGCCGTGCTGATTGCGTGGCTGTATGCCGCCCAACCGCGCACGATGGCCGAAGTCAAAGGCGGCCTGGCGGCGTCGGTCGGTGCCTATGGCATCGACCCCGTGGCGTTCGACGACGGCCTGCGTTACTTTCGCCAGGATCGCTTCGCCGAGGCGCGGGCCGCGTTGGCACGTGCTGATCCGGCCACGCGCGACGCGCGGACGCAGTTCTACATCGCTTACAGCTACTATCGCGAGGGCTGGCACCGCACGCACCACGACGATGAGCTGTACCGCAAGGGCGTCGAGGTGGTGACTCACGCGATTTCGCTTGCACCCGACGGTCGTCTCGTGGTCGAAGATTCCGAGCTGTCGATGCACAACGCCGATGAACTGAAAGCGGAGCTCGAAGCCGGCCTCACCACCGATGCCTCGGATTTCGATCCTCGCCGCCTCCTGCAGCGCCGAAAGTGACGCCAATCCGCGAAGCCATCACGCTGCCGATTCTTTTTCTCACCGTCGTGCTCGCCGCCAGTGTGCAACCCGGCACGCCGCTGGCGTTCGTTCCGCCATCGCTCTTTGCGCTCGTGCTTGCGATGCTGCTGGTTGCGGGTCTCGTGCAATGCGGCGCCCTCGCACCCGAGTTGCTGGTGGCGCCGCATCGTTCGGCACTCGAGAATCTCAACGGGCTCGCGGTGATGCTGACGTTGTTTGCCGCCTCGGCCGCAGCCGCCGCGGTACTGTTGCCGGCGAGCGGTACGCCGGCGGTGTTGATGGGCATTCTCCTCTTCGCGCTGATCGCGCAGGCGCTCGCGATCGGGGCGAGCCGCACGCGCATGATGCGCGGACTGCTCGTCAGTGTGGCCGTTGCCTTTGTTCTCAAGTTCATCGTGCTCGCTTCGCTGTCGGCGCCCGCAGCCGGACCCCTTGCTCGAATCGTGCAGTTGCTGTTCGAAGGCGTCACGCTCGGGAGCATCACGCAGCCAGCCATGCATCCGGCAGCCGGCTATATCGCGTTTGCAACGTTGATGCTTTACCTTTTCGGGATCGTGTTATTGCCGCGGAGGAGCCGTAATGATAGAGATGACGCGCCGCACATTCCTGGCCTTGTCCGGAGCGATGACGCCGCGCTGGACCGGACAAGGTAAGCGCGAACACCGCGCGCCCACGCTTGTCGCGAAGCCACACGACTCGAGCTTCGATCCGTGGATTGACGTGCGCGATGAGCATCTCATTCACAACGCCAACGAAGTCGGACGGCTCGCGGGCGATCGTCCGATCATGGCGGTGATAAAGAACGACGGTTACGGCCTCGGGTTGGTGCCGGTTGCGCGGGCGCTAGTGCGAGCGAAAGGCGTCAAAGGGCTCGCCGTGGTGAAGCTGCACGAAGCGCTCACGTTACGCGAAGCGGGGGTGACGGCTCCCATTCTGATGATGGGGCCGTTTGATCCCCGCGACGTTACCGAAATGCATGCGAACGACATCATGCCGATGGTCTACACCCCGATCGGCGACGCGCTGGCGCGCGCGGCAGAGGGCGCCGGCCGGCCGATCACGATTCACGTCAAGATTGACACCGGCCTTGGTCGCGTCGGGGTGCCGTATCGCGAGGCGCCGGACCTCGTGCGTGATCTCGCCTCACGCAAGGGCGTCAGCATCGGCGGGCTGATGATGACGTTCACCGAAGATCAGACGTTCGATCAGGACCAGCTGCGCCGCTTCGAGTCGCTCGCCTCAGAGCTCAAGGCTGCGGGCGTGTCGATCGGCCTCCGCCACGCCGCATCGAGCTACACGCTGTTTCAACACGACAACGCGATGCTCGACATGGTGCGGCCGGGCATGGTCCTCTACGGCATCTTCCCCGAGGCGAAGTTCCGTGCGGCGTCGCGGCTCGAGTTGCGGCCTGCGCTCGCCTTCCGGACGCGAGTTCTCTACGTAAAGAAGCTCGCAGCCGGCGAGAGCGCCGGTTACGAGCGTGCGTATGTCGCAAAGCGCGACACCTGGATCGCGACGCTGCCTGTCGGTCACGCCGACGGCTGGCCGCGCGTCGCCGCGAAAGGGGCGAAGGTGCGCATCGGCACGGCGCTGTATCCAGTGATCGCTTCTGTGTCGGCAAGCCACACGCTCCTGGAGATCGGACCGGAGCCGGCGGTGCGGGTCGGCGATGTCGCGACGTTGTTTGATTGGCAGAGCGGTTCGCGGCCGGAGGACGTCTCAGCCGCATGTGGTGCGTCCGTCTACGACCTCACGATGCATCTCGCAGGGCATGTGAACAGACGCGTCGTGTGAAAACGGGAAAAGGGGAAAAAGGGGTCTGACCCCTTTTCCCGCTCGCCGTGCACCGGAAAAAGGGGTCAGACCCCTTTTTCCCCTTCACGCGCTCCCGATCAGAATTCCAGAGATGAACACCAACACTCCGCCGACCACGACTTGAAACGTCGCCTGCAGCAACGGCGTGTCCATGTAGCGATAGCGAATCCACGAGATCGCCGCGAGCTCGATCGCGACGACGACCACGGCCAACACCATTGCGGCACGGAAATCCGGGATGAGGAACGGCAACGTGTGCCCGATCCCGCCGATTGTGGTCATGACGCCGCATACCGTTCCGCGCAGCGCCGGCTGTCCACGTCCGGTCAGCGAGCCATCGTCGGATAGCGCTTCGGCAAATCCCATCGAGATTCCGGCGCCGACCGACGCCGCGATGCCGACGAGAAACGCGTCCCAACTGTCGCGTGTGGCGAAGGCGGCGGCAAAGAGCGGCGCCAGCGTCGAGACCGAACCGTCCATCAGGCCGGCGAGCGCCGGCTGGACAATCTGCAGCACGAATAGGCGCCGCTTCGTTTCGTCTTCTTCGCTGCGCACCTCCTCGGGTCGAAGCTCGCGGTCGAGCGATTGCGCTGCCGCCGCGTGCTTTCGCTCCTCGAGCGCGAGGTCGGAAAGCAGCTTGCGAATTGGCGCATCCGACACGCGGCTCGCCGCTCGTTCGTAGAATCGCCGCACTTCCAGCTCCATCTCCTCCACGGCGGTGCGCGCCGCGTCGACGCGCAGCGGATAAGACATCCACACAGGCCGGCGTTCGATAAAGCCCTTCACGTCGTGGCGTCGAATAAGCGGGATGTGCTCGCCAAATCGCGCGCGGTAAAGATCGATCAACCGGCGCCGGTGTCCGGATTCTTCGGTCCGCATCTCTTCGAACCACTTCGACGTCGCGGGATAGTGCTCGCGAAAACCCTCGGCGTAGTCAGCGTACGTGCGCTCGTGTTCTTCTTCGAGCGCAATGGCGAGCGCGAGGACGTCACGCTCCGAAAGATCTTTGAACGCTTTTCGCATTGGCTATAACGGTCTCCACTTCCTGCCATCACGCGCGAGCATTGCGTCGGCCTCCTTCGGGCCGGGCGCCCCGGCGGCATAGCGCGCCAGATCACAACGGCCCTCGCTCCACCCCTGCACGATCTGATCGACGATGCCCCAGCTGGCCTCGACGATATCGGCGCGTTTGAACAGACTGCGATCACCCGTCATCGCATCGTAGAGCAGCGTCTCGTACCCGGTTTGATGCTCCACGCCGAAATAGTCCTCGTAATTGAACCGCATCTCGACGGCGCTCGCCGTGACTTCGGGACCCGGCACTTTGGCCTCCAGGCGCAGCTTGATGCTTTCTTCAGGTTGAATCGAGATGACGAGCTGATTCGGTTCCGGCGCGGTCATCGACGCCTGTCGAAACAGCGCCAGCGGCGGTTGCTTGAACTCGATCAGCACCTCGCTGCGCTTGACGCGGAGGCGCTTGCCCGTGCGCAGATAAAACGGCACGCCAGCCCAGCGCCAGTTGTCGAGCGAGAGCTTGAATGCCGCGTAGGTTTCTGTGCGCGACTGCGGATTCACTCGCGGTTCTTCGCGATAGCCGTGCACGCTCGCGCCGTTCATCTGCCCGGCAACGTATTGCGCACGGACCGTCGTCACTCCGCAATCCTCCGGCGCAAGCGGGTCAATCGCCTCGAGCACCTTGATCTGTTCATTGTGCAGCGCCTCGGGCACGAGCGAGCTCGGCGGCTCCATCGCCGTGAGCGCCAGGATTTGAAAGAGATGATTCGGCACCATGTCGCGCAGCGCGCCGGCCTGGTCGTAGTACGACCCGCGCGTTTCAACGCCCAGTGTTTCGGCCACCGTGATCTGCACGTGATCGATGTAGCGGCGGTTCCAGATCGGCTCGAAGATGCCGTTGCCAAAGCGAAACACAAGGATGTTCTGAACCGTCTCCTTCCCCAGGTAATGATCGATTCGGTAGATCTGCGATTCGCGCATCACCGCTCGCAATCGGCGATTGAGCTCGCACGCCGAAGCCAGGTCGGTGCCGAACGGCTTTTCCACGATCACGCGCCGCCAGCCGTTGGATTCCTTGAGCAGACCACGCGCCGCCAGCCGCTCGCAGATGTTGAGAAACTGCTCCGGCGCCGTCGCGAGATAAAAGAGAAGGTTGCCGCCCTTCGCGGCGGACAGCCGCGCCGCGAGGTGATCCCACGCCGGGTCGTCGTCAAAATCGCCGGCGACGTATTCGAACGGCACCTGAAATAGCGGGCGCAGATCTTTCTCAGCACCTGCGGTTCGAGCGAACCCGACCACGGCGAAGTCGCTCGACAACAGTCCTTGCGCCGCGAGATTGTTGATGGCGGGCGCAAGCAGACGCCTGGTGAGGTCGCCAGTCACGCCAAAAATCACCATCGTGCACGGATCGGCAGGCGGGAGTGTATAGTTCGCGGTTCGGCGGTCAGTCACATGAAAACTCTATCTCGCCTTGCCTTCGCCTTTGCGCTGGTGAGCGTCTCGAGGGCCAATAGCTCGGCCGAAACGGTGGCGATCCGATTCGGGCAACTCTGGGATGGTTCGCGCGTCGTCAAGGACGCCGTCGTGGTGGTAGAAGGCACTCGCATCGCGGCTGTCGCCGACTCGGTGCCGACGGGCGCGCGGGTGATCGACTTGCGGCGTTTCACCGGACTGCCTGGTCTGATCGATTTGCACACCCACATCACCTATTACTGGGACCGTACACCCGGCACGCGTCCGCGAGGACAGCGGCGGCTGCCGGCGGTAACCGTGTTCCTTGCCGAGGACAACGCCCGCCGCACGCTCGAAACCGGGGTGACGACGGTGCGCGATCTCAACGCCTCTGCCGATACCGACTTTGCCATGCGTGAGCTCACCCGCACCGGAGCGATGATCGGCCCGCGCATCATCGCGTCAGGACAAGGCATTTCCGCGCGGCAAGGCGCCGCTCCTGATCCGGAGGCCATGCGCAAGCTGGTGGACGATCGCATCAAAGCTGGCGCCGACTGGATCAAGGTCTTCGGCTCGCGCGGAGGGTTCGAGAGCGTCGACGGAACGCAGACAGTCACGTTCGAAGAGATGAAAGCGATCGTCGACGCCGCGCACGCGCAGGGGAAAAAGGTCGCGATTCACTCGTATGGCGCATCGGGCGTCCATGACGCGGTGCGGGCCGGCGCTGATTCCGTCGAACACGGTGCTGACGTGGACGACGAGACATTCGCGGAAATGGTAAAGCGCGGGACCGTGTGGGTGCCAACGATCGATCACAATCGCTACTACATCGATGCCAAAGACGAGTACGGCTTCGCACCCGGTTCCGAAACGGCCCTCAAGGACTACATCGATCGCAATTTCGCTGCGCTCACACGCGCCGTCAAGGCGGGTGTGAAGATCGGAATGGGCTCCGACGCGGTGTATTCGATGTTCGGTCAGAACACTCGCGAGCTCGGGTGGTTCGTCAAAGCCGGCTTGACGCCCGAGCAGGCGCTCGCAAGCGCGACCACCACCGCCGCAGCGTTACTGGGGCTGGAAAAGGATCTCGGCCGCGTGGCGCCCGGCTATCTGGCCGACATCATCGCGGTCGAGGGCAACCCACTCGACACAATCGACGTGCTGTTTACCAACGTTCGCTGGGTGATGCGCGAGGGGAAAGTCGTCGTCGATCGTTTATTGCCCCCCAGGCGGTAACCGTTCGATTGTCAAGTCGATCGTCGAGCCACGCGCGGTGAAGATTCTTGCAAGCATTCGCCCGGCTTCGAGCTCACGGCGATCGACGTACGACAAAGTGACCGTACCGGACGCACGCGAGTCGGGCGCACGAAGCAACTCGTGCACTGCAGCACCAGGCTTCTCTTTGCTACCGCGGTGAAGCCAGATTGCCACGACCGACTCACGACCCTTTTCAACATTTGCTTCGTACTTCAATTGGCTCGTCGTGCGGTCGTATTCAAATTTGAACGAAACGTCCAACGCATTCGCGGCCGGAGTGCCACCCGCAGTCCCCATGTGAATGCCGGTCGGCGTCGGGGCTTTGCCATCGACGAGCGCTGGCGTGCTGAACGGCGCGCGCCGCAGCTTTAGCGTTTCCTCGATTCCAAGTCCGAGCGAAAGCAGCTGCGTTTCGCTCCACGGCGGGCCGAGGAGATCCATCCCGACCGGCAGGCCATCGTCCGTCCACGCGGCCGGCAGGCCAAGCGCCGGCAGGCCTGAATGCGCGCTCAGCGAGCAATTCGTTCCGCCTTGCGCGTCGCCGATTCGCGCCGGCTTACGGCGTAGCGTCGGATAAACGAGCGCCGACAACCGATGCTCCTCCATCACTGCAACGGCGGCGTCGCGAATCGCGACGCGCTTCACACGCGCACGCCGCTCGGCATCCATGCCACGCCGCTCGACGTTGTTGCGCGCGCGGAACGTCCCCTCGAGCGCGAGGTGATACATGCCGCGATCGAGAATCTCGGCGAGCGACTTCACCGGCGCATCGGGATGTCGGGCGAGGTAATCCGCGAGATCGAACTTGAACTCGGCGTTGATCAGACTGCTGTCGCGGAGCAGATCGTCGAGCCCGGGAATCATCACATCGATCACATCGGCGCCCGCCTGCTTCAACGCCTCGAGCGACTTGTTGAGCGCTGTGGTGACTTCCTGATCCTCCGGCGCGCCGCCGAAGAGCGTGCGAACGACGCCAAGTCGCGCGCCTTTCAACGCGCCGCGCACCAGGGCGTCGCGATACGACGCGGGGATGTGACCGCTGCCTTCCCTGGTGCTCGCGTCCGCCGGATCAGCACCGACGGTGGCGTCGAGCATGACAACGAGATCCGCAATCGAGCGCGCGATCGGTCCGACGATGTCCTGCGTACTCGAGAGCGGAACGATTCCGGTGCGGCTTGAAAGCCCCTGCGTCCCGCGCAGACCGACGAGGTTGTTGTGCGACGCCGGGTTTCGAATTGAGCCGCACGTGTCACTTCCCATCCCCGCAGCGGCAAAGTTGGCCGCAACGGCCGCACCGGTGCCGCCGCTCGATCCGCCAGGATTTCTGTCGAGGTCGTACGGATTTCGCGTTTGTCCAAATCTCGAGCCCGTGGTCGTGATGCCAGCCGCGAGCTCGTGCATGTTCGTCTTGCCCAGAATCACCGCACCGGCGTCACGCAGTTTCTGGACTTGAAAGGCGTCGCTCCGCGGATGAAACGTGGCGAGCGCCATCGACCCGGCGCTTGTCGCCATCTCGATCGTTTCGTAGTTGTCCTTCACCAGCACAGGGATGCCGTGGAGCGGGCCGCGTATTTTCCCCGCGGCGCGCTCGACGTCGCGTGCCGCCGCGATCGCCGGCGCTTCTGGGTTGAGCGCGACGATGGCATTGAGCGCAGGTCCTTGCTTGTCGTAGGCGGCGATGCGTGCCAGGTACGCCTCCACCAGTTGCCGCGAAGTCACAGTGCCCGCAGCGAGAGCGGCCTCGAGCTCGGCGATCGACTTCTCGGTCACGTCGAACTGATCGGCGCGGCGCTGTTGCGTGATGGCGCGATCGGATGCGAAAAAACACCAAAGAACCACAAACGTCCAAAAAGACCGTCGCATGCGTGCTCCCGTAGTGTGGTGCGAGTGTAACGAATATAGTTTGGCGTGAGTGGCCCGTCGGAGACGAAGAATGTGGTTGATTCTGCTGATTGTAGTCATCGGCGCGCTCTTCGTTCTCGTTCGGGTTTATCAGGCGCAGTTGGCCTTCTTCCCGACCCGCGGTGAGAACGAAACTCCCACCAGCGTCGGCGTCCCGTTCACGGCGGAAACGATCACGACGGCAGACGGAGAACGGCTGCGCCTGTGGCATCTCCCGGTGGAGCGTGCCCGCGCCCAGGTCGTGTACTTCCACGGCAACGGCGGCAACCTGTCGCTGTGGCTCGATCTGCTCGTCCAGCTGCCGCGCCACGGATTTGAAGTGGTGGCGGTCGATTATCGCGGTTACGGGCTCAGCACCGGCGTGCCATCGGAGACAGGGCTTTATCGCGACGTGGACGCCGTGCTCGAGTTCTTTCGGCGGATCCGCCGCGCCGGCGTACCTGCGATCTATTGGGGCCGTTCACTCGGCACGACGATGGCCGCGTACGCTGCGGCCGCGGACAAACCGGATGGGGTGATTCTCGAGTCGGGTTTTCCTTCGATGCGCGCGGTCGCGCGATCGGATCCGCTGCTCTGGGCGTTGTCCTGGTTCTCGAGTTATCAATTTCCGACGGCGCGCTGGATGGCGAGATCACAGGTGCCGGCGCTTGTACTGCATGGCGATGACGACAACGTGATTCCGTACGCGCTCGGCCGCGAACTTTACGCACAACTGTCCGGACCGAAGCAGTTCGTGACGATCGAAGGCGGCGATCACAACGATGCGGCGCCGCCCAACCCCGACAAGTACTGGCAGGCCATCGAGACGTTTGCACACACACTCGCTGCGTCGCCTGTGGCGCACCCAATTTCACGCCGATGAAGAGCAGCGTGAAGCCGCCAACCCGTACAGGAGGTACGGCACGCCGGATTGCGTGCCATTACTGCGGCTCAGCCTCGACGATCGTCCTCGATCGTCGTGGTTCGCGCGTGCTGCGCCATTGTCCGGCCTGCAAGCTGTCGTGGGTAGAAGAGGAAACGGAGCGGCAAGCGTGATTGTGACTTGCCGCCACGGGACCATTCCATTAGTCGGTGGCCGCTATTTTTTCAATTCCACCACGATCACTTCCATCGGCTCCTTGCCTCTGTTCAGATCGCCGTGTTGCTGCCCCGGCGGGTCGACGCCGAGCCAGTATGCTTTGCCCGACTCCCACTTCTCCTGATGCGTGGTCTTGCCGTTGGCATCGACGATGTCGAGCGTGCCGCCCTTGAGCGCCACGATGGTGCGCCCATGATCATGGCGATGGAGTGCCAGCGGCTGGTTCGGCATGATGATCGACTTCCACACTTTGACCTGCTCGTTTTCAAACTGCGGCTCGCGGCGCGTGCCGCCGGCCTGCTGCTGCAGCGCACCGACCACGACACCAGCCGCAAACACAAAGCCCAACACCGCTACGGATTTCGAATCCATGTGCTCCTCCGGTGAACGGCCGGCCTGAAGGTCGGCCTCTACAGGTGATCGGCCAGATCCCCTGTGGCGACCGGGATTTAGGCCGGCCGATTCAATGGCCTCAATTTCAGCAACTTGGCCGCATTTTGTCCCAAAATCATCTCCTTCTCCTCCCCCGTCACATCCACCTTGCTGAGCGAGTCGAGCATCTTCGGAATGCTTCCGATCTGATGAGGATAATCGCTCCCCGCCAGGATGTGATCGGCGCCCGCAAACTTCACCGCCAACTCAATCGCATCCGGGTTGAAATTCACCGTGTCGTAATAACAGCGCTTCAGATAATCGCTCGGTCGCGTTGAAATGTTCCGCCTGCACTCTGCAAACGCTTCGTAGCCGCGATCGAGCCGCTCGGCGAGATATGGCAGCGCGCCACCCATGTGCGTGAGCGCCCACGAGATGTTCGGATAGCGTTCGAGCACACCCGCAAACACGAGATGCGACATCGCGACAGTCGTGTCGAACAGGAAGCCCACGAGCGCGACCAGCCAGTAATCCTCCATCCCGCCGACGTGATGCGGATGCGCGGGATGAATGTAGATGACAGCGTTCAGCTCGTGTGCCTTTTCCCACAGCGGCTGGTACACATTGTCCGCAAGCGCAACGCCGTTGACGTTGCTGAACACCATGGCGCCGGGGAGCTCCAGCTCTGTTATCGCCCGCTCGAGCTCGCGCACCGATTCGGCGGGATCGTTCAACGGCAGCGTCGCCAGCGCCGCAAAGTGCTTCCGGCGCCGCACTTCCCTTGCAAACGCGTCGTTCACCTGCCGCGCCAGCGCCACGGCGATTGCGGGCTCCTCGAAGTGCACCCCAGGCGTTGTAAACGTGATCACCTGCAGATCGACACCGTGGTCGGCGAGAACCTTCTCGCGGTAGTCGAGATCGCGATGCCCGGGCACGAGGACGTTGTAGTCGCCCGGGTAGTGGACGCGCGGATTGCCCTCCTTGTCGTAGTCGACGCGGACGCGCGCAGGCCCCTTCTTCACCGCATCGAGATACTCGGGCGGGTAATAGTGGTTGTGAAAGTCGATGATCATTCGCCAGGGATTTTATGCGGATTAAACGCGAAACGTCAGGCCGACCCGCAACATCCACCTCTGCGTAGTGCCATACCGGTTTGGCCCGACGAAATCGCGGATCTCAAAGCGGAGTCCACGCCGCTCGCTCAGTGCGAGTCGGATCAGCGATCGGCGCGCGCGGGGCGCCGCACCCAGAGCCAGAAGATCGGCAGTCCAACCACAACCATGCCTAGACCAATCGCGCTGTTCCACGGATCAACCCGGACTTGATTCACGACGATCGCGAACGAGACCACTGCGAACACCATCGGAATTGCGGGAACGCCGGGCATTCGCCAGCGCGGGATGTAATCGGAACGCCGGCGCACGACGACGACACCGATAGCCAGCAACGCGAAGAAGATCCACTCGGTGTAGATCACCCGACCGACGAATTCGCGATAGGTGCCGGTAACGACGAGCACCACGCCCCACAGCGCTTGCAGCAGAATGGCACGCCCGGGCGTCTTGTAAACCGGATGCACCGCGGCCGCCCATTTGAAAAGCAGACCGTCCTGCGCCATCTGGTAATACACGCGTGGCCCGGCGAGAATCACGCCATTGAGCGCGCCGAACGCGGAGAACATCACCAGCGCCGACACGAAACGTCCGCCCGCAGGACCGATGAGCGCGTCGAAGGCGTCGGCCGCGACGCGCGTGGATTCGATCACGCTTGGCACGGTGAGCAGGCTGAAATAGATCGCGTTCAAACCGACATAGCACGCAGTGACGATGATCACCCCGAGCACGAGCGAGCGCGGAATCGTCCGCTGCGGGTCTTTCGTTTCTTCCGCCGTATAAGTCACCATGTGCCAGCCGCCGAACGCGAACAGGCCCGCACCAACGGCGAGCAGAAAGTTCGTGGCAGTAATCGGCGGTGGCATATCCCCCAGCGGCGGGTCAGGTACCAACTGCGCGGGCGGCGCGTGGTTCAGTAACCAACCCGCCAGAATGATGACGATGACACCGACGACTTTGACGACCGTGAACGCCGTCTGCACCCCGCTACCGAAGCGCACGCCGAGATAGTTCACCATCGACAACGCAACGATCGCCGCCACTGCCGTCACGCGCAGGCCGGCATCGCCCATCGGCACGAAGTAACCCGCATAGCGCGCGAACACCGTCGCGATCGCCGCCATGATCCCGGTGTGCATGCTCCAGAACATCGCCCAGCCCCACAGGAACCCCAAGGCCGGCGAATAGATCTCGCGCAGGAACACGTACACACCGCCGCTGTTTGGAAACGCTGACGAGAGCTCCGCACAGACCAGCGCGCCGCACATCGTCAAGACGCCGGCAACAATCCACACCGCGGCGACTGCGGCCGGTGCGGGTACGAACGCCGTAATCTCAGATGCTTGAACGAAGACCGACGCGCCGATGATGATGCCGACGACGAGGGCGGTGGCATGGGGGAAACCGATGGCGCGTTGGAGCTCGGCGCCGCGCGCAGCATCTCGCGACGTCGCGATGTGTTGATGTGGCGATGCCATCGGACGATGTTGGGATGGGGCGATGTGTCTGGCGATGTGGCGATGTGATGTGGCGATGTCTCCCCCAACCTCACGACATCGTCACGTCACATCTCCACATCGTTAGACACATCAGCACATCTTTACATCAACCCATCACCTCGCCACATCGCCAAATTCGCGACATCGACAGATGTGCGTGTACACGAAAATCCGGGACCGAAATGTGCTTCCGGTCCCGGATTCGACCAACGCCGCGCGGCTTTACGCCGCGGTCTGCACTGGCTGCGCCAACGCCTTCTCGAACACCTTGACGGCCTTCTGCATCTCTTCCATCGTGCCCACCGAGATGCGGCAGTGCGTCTTCTCGTACGGCGGGAAGTCGCGGCCGACCAGGATGCCTTCCTTGGCGCAGGAGTCGCGGAAGCCCTTCGCCGGACGCTTGATGTCCACGAACATGAAGTTGGTCTGCGAGTCGGTCGGGGTGTAACCACGATCGCGGAACCATTTCTGCGTGAACTCACGCGCCGCGTTGTTCCGCGCCTTCTCGTTGGTGAGGAAGGACTTGTCGAGATGGAGCGCGGCGCGTGCGGCGCTGAGACCAAGCACGTTGACCGCGCCCATGGCGTCCCAATCGCTCAGCTTCTTGATCGTGTCCTTGTGACCGATCGCGTAGCCCATGCGCAGGCCGGCCATGCCGAAGCACTTCGAAAAGGTGCGCGCGACCACGACCTTCGGATTCTCGATCGCGAGCGGGATCATCGTCTCGTAGCCGGGCATGGTTGCGTATTCGAAATACGCTTCGTCCATCAACACGTGGGTTTCGGGCGACGTGCGGTTGAGATCCGCGACGAACTGACGCGTGGTCTTGCCGTCCACGGCCGTGGCCACGGGGTTGTTGGGATTGCAGAAGAACACCATGCCGCCGCCTTTGGCCGCGGTGAGCATGGCGCCCACGTCCATCTTGAGCTCGGGCGACTTGGTGAGGCTTACGGTGCGAACCGGATAGCCCATGAGCGCGGCATAGCCCGCACACTCTTCGTAGGCCGGAATCGGCGCGACGAGAGGGGCGGTTTTCGAACAGAAGACGTGCGTGGTGCTGCGCAGAATCTGAGTGGAACCCGATCCCAGCAGCACGTTCTCGGGCTTGACGCCCTTGTCTTTCGCGATCATGTCCACGATTTCCGCGGCGGTCGCGAACTGGTAGCGTCCGATCTCGCCGAATCCGGCACGCACCGCATCGAGGACCGCCTTCGGAGTGCCTAACGGATTCTCGTTGCTGGCCAGGATGATGGGCGAGGTCTCGGCTGCAAAGGCGCGCTCGGACAGATCGAAGAGACCAGCTTCGCGTCCCCGGCCTGCGACCCACAGGCCGGCTGCGCCCGCGCCTACTGTTTGAACGAATCGACGTCGCGACAGCGACATGGTTGACTCCTCCTTCACCTTCTCAATCCCTGTTTACCGCTTCGCCTGGTTCGACGTGGATGTCGCCGAGCCAAGCACCTTCTTGAAGACGTCGGCGGCCTTCTGCATCTCGGCCATCGTGCCGATCGAGATGCGGCAGTGCGTCTTCTCGTAGGGCGGGAAGTCGCGTCCGACCATGACACCCTGTTGCGCGCAAGCGTCGCGGAACGGCTTCGCGGGACGGTTTAGATTGACGAAGATGAAGTTGGCCTGCGAATCGGTGGCCTTGAACCCCATCTGCTCGAACGCCTTGACGGTGAACGCCTTCACCTCGGTGTTGCGTTGACGCTCGCGATCGATGTGCGGCTGATTGCCGAGCGCTATCGTGGCCGCGGCAATGCCAGGCAGGTTGATTGCGTACGGCATGCGGAAGCGGTTTAAAGTGCTAATCACTTCCTTGTCGCCCACCGCATAGCCGACACGCATGCCAGCCATGCCGTAGGCCTTGGACATCGTGCGCGCGACGAAGACCTTCGGCGTCGACTTGGCGATGTCCATCGCCGTCTTGTACGCCGGATCGGTGACGTAGTCGTGATATGCCTCGTCGATCAGGATTACCGTGTCGGGCGAGGCGGCGCGCACGCGCTTGACGAAATCCGCGACTGCTGGCGCGCCGTGAACCGTGGCTGTGGGGTTGTTCGGGTTGCAGAAGAACACGAGGCCCGCACCCTTCGATGCTTCGACCAGCTTGTCGATGTCGACCTTCAGAGTGCTGTCGAGCGCGATCGCGCGCACCGGCGTGCCGATCTTTTCCGCGGTCGTGCGCGGATTCTCGAACGTCGGCCATGGCGTGGCCAGCGGCTTGGACGGTGAGGTGAACGCGCGCACCGCGTTGGTGAGGATTTCGCCTGAACCCGCGCCGAGCGTGATCTGTTCGGCTGCGACACCGAACTTCTTCGCGAGGGCGTCCACGAACACCGGCTCGCGCTGCTGCGCGTTGAACGGGTAGCGGTGAGCCTCCGGGAACTTGCCAACAATGGCGTCGAGCACGTGCTGTCCGGGGCCGAGGGGGTTCTCGTTGCTGGCGATGCGAATGACATTCGAGTTCGAACCGGATGATGCGGCCCTCTGGCCGAACTCCAGCGAACCTTCGGCTACGGCTGCTTCACGGCCGCGTGCGGCGATCCACTCGCTCGCGTGCGAGTGGTCGCGGACAGCGATCTGAAACAGTCGCCGACGGGTCAGCGACATGGGCTCCTCCTTACTGGACAATCGACGGAAGACGGATGGAAAATTCTACACGGTCAAACGGCGAAAGCGGAAGAAAATCCGCAGAGGTGCTTGTCTTCGTTTGTCTACACGGCCCATTCGCCGCCCGTTTCGACGTCGTGCATTGAGTAGATGAGCGGTTCAATGGCGGCGCGCGCGAGTCGTTCGAGCACGATCGGCGTCAGCCCCTGACGCCCCAGCGGACTTTCCACATACAGAGAGGCGAGACCATGCGGCACCGCCCACATCAACGTCGCCATGGCCGCCGGATCGAGATCGTCGTGGCCCGCCTGCATTCGTGCGCTCCCCACCGTGTCAATCCAGCGCGCGACGACACGCGCCGCGATGGGTCCCGCTGGCGCTGCCTCGCGGAACATCACTCTGAAGTAGTGGGGCCGCTCGATTGCAAAGCGCACATACGCGCTCACCAACGCGGCGACTCGCGCAAGTGGTTCCGGCACGCAGCGTGCGAGCGCGGCGCTCTGGAGTTCGTCCAGCGCGCCAAACCCGTCCTCGGCAACGGCGGCGATGAGCGCAGACTTGCTTGGAAAGTAGTGATACGGCGCAGCCTGCGTGACACCCGCGCGCCGCGCCGCTGCGCGCAGCGTGATCGCAGCAGGTCCTTGCTGCGCAGCGAGATGCGCGGCCGCATCGATCAGCGCGACGCGAAGGGATCCATGGTGATACTTCGCCTTCATCTTGACAGCGTTCAGATTCTGCATCACGAATCTTAACGATGTCAAGTTGTGCAAAGTGCCTCCCATTCGTGACATTTCCCAAACAATCGGTGATACGGGCGCGAAAGAACCTGCCAACTCTGCAACGTGTCGTTACTAATGGCACAGGCACTTTTACGATCTGCACCGACGCGTATATATTTCCCTATGCGCGCCTCGATCGCTCTCGCGCTGGCTCTGGCGCTCCCCGCCCCCGACATCGTCCCACTCCGAATCGAACCGATTGCCACCGGCTTCAACTTTCCTGTCGGCGTCGCCGTTGATCCCACCGACGCAAATACGCTCTTTGTCGTCGAACAAAACGGACGCATCCGCGTGGTTCGGGAAGGCCGGATCCTGCCCACGCCGTTTCTCGATCTCCGCGACGAGGTCAGCAGTGGCGGCGAGCGCGGACTCCTTGGTCTTGCCTTCTCACCCAACGTGGAATCGCGACGCTTCTTCGTGAACTTCACCAACCGCGGCGGCGACACTGTTGTCGCGCGGTTTCGCCGTAACGCCGATAACCCGCTCGTCGCCGATCCCGATTCGCGCTTCGACCTCGTGTGGCCCGACGGACGCCGCACGATCGATCAGCCGTTTTCCAACCACAACGGCGGTCATCTCGCGTTTGGGCCCGACCGTTATCTCTACATCGGCATGGGCGACGGCGGCAGCGGCGGCGATCCGATGAACCACGCGCAGAATCCGCGCTCGCTTCTCGGCAAGATGTTGCGAATCGACGTCAACGTCGATGACGAGGAGCCCCGCGGCTACCGTGTGCCCGACGACAACCCGTTTGTCGATGGCGAGCCGATCGACGCGCTCGGCGAGATCTGGGCATTCGGACTGCGCAATCCCTGGCGATTCAGCTTTGACGATGTGACCCGCGGAGGCGTGGGCGCGCTCGTGATCGCCGACGTTGGCCAGAACGCGCGCGAAGAGATCAATTTCGAGCCACGCGGCGCCGGCGGTCGAAACTACGGCTGGCGGCTGCGCGAAGGGCGGGCGGAGTACGACGATCGCAGACCGGCCGCGTACACACCGCTGACCGCGCCAATCCACGAATACGATCACAACGTCGGACAATCGATCACCGGCGGCTTCATCTACCGAGGCACCGCGCTCGGTGACGCATACAAAGGGCGCTACTTCTACGCCGACTTCTCCGAGGGCCGCGTCTTCTCAATCGGGTTACATGTCGACGATGCTGGTGAGGCAACAGCGGACGACCAACGGGAGCACACCGAGCAGCTGGGCGGACGCGACACGCTGGGCCTGATCAGCACGTTTGGCGTCGACGCCGCCGGCGAATTGCTGCTGCTCAATTACAGTGCGGGACGATTACTGAGAATCAGGGCCGACACGCCGCCAGAACGTGAGCCGCCAGAGACGGCCGGTCCGGTTCGACGCGCTTCACAATAGCGAACTGCCCAGTCTGTTCCTCAGCCTCCAGTTGCAAGACCCTCGGATCTCCTCGTATCACGCCGAATTGCGTGAATACCTGGCGTTTGCTTTACCGACTGAAGGCCGGGATAAGACTTGACGTGCGCTTTGCTATGCTGAAGGCAACTTCGCGCATGCCTGCCCCCCGGTCCCGCCGCAATGGTTTGGCTCCCGTCGCAGAAGTCCACGCCGCCGCTCCTGTCGTCGTGCGACGTGCGCGCCCGCGCCGCGCGCGGGCTGCCGAACCGGTGGTTCGTCCTCCCGAGCCCGAACCGTTCGACTGGACCTCGCTCGACCCAGCGGATCTTTCGTCACCGGCGCTGTTCATCAACCGCGAGCTGAGCTGGCTCGAGTTCAACCAGCGCGTCCTGGCGCAGGCGCAGGATCAGTACCACCCGCTGCTCGAGCGCGTGAAGTTCCTCGCGATTGCAGGATCGAACCTCGATGAGTTCTTCATGGTCCGCGTCGCGACCATTCTCAAGAAGTTTCGCGCCGATATCGACGATGTCTCGCTCGACGGGTTGAATACCGAGCAGGAGCTCGCCGCGATCCGTCAGCGCGCGCTCGAACAGCTCGATCAGATGTCCGGGTGCTGGTCGCAGCAGCTGCGTCCACTGCTCGCCGCCGAAGGCATCCATTTTCTCGAGCCGACGGAATACACCCCGGCGATCGATCAGTGGCTCACGCAGTATTTCGACACCAACATCTTCCCGGTCCTCACTCCGCTTGCGTTCGATCCGGGACATCCGTTTCCGTACATCTCGAACTTGAGCATGAACCTCGCCGTGCGCGTCAAGCACGGCGGACGCACCAAATTTGCGCGCGTCAAGGTCCCGGGGATGTTGTCGCGATTCATCCAGCTGCCCGATCATCTCGCCGGCCAGGGCGTCACCTACGTCTTTCTCGAGGATGTCATTCGCCGCAACATCCAGGAGCTGTTCCCCGGAACACACGTCGAAGGCGCGCATCTCTTCCGGATCATCCGCGACACGGACATGGTGATTCAGGAGGATGAGGCCGACGATCTGCTCGAGTCGGTCGACCGCGGCCTGAAACAATTGCGCTACGGCGCGCTCTCGCTGCTGCAGGTCGAAGCCGACATGCCGCGGCGCGTTCTCAGCATCCTGGTCGAGAACTTCGAAGTCGAAGAGGACATCGTGGTCCGCACGTCGGAGCGCATGGGGTTTGCCGACTGGTCGTCGCTGACCAAAATGCACCGCCCCGCGCTCAAGGATCCCGTGTTTCATCCTCGACTGCTCTGGCCGCCGGATCAATCCGACAACGTCTTCGAGCAGGTCGCCGATCAGGACTTCCTGGTTCATCACCCGTTCGACTCGTTTACCAGCGTCGAGACGTTCCTGCGCGCCGCCGTCAACGACCCGCAGGTCGTGGCGATCAAGATGACGCTCTACCGCATCGGGCCCAATTCACCGCTCGTCGATCTGCTGATCGAAGCCGCCGAGCAGGGCAAACAGGTGGCGGTGATGGTGGAGCTCAAGGCGCGCTTTGACGAGCGCAACAACATCGCCTGGGCGACACGGCTGGAATCGGCGGGCATTCACGTCGTCTACGGTCTGGTCAATCTCAAGGTGCACTGCAAGCTGACGCTGGTGGTGCGGCACGAAGCCGACGGCATCAAGCGCTACGCGCACGTGGCCACCGGCAACTACAATCGCGTGACGTCGCAGGTCTACACCGACATCGGCCTGTTCACCGCAGACGAGGGGATCGTTGACGACGTGACCGAGGTGTTCAACTTTCTGACCGGCTATTCGAACAAGCGTTCGTACCACTCGCTGCTCGTTGCGCCTGTCGGGCTGCGGCAGGGCCTCAAGGCGCTGATCGACCGCGAGATCGAGCACGCGCAGCGTGGCCGGCCGGCGCGCATCATCATCAAGAACAACGCCGTGGCCGATCAAGCGATGATGAAAACGCTGTATCGCGCGTCGCAGGCAGGCGTCAAGGTCGACATGATCACACGCGGCCTGTGCTGCCTGCGCCCCGGTATTCCCGGCATCAGCGACAACATCACGGTCCGGTCGATTGTCGGGCGCTTCCTCGAGCACTCACGCATCTACTACTTCCTCAACGATGGCGACGAAGAGGTCTATATCGGCAGCGCGGATCTCATGGAGCGCAACCTCGATCGCCGCGTCGAAGTGCTCTGCCCCATCAAGGATTCGGCGTTGAAACGCCACCTGCGTGACACCGTTCTCGAAACGTTGCTGATGGATACGCACCGCGCGTGGGAACTTCGTCCCAACGGCACCTACGTTCCGGTGCGCCCGCCCGAAGGCGCCGAGGCGTTGAACGCGCAGCAGGGGCTGCTCGACTGGTACCAGAAGAACACGATTCTGCAGGATTAGCACCCGCGTGAGACCCTGCGGGTGGGACCGGCTGGCGACGGTGGGACCCTGCGGGTGGGACCGCTCGCTTTGCTTGCGGGCGGTCCGCTAATCACTGTTCCCGAAGCGCCGTCACAGGATCCAATCGTGCGGCGCGCAGCGATGGTCCCACCGTCGCCACTATTCCCACGGCGATCAATGTCGCAACGGTTCCCGCTATCGTGAGCGGATCCGTCGCGGACACCTGGAACAACACCCCACGCATGATCTGCGCCACGGCGAGACCGGCAGCGAGTCCGATAACCAGACCAATGGCCATCGGCATCAAGCCCTGAAAGGCCATCAGGCCGACAACCTGCCGTACGGTGGCGCCGAGCGCAATGCGGACGCCGATCTCGCGCGTACGCTGTCCCACCGCCTGCGCGGCAACACCCCAGACGCCAATGCCCGCCAGACCCAACGCAATCGCGGCGAAGGCGGCAAACACCTGAATCAACACGCGAGACCCGCCAAGGTCGGCGTCCAGTACCTGTTCCATCGTGCGCACGTCGTAGAGCGGCTGATCCGGATCGAGCTGCACAACGGCGCCGCGAAGCGCAGCGGCCATTCCGGCCGGGTCACTCGCGGTTCGCACCACAATCGTCATGGTCGCCGCCGGTCGCTGCGCAAGCGGAACATACAAATATGGAATCGGCGGCTGGTCCGCATCGTCATTGCGAATGTCACCGACCACGCCTACGACGCTGCGCCACTCGCCTTCCGGTTCGTCGCCTTGACGGAGCCGCGCGCCAACGGGCGAGCGATTCGGCCAGAAGCGTCGCGCCATTGCGGCGCTAACGATGGCGACCTTTGCGGCCGAGGCGCCGTCACCGTCATTGAACGTTCGACCCTCAACGAGCGGCACACGGAGTGTTTCGAAGAACTGCGGCGTAACCGTATAGTCAACGGCCCACGTACCCTCGCCGCTGCCCGCCGGCGCGCGGCCCTCGATTTCGAGACCCCGGTTTGGATTGAATCGACTGCCGGCGAAAGGAACGCGGCTCGTCGCCGCGGCCGTTATGACCCCCGGCAGCGCGCGGATCCGCGCCAGTGCCTGTTCGAAGAATTGCGCCGACGCGTCGGCGCTGGACGATTGTGGCCGGGTGATCGACGCGGTCAACACGTTGGCCACCTCGAAACCCGGCTCGAGTCGCTCGATTGCGGCCAGCGTCCGCATCAGCAAGCCCGAAACGATGAGCAAGACAACCGCCAAGCCGATTTCCGCCGCAACGAGGCCGCTCGTGAGCCGCCGGCTCGCGCACACACCCGATCGTCCGATCGTTTGCAGCCCGGCGACGAGATCGGTCCGGCGCGCGGCCACGATCGGCGCAACACCTGACATGAGCGTGGCGAGCACTGCCCCTGCCGCCGTAAAGCCAAGCGCACGCACGTTGAATCCACCCGCATCCACCCAGGGTGAGTCGATTGGGAACGAGTTCACGAATAGTTGCAACGTCCAACGCGACACCAGCACGCTCAGTATGGCTCCCGCAAGCGCAATGGCACCGCATTCCATCAGCAACTGGCGCGCGACACGCCAGCCGCCGGCGCCGAGCGCGAGCCGCACCGCGAGCTCGCCGCGCCGCGAGAGACCCCGGGCGAGAAGAAGGTTCGCAATGTTGACGCAGCCGATTAACAGCACCGACAGCACGGTGCCGGCGAGGATGGCGAATGCCAGGCGAGCATCCGGGCCGATGAATTCGTCCTGCAGCGGCTGCGTATTCACCGTCCATCCCTGATTGCTGCGGGGGAATTCACGTTCGAGCTGTTCGCCGATCGCCGACATTTCGGCTCTCACCTGTTCGATCGACACGTCGTCGCGCATGCGGCCGAACACGAACAGATTGCGTGTGACGTGGTCGGCGGCCGCTGTGGTGAGATCGATCGGCACGTAGATGCCGTCGACCGCGGGAAGCCGCGGCAGAACGCCGATGACGGCCACCGGCTGACCATCGATGCGGAGCGTCGCGCCGACAATATCGGCGCGCGCCGCCAATGTATTTCGCCAGAAGTCGTACGAAAGCACGACCACTGGCGGTGCGCCCGGCTCGCCGTCTGTGGCCGCGAACACGCGTCCCATTGGCGCGCGCCGACGGAAGAACTCGAAGTAATTGCTCGTCACTTCGCTAACGCTCGCGCGCGCTGGCCTGTCGATGCCACCGACATTCGCCGAGCGCCGGCGCGTGGCGATGACGCTGTCGAGGAGGGTGGCGCGGCGGCGCCATTCGAGAAAGTCGCCGGTCGAAACGGAATTCTTGGTTTCCGCTTCGCTGCGATTGTGCGACCACAACGCGACGCGGCGCTCCATGTCGTCGACGGGCGAGGCGCTCGACATCACCGCGGCGAGAAAGGAGAACACGGCGGTCGTGGTGCCGATACCGACAGCGAGGGTCGCGATGGCGGCAGCGCTCGTTCCTGGCGCGAGCCGTAATTGCCGCAGCGCGCTCTTGACGTCGAGCCATAGTCCCTGCATCTACCGCCTCCTCATACGCTAAAAAGATAGCACATGTTGCTGTTTTTTTAGCATAGGCTGTCTGCGCGGCGTCAAATGCTTCGCGCGCGGCGGGATTCGCGGACCTGAAGGTCCGCGAGACGTGAGGTCATGAGGGTGGAGTTGAAGGTCCGCGGTTACTGCCAGCGGAATAGTTTGAGCGCCAGCGCGAAGCAGCTCGTGCCCCAGGCGAGCAGGATCGTGAGCTCGCGCCACTGCGAGGCGAGCGGCGCGCCTTCGTTGATGATCGCGCGGAGTGCGTCGTTGAGTGCGGTGAGCGGCAGCACCTGGATCATCGGCTGCATCGCATCCGGAAAGTTGCTCGAAGCGAAAAAGACCCCGGAGAGCACCCACATCGGCACCATCACGACGTTGAGCAGGCCCGAGACGGCTTCAATGGTGCGCACGCGGGAGCTGACAAGGAGCGCGATGCCACCAAATGCCGCCGCGCCGGCCAGCGCCACCGTCGCAACCGCCAACAGCGATCCGTAGACGGCGACGTCGAACACCAGCCAGGCGAAGGCGATGAGAATCGCCGATTCGAGCGTCAGGAACGCGAGGCGATTGATGACATGCGACGCCAGATACTGAGTACGTGACATCGGCGTGGCCACCAGCCGCTTGAGCAGCTTGCGCATGCGGGAAGTCACGATCGAGAAGCTGACGCTCCACATGCCGGTGCCCATGATGTTCATGCCGAGCAAGCCGGGCACCAGCCAGTCGATATAGCGCGATCCGGCCGACACCACCGGCTGCGCGATGGGGGTAAACGCATCGCGACGGCCCGCGGCGCGCTGCAACGCGGCGTCCACGGCCAGTCGCGCCACTTGGCTCTCGGCGCGCGCTTCGTCATAGCGATACGTCGGAGGCGAACCAGGGACGACGACAACCGCCGCCCGTCCGTCGCGAACAACGCGCTCGATTGCATCCGGCGAAACTTGCCGGACCACAAACCCGCCCGCACGTTCGAGCGCGGCCGCGGTTTCGCCATCGCCCTGGACGTCGACCACGCCGACGATCACGGGCTCGGCGCCGCGCGATCGAAACGCGACGCCCAGCGCGCAGGTCATCAGAATCGGAAAGGCGAAGACCCAGAAAATCGCCTCTGGCTCCCGGAAGAACTCCTTGAAGCGCGTCGCCGTGAGCTCCACGAGCGGATGCGGAACCGTATGGGTCCTACTCATCGCGCAGGTGCCTTCCGGTAAGCGAGACGAAGACATCCTCAAGTGTCGCGCTGTGGGTCGTCAGCAGGCTGAGTGCCGCATTGCGCGCGCGCAGCGTATCCAGCAGCGCCGGAATCGTGCGATGGAGTTCGGAGGTGGCGAGAGAGATCGACGCCTGCGCATGCCGAACCTCGGTAACGCCGGCCAGCGCCCGCAGCTCGCCGTCATCCGGCGGCGGCCCGCCGTCGGCCAGTGCGAACTCGATGACATGCTCCGCGCCCAGCGACGCCACCAGCTCGTTCGGTGTGCCGAGGGCGATCAGGCGCCCTTTGTCCATGATGGCAACGCGGTCGCAGAGCGCATGCGCTTCGTCCATGTAATGCGTGGTGATCAGAATCGTGCCGCCGCGTGCGCGAAATCGTTCGAGCACATCCCACAGTTGCCGGCGCGACTGGGGATCGAGCCCCGTTGTCGGCTCGTCGAGAAACAGCAGCTCCGGCTGCCCGACGAGCGCGCACGCGACGGAAAGCCGCTGCTTCTGACCGCCAGACAATTTGACCACCCACGAATCGCGCTTTGCTTCGAGCTCCACCATCGCGAGCACGTCGTCCACGTCGGGACCCTGTGGATAAAACGAGCGAAAGAGGCGCACGGTTTCGGCCACCGTGAGTTTGTCGGCAAGCTGCGTTTCCTGCAGCTGAATACCGAGGCGTGTGCGCAGCCAGCGGGCGTCGCGATCCCAGCGCCTGCCCAGCACCTCGACCTCGCCGGCATCTGCGGTGAGCAGACCTTCGAGAATCTCGATCGTCGTGGTCTTTCCGGCGCCGTTCGGTCCGAGCAGGCCGAAACATTCTCCGACCTGCACCTCGAGATCGAGTCCGTCTACCGCGGTCAGGCTTTCATATCGCTTCACAAGTCCGCGGCATCGTAATGCGGCGATGTGTGGCACTGCGAAATTTTATGTCGACGTGACGCATCATTCGCAACAAACCGCGCATCGTCGCGATCGAGCAGGCGTTTCGCGGAAAGGCATAAAAAGAATTAGGGCGCCTGAGATGTAGCGGTCAGTCGGCGATCTCAGCTCTCGGCCCGCCGATCCAGTTTTCCGCCACGCTTCCCGTTCGAATAATCGTTTCCGCCCGGTCCGAGCCGGTTGACACGATTGCAATCGGCACGCCGCTCACCTCCTCGAGCCGCGCGACGTAGCGCCGCGCCTCGCGCGGCAACTCGTCGAAGCTGCGGGCGCCGCGCGTCGGCTCTTTCCATCCAGACATGGTTTCGTACACCGCCTCGCACGGGCCGGCCGTGGCAAGGTCCGCCGGAAACTCGGTAACGGTTCGATTGCCGACGCGATAGGCGGTGCAGATGTGCACGTCGTCCAATCCGTCGAGCACATCGAGCTTGGTGAGCGCGAGCGCGTCGAGACCGTTGATTCGGGTCGAGTAGCGCACGACCACGGCGTCGTACCAGCCGCATCTCCGCGGCCGTCCGGTGGACGCGCCATATTCCTGGCCGCTCTCGCGCAGCCGTTCGGCCATGTCGCCAAAGAGCTCTGTCGGGAGCGGCCCTTCGCCGACGCGCGTCGTGTACGCCTTGGCCACACCCAGTGCGCCGTCGATTGCCCGCGGCGCAATCCCGAGCCCGGTGCAGACGCCGCCGATCGAGGCGTTCGATGAAGTGACGAAGGGGTAGGTCCCGTGATCGATATCCAGCATCGTCGCCTGGGCGCCTTCGAACAGCACAGAGCGCCGTTCTTTGATCGCGTTGGCAAGGAACAGCGACGCGTCTGCCGTCCAGCGGCGCATGCGCGCACCGTAGGCAAGCAAGTCGTCGTAGACCTGCTTCCAATCGAGCGTCGACTCCTTGATGATCTGGTTGCGCGCGTCGACATTAGCGCGCACTTCGTCGGCGAGCGCCTTGGTATCGACGAGATCGCACACGCGAATGCCGCGGCGTCCGATCTTGTCCTCATACGCCGGCCCAATGCCGCGCGACGTCGTCCCGATTTTCCGCTCGGCGCGCCGCGCCTCGCTCAAAATGTCCAGCTCGCGGTGATACGGCAGGATCAAATGCGCCTTTTCGCTGATCAACAGGCGGTCGCCGACGTCGATCCCGAGCGTCGCGAGCTCCTCAATCTCCTTGAAGAGCGCCTGCGGGTCCACCACCACGCCATTGCCGATGATGCACGTAACGCCAGGATGCAGAATGCCTGAGGGAATCAGGTGCAGCACGAACTTCTTACCGCTCACGTACACGGTGTGACCGGCGTTGTGGCCTCCTTGATAGCGCGCGACGATGGAAAAATGCGGCGTGAGTAAATCGACGATCTTGCCTTTGCCTTCGTCGCCCCACTGCGCGCCCAGAACCGCAATGTTCACGCAACACAGAATACCCGATATGCTTTCGTGATGGTTCTGCTCGACGGCGAGCGCCTCACACTCGACAATCTTCTGGCGATTGCAGACGGCAACGCGGAGGTCGCTCTCGCCCCCGCGGCACGCGCGCGCGTCACCGCCGCGCGCGATGTCGTCGATCGTCGAGCCGATGGCGACGCCCCGGTTTACGGCATCAACACCGGATTTGGATCGTTCGCGGAGACACGCATCGGACGCGACGATCTCGCGCAGCTGCAAGTCAATCTGCTTCGCAGTCACGCCGCCGGCATCGGCGAGCCGCTGCCGGTTCGTGCGGTCCGCGCCAGCATGGCGCTGCGCGCCAACGTGCTGGCGAAAGGTTTTTCAGGAATTCATGCGCGCACGCTCGACACGTTGATCGAAATGCTCAACCGGCGCGTTCATCCGCGCGTGCCGAGTCGAGGTTCAGTCGGAGCCAGCGGCGATCTCGCACCGCTCGCGCATATCGGGCTCGTACTGATCGGCGAGGGCGAGGTCTGGGACGGCCGTTCGAGCACGCCGGGACGCGAGGCGCTTGCGGCTGCGAGCATTGCCGCGGTGACGCTCGGCCCGAAAGAAGGTCTCGCACTCATCAACGGCACGCAGCCGTCCACGGCGGTGGCCGCGCTCGCGTTGGCGGGAGCCGAGCGCGTCGCGAAAGCGGCTGATCTCGCGGCGGCACTCTCGATCGACGGCCTGCAAGGATCGATCAAGCCGTTTGATGCGCGCATTCACGCGGCGCGTCCTTATTCAGGACAGTCGATCGTCGCCAGCAATCTCAGGGCGCTGCTCCAAGGCAGCGCGATCAACGCGGCTCATGCCAATTGCGGTCGCGTACAGGACGCCTACTCCATGCGGTGTGTGCCGCAGGTCCACGGCGCTGCGCGTGAGGCGCTGCACTGGGTGCGCCACATCGTCGAAGTCGAGATGAACGCTGCGACCGACAACCCCATGGTATTCGCCGATAGCGATGAGATCGTTTCGGGCGGCAACTTTCACGGTGCGCCGGTCGCCATGGCCGCCGATCTCCTGGTGGTGGCGCTCGCTCAGTTCGCGACGATCAGCGAGCGGCGCTCCGAACGTCTGGTCAATCCGGCGCTGAGCGGGCTACCGGCGTTTCTGACGCGGAATGGCGGCCTCGAATCCGGCTATATGCTCGCGCAGGTGACGGCGGCGGCGCTCACCTCCGAGATCAAGACCCTGTCTCATCCTGCGAGTGTCGACACCATTCCCACCTCCGCGAACAAGGAAGATCACGTCAGCATGAGCATGTCGGCGGCGCTCAAAGCGGAACGGGCTTTGCAACTCCTTACAAACGTGATCGCCATCGAAATTCTCTGTGCATGCCAGGCGATCGACTTGCTCGCGCCGCTCACCAGCACCGATCGCGTCATGCGCGTCCATCGCGCGGTGCGCGAACGTGTGCCGCCGCTCATGCGCGACCGTCCCCCGGCGCCCGACATCGCTGCCGTCGCCGCGCTGATCGGCGACGGTGCGCTTGAGTACGCGTCAGGTTCAGTTGTCAACTGATTTCCAAAATCTTTCGATCGCATTTTCAATTTGACAACGTGAGTCGCGCTGCTTAGTTTCTTATCTTCACGTTCGGACCCTCCGTTAGCTTCCTCATGCCTACGGCCGCTCGTCTCGTCCGCGCTCCTCGCGGCACGTCGCTGACGTGCAAAGGATGGCTCCAGGAAGCCGCCCTGCGGATGTTGATGAACAACCTCGATCCAGATGTGGCCGAACGTCCGGAAGATCTGGTGGTCTACGGTGGAACAGGGCGCGCCGCCCGAAGTTGGGAAGCCTTTGACGCGATCGTGCGCGAGCTGCGCCAGCTGGGCGACGACGAAACGCTCGTGGTGCAGTCGGGTAAGCCGGTCGCGGTCTTTCGCACGCACGCGAACGCGCCGCGCGTGCTCATCGCCAACGCCAATCTCGTGCCCAGGTGGGCGACGTGGGACACCTTTCGCGATTTGGAAGACCGTGGCCTCACGATGTACGGCCAGATGACCGCCGGCAGCTGGATTTACATCGGCACGCAAGGCATCCTGCAGGGCACCTACGAAACGCTGGCAGCGCTGGCGCGCCAACATTTCGGCGGTTCGCTCGCCGGCCGGCTCACCGTGACCGCCGGCCTCGGCGGAATGGGCGGCGCCCAGCCGCTCGCCGTGACGATGAACGAAGGAGTGGCGCTGGTCGTCGAAGTCGATCCGCATCGCATCGAACGCCGGCTGGCCACCGGTTACCTGGATGAAGCCACAGACGACCTGGATGTCGCGCTCGCGAAGGTTCGACAATCGACGCGCGAACGCGTGGCGCGGTCGATCGGAGTGCTCGGCAACGCCGCCGAGATCGTGCCCGCGCTCGTTCGCCGGCAGGTGACGCCGGATGTCGTCACCGATCAAACCGCCGCGCACGATGCGCTCACCGGCTACGTGCCCGACGGATTGTCGCTGGCCGCCGCCGAGACGCTGCGCACATCCGACCCGGCGGAGTACGAACGCCGCGCCATCGACGCCATGGGCCGCCACGTGGCGGCGATGCTGACGATGAAAGCGCGCGGCGCGGTTGTCTTTGATTACGGAAACAACATCCGCGCGCAGGCGCTCAAGGCGGGCGTCGAGCGCGCCTTCGATATTCCAGGGTTCGTGCCGGAATACGTGCGGCCGCTCTTTTGCGAAGGCAAGGGCCCATTCCGCTGGGCCGCGCTGTCAGGCGATCCGGAAGACATCCGCGTCACCGATCGCGCCGCGCTGGAAATGTTCTCGCACGACCAGGCGTTGTGCCGCTGGATTCGCCTCGCGGGCGAACGCGTGAAGTTTCAAGGCTTGCCGGCGCGTATCTTCTGGCTCGGGCTCGGCGATCGCGCTCGATTCGGGCTGCGCATCAACGAGTTGGTGCGGAGCGGCGCGATCACGGCGCCGATCGTGATCGGACGCGATCACCTCGACACCGGATCGGTCGCATCGCCGAATCGCGAAACCGAGGGCATGCGCGACGGGAGCGACGCGATTGCCGACTGGCCTCTGCTCAACGCGCTCCTCAATGCATCGGCGGGCGCCACGTGGGTATCGGTGCATCATGGCGGCGGCGTGGGGATTGGCTATTCAATTCATGCAGGGATGGTGATTGTGGCGGACGGTACTCGCGAAGCGGACGAGCGGTTGCAGCGCGTCCTCACTTGCGATCCAGGCAGCGGCGTCGCGCGGCATGCGGACGCCGGGTATCCCACGGCGATCGAAACGGCGCGCCAACGGAAGATGCGGATCCCAATGCTGGAGACAGATCGATGACGCCACACGCGGGTCTGGAACGGCGAGTGCTGGCGGCGATCGAGGCAGCACCGCCGCGTATCCCGGTGCTCCTCGGCGGCTGCGGCAGTGGACGAACGACGACGCTGCACGGCCTTGTCGATCGGCTCGGCCGCGACAAGTGCCAGTACATCGACGTCGAACGTTCGGCAAGCACACCCGAGCGCTTCCTGCACGCGGTCACCTCGAGCTCGCCGTTTCAGCCGGTCGTGCCGGGCGACCCGGCCAAGTCCGCGCGCGACGCGTTCGATCAGGTGCTCGCGTATTTCGCGCGCGCGCGTGCGCACGATCGGCCGGCCACCGTCCTGCTCGACGAGGTGTTGGAGCTGCGCACGTTCGAGAGTTTCCCCGGATTGCGTCATGTCCTGCGCGAGCTGCTGCAGGCGCTCTGCGACAGCGGCAACTGCTTTGTGCTGACCTCGCGCTATGTCGCGCGCGCGCATCGCCTGCTGCGCGATGGCTCGGTGCGCTTCGAAGTGATCCATTTGCCGGCGTTGTCTCCGACGGACGTCGCCGGCATGCTGCCGCCGATGGGCGACGCCGCCACAGACGATCGCGAGTTCCTCAGCCGCACCATTCAGGCGCTCGCCGACGGCCGCGCCGCGTACGTCCGCGCCATCAGCGATGCGACGGCGGCCATGAGTGAGCGTGGCGGCGAGCCGATTTCGGCGCTCACTGCGCTACTCACCTCCGACGGCGCCCTGACATCGTGGTGCGGCTATCGCTACGAGCTGCGCCTGCACCGCGCCCGCGGCTACGGCGCGCTGAAAGCGATTCTCGAGATTCTCGCGGAGGAAGAACCGCTGACCCTCACGGAGATTGCGCTGCGTCTGCAGCGCACGCCGGGATCGACCAAGGACTATCTCTCCTGGCTGGAGGACGTCGACCTGGTGGTTTCGCGGCAGAAGCGCTACAGCTTTACCGACCCGCTATTGCGTTTGTGGGTTCGCCTGCACTGCCGCCCGGTTCCGCCCGGCGTCGACGAAGTGGCGCGCGAAGTGCAAAGCTACGCGCTCGCCCGTCTGCCGCCGACAGAGCCGTCGATGGCCATGGCCGGGGCGACTGCCGGGGAGCGAAAGCCGTGGGGCATTATTGAGATCGACTGAGGCTGTCACGTGAATTTTGAGATTTGGTGATCTGGAGATTTGGAGCAGATTTGGAGATTTTGAGATTCGGAGATTTACGGATTTCCTAATTTGGAGATCACCAGATCTCAAAATTCACGAGGCCGCATCCCCCTAGGCACTACCGCCTCCAATGCGGCCTTAGCCGCTTCCTGTTCCGCATCTTTCTTCGTCCTTCCCACGCCCTGCGCAATCGTTTCGGAGCCAACGACGACTTCGACATGAAACAGCTTGCGGTGATCGGGGCCGACTTCGCCGGCGACGCGATAGACCGGGAGCGGACGTCCGAGGGCTTGCAGCGCTTCCTGCAGCCGTGATTTGTGATCGCGCCCGAAGTAATCGGGCTGGCCCGCGGCTTCCACGTGCGGACCGAGCTCGCGAAGAATGAACTGCCGCGCGGCGTCCAAGCCGCCGTCGAGATAAATCGAGGCAATCAACGCTTCGCAGGTGTCGGCAAGCAACGCCTGTTTGCGCCGGCCTCCCGTCTTCTCTTCGCCACGCCCGAGAATCATGTGCTCGCCAAGACCGAGGCGATCGGCGAGCTCGGCGAGCGAGGCGGTGGAGACGACCATGGCTTTGATCTTCGACTTCTGCCCTTCAGAGAATTCGGGAAACGTGCGGAACAGCGCGTCGGCCACGACCAGGCCGAGAACGGCGTCGCCGAGAAACTCGAGCGACTCGTTGTCGATGACGCCGCCGCTGGGATCCTCGTGTGCCTTTGATTTGTGCGTCAGCGCGTGTTCGAGCAGCCCGCGATCCTTGAAGCGATACCCGAGGCGTTCCTCCAACGCGGCAAACTGTTGCGGCAGCGGCACGACCAGTCCGCCGCCCACCTCCTCGCGATGGCTCTCGATGACGCGCACGGCTTCTTCCGCATCGTCTTCGCGCACCGACACGCAGGTTTCCATCGGGTTGACAGTGAACGGAAAGAGTCCCGCGGGCAGACCAGAGCTGCGCACCGACGCAATGCCGTGGCTGTCGAGCAGCGCCTGCACGACGCTGGCCTCGATGTTCGAGCCCGTCCGGAAAATGACGATGAGTTCAGGCATCGACCTTCAAGATGACCATCGTCATGTCGTCGTGCTGGTCGGCCTGTCCTGAGAACGCGCGAAGATCGGCAAAGATGAAGGAGCGCAGCTGTTCGAAGGGAAGGTGCGAATACTGCTCCAGCACCTTCGCGAGCCTCGCCTCGCCGTAGCATTCGAATGCGGTGTTCATGGTTTCACTGATGCCGTCGGTGAAAAACACCAGCAGGTCGTCGCCCTTGAGCGGAATCGTGATCTCCTCCAGCATCGACTCGAACAGGTGCCCGGCATCATCGACCTGCAGGCCGACGACCAGGCCGTCGGGCGTCAGCACCGAGGCCTTGCGCATACCGGGTGGCGCATTGCCGGGGACGTGAATCAGCGGGCAGTGGCCGGCGCGCGCGAATTTCATTTCCCGTTTCTCGAGATCCACCACGCCGTAAGACATCGTGATGAAGCTCTTCGAGTCGATGTTATCCGCAACTACACGGTTGACCGCGACGAGAAACTCGCGCGGCGAGCGATGCACACGCGCCAGCGATTGCACGATCACTTTCAACTGCGCCATATAGAGACCGGCTGGCAGGCCCTTGCCCGACACATCGGCGATGAGGACGCCAAGCTCGGTGCCGGACAGATGGAGAAAGTCGTAGTAGTCGCCCGCGACTTCGCGGGCCGGCTCACAGAACGCCATCGAGCGCAGGCCCGGCAGGTCGAGCGGTCCCGACGGCAACAGCTTCTGCTGGATCTCGCGCGCCGCGAGCATTTCCTGCTCCATGCGCGCCTTGTCGGCGTTTTCCTTCAGGAGCTTCGTGACCTCGTCGGTCATCACGTTGAACGACTCGGCGAGCTCGCCCAGTTGGTCGCGCGCGCGCACGGGAATGTGGTACGTGAAATCGCGATTGCGCAGGTGCTCCGTGCCGGTAAACAGATCGTGTACTGCGCCCGTGATCTGACGCGCGAGCACGAATCCGATGCCAAGCGCCACGAGTTGGATGACCAGAAACAGGATGCCGATGAAGGCGAGCAACGCCAACAGAATCTGGCTGTATTGGCGTCTGGTGGAAATCGCCGAGAGCCTGTCGTAGATCTCGCCCACGTTGAGCCGCAGCGCGACACTCGCGGTCAACGGCGTACCGGTGGTCCAATCGTAGTGCTCGAGGAACGCAATCCATTCGCCCAGCGTCGTGCTTTCCTCGCGCGGCACGGGCCGCGATTCGAGGCTGCGGCCCCGCGGCAGCTCGATCTGCGTGGCACCAGGGAACACGGCAGCGATCTCACCAAGCTCGATTCCGGTTTCTTCGCGCAGGCGCTGCTCGATGGCGGTCGTGAACGGCAGGTCCACCACAGCCGCCCACGATGGTGTGGGCACCTGGGGCACGGCCACCGCACGCAGCACCAGGTGATGGGGACCGGATGATCCGTTCGCCGCTGGCGCTTCTTGATACGCGACAAGGCCGGCGAAGCCGTCGCA
>JBKPDL010000149.1:0-27796 GCA_046727855.1 Acidobacteriota bacterium
GTTCACGTCGCCGCGCTTCGTGGGCTCCGCCGCAACGCCTGGCGTGGAGGTTCCGTCGGTGGGCCGCGCTGCGTTCACCGCAAACTTCGACGCCTCCGAGCGTGCGGTCAACATCACCGACATCGATGGCACCATCGGCACTGCTCGAATCAACGGCAGTTATCTCGCGAATCTCGCAACGCGCGAGCTCGGCGGCGCATTGACGATCGACGCCCCATCCGCGGCCGACCTTCTCAGCGTGTTGCCGGAGTCGCTTCGCCTCGATGGTCCGCTGTCCGCAACCGCGACCTTCAGCGGCACTGTTGATGCCCCCAGCGTCAATGCGGAGGTCACCGGGAAGGACATGACGCTGGGTGGACAGCCGGTCGACTCTCTCGCAGCAAAGGCGCGCTGGGTCGGCGACGACATCTTCGTTGACGCGGTGACATTGACACAGCGTACCGGCTCGCTGAACACGACGGGCCGCTACTCGTTGCGCGCACGGACCTATGCCGTTGACGTGCAGGGTCAGGGACTTGAATGGTCGGGCGCGCTGGCGCAGCTTGGCAACGCGCACGCGCAGTTCTCAGTGCAATTCTCCGGTGCCGGCAGCATTGATCGGCCCACCGGCGAAGGCACTGTCGATTTCGATCTCACGGGAGGGCTCGCGGGCGCGCTGATCGGTCACGGCACAGCCAAAGTGCGGCTCGACGGGACCACGGCGCTTATGACGGCCGTCATTCCCTCGCTTGGCGCGTCGCTCGACGCCAAGGTGGCCATGACGAAACCGTTTGTCTACGACGCCATCTTCGTCGCTAACAAGGTCGATCTCGAGCAGGTGATTCGACTCGCAGGGCTACGCGAAGGCTACGTGGAAGGCACTACCAGCATCAACGCCACCGCGAGCGGCATGCTGTCAGATGTCAGCCACTCACGCGTGTTCGTCAACCTTCAGGAAATAGCCGCCGCGGTCGAAGGCGTGGCCGTCAAGCTCGCGGCGCCTTCCCGGCTCGCTTGGGATGGCACCGTCCTTACCGTCGACACGCTCGATTTGTCAGTCGGTGCAACCGGCCGCCTGCACGCGAGCGGCCGCCTGGCGTCAGCCAACGTCGCCGACGCCAATTTCGATGCGACCTTCACCGGTGAGCTTGGCGATCTGGTGCGCATAGGACGGCCATTTGGCGTTCCACCCGAGCTCAACGCCGCCGGCCCGGTCAACATCACGATGCGGTCCACCGGTGGACTCGAACGATCCAACGCGACGCTGCAACTCGCCGGTGGTTCGTTGACATGGAGCACATTGCCAACCGTGCAAAACCTCGTAGTGGACGCGACGTTCAACGGCACGACGCTCGACCTCACGCGGATGAGCGGGACGTGGCAGGGTGGTGGAATTGAAGGCACCGCGTCAATTCCACGCGGCGTGCTCGAAGGCAACACCGGTGCCGCATCACCGCAAACGGGATTCGCCAAGCTGCGCGTCATCGGTCTGAATGAACAAGCACTTGCACCGTGGGTCGACCGATCGACGTTGAGCAACACTGCTGCACACGTATCGGCAACGCTCGACGCCACCATCGTCCGCGCATCGCTCGACGGCGTCTCCGGCAGCGTCACGTTCGACGAAGCCAACCTCATCGTCGCCGGCGTGCCGATTTCGCAGGTCCGTCCCGCCGCCTTCACGATCGAAGGCGGCTTGATCACCGCGAAGGACGTGGTCTTCAGCTTCGGAGGATTTACCGCCGCGACCCTTCCAGGCGCAACAGCCACGAGTCTGCCTAGCGGCGGCGAGCTGACGGTGACAGGTACTGCACGAATCGCCCCGGCCGACAAGGCTGCGCTCGACCTTAGCGTCCGCGGAGGTGCGGATTTGCGCGTGCTTTCAGCGTTCGCTCCCACGGTGGCGATCGATGGCGCTGCGACGGTCAACGTCGGCGTCGGTGGCTCCCCTTCGAGCCCGGTGTTCAGCGGTCGCGTCGACGTTGCGGACGCGGAGGTGTTGATTCGCGAGCCGCGGATCGTGCTCGGCGATATGAAGGGCACGATCGCGCTGGACGGGCGCCGGCTGCTCTTCGATAGCTTCACCGGCACGGTCAACGGTGGCGCGCTGAACGTCGAAGGCGGGTTCCTCCTCACCGGGTTCCGCCCGGAAACCGGTGGGATCACGGTGCAGGTGCAAGGCGCCGCACTCGAATATCCCGAGGGCTTGCAGAGCGAATCGGACGCGCTGCTGACGCTCCGTCCCGATGCGACCGGCTGGATCCTGACCGGTGACGTGATCGTTGCGCGAAGCGTGTTCAACGAGCCAATCAGCTTTGCCGCCCTCGCGGCAGCCCGACGTACGCGCGCACCGTCTCCCCCCGGCGGCGACCGTGGCGCTCTCGCAAAGCTCCACCTCAACGTGTTCGTCGGCACGCGGGAAGATCTGCGCGTGGACAACAATTACGCGCGTCTCGAGGCAGGAGGTGCCATCCGCCTCTTCGGTTCAGCGGAAGAGCCGGTTGTCGGCGGCCGCGTCGATCTGCGCGAGGGCGGCGAAGTGTTCCTCGCCGGCCGGACGTTCCACGTGGCGCGCGGCAGTATTTCCTTTACCAATCCAAGCCGCATCGAGCCTGAGTTCGACGTCGAGTTGCAAGCACGCGTCGGAGGAGACGACATCGCCCTGACGCTCAGCGGCACCCTCGATCGGCTGCAGACCGACGTGCGTTCGTCGAACCCCGACACAGACTCACGCGAGGCGATGACGATGCTGTTCGGCGATCTGCGAGGCGAGGATGCTGTCACGCTGCTATCGGCGGAGCTGCTTGGCGTGACGGGCCGCGCCATCGGGCTCGATACGCTGCGTATCGAGCGTGACTTCGAGACCGATGAGTTCCGCTCGGACCCCGGATTAATCGCAACTGACACTGATCCGTCGACGCGCCTGACGCTCTCGAAGCGCCTGCGGTCCGACGTTGAGGTCACCTTGTCGCAAAGCTTGCGTGAAAGCGGCGGGTTGTCTACGATTGTCAGCTACAAGCCGCGCCGGAACCTCGAGCTGAGGCTCATTTCTCGCGACAATCTGGATCGCGGGGCCGCGATACGGCATGAGATTACGTTTGGCGGGACGCCGATACCCCAAACCCAACGACCGCCACAACCCGAAGTATCAGCGATTACCTTTGCGGGTGACCTGTTTCGGCCCGAAGCCGAGTTGCGCCAGCGGTTGAAGCTGGAAGTCGGTGACAGATTCGACTTTTACACGTGGCAGCGCGACATCGATCGCCTGCGTGAGGAGTACCAGGACAGCAACTACTACGAGGTTCGCATCCGCGGTACACGACAGACGTCGGAAGACGGACGCACCGTCGCGCTGAACTATCACATCATTCCCGGCCCACAGGCGGAGTTGGTGATTCTTGGACACCAGCTCGAGCCCAAGCTCGAGGAAGAGCTCCGCGACTCCTGGCGGCGCACGATCTTCGACCGCTTTCTGCTGGAAGACATCGAGTCGCGCGTCCGTCGTCACCTGATCGCCGAGAATATCGTCGGCAGCCTGGTTGAAGCGATGATTGCGGTCTCGACGCCGCAGCGCAAACAGGTGCGCATCAGCATCGAAGCGGGCACGCACGTGCAGTCCCGCAGGATCGACGTGAGCGGCAACGAAGCGTTCGACTCCGGAGACTTCGAAAAGACGATCGAGGAGGCTGGTGTCGCCATCGACGGCTGGCTCGAGCCTGGCAAGATTGCGGAAGCCATGCAAACGTTTTACCGCGACCAGGGCTACCTGGAAGCGACGGTCACCGCAGATAAGCCGGTCGTTTCAGGATCCGCGGCGGTGCTGCCGGTGAAGATTGTCGAGGGACGCCGCTTCGTCCTCGAAGCGATGAACTTTGCGGGCGTCCATCCCGATCGCCAGGTTCCAGTGGCGCAGGCGGCCAGCTTCACGCTCGGCATGCCGTTTGTCACGACCGATCTAGATGCGGCGCGGCGACGCGTGCAGGATTTCTACGCGCGGCGTGGATTCAACACAGCGGCGGTCGAAATCGAGCCCGTGCCTGAGGCGAGCGAAGGCGTCGTCGACGTGACGATTGCCGTCACCGAAGGGCCGCAGCAGATCGTTCGCGAGGTCACCACGCAGGGCGCCACGCGCACGCGCGAAGGCGTCATTACGCGGGCGTTGCGCATCGATCCCGGTGAGCCAGTGAACCTGGCCGACTGGTCCCAGGCTCGCAAGCGTTTGTACGACACCAACGTATTCCGGCAAGTGGACATCCAGCCGGCGCCGCTGGAGCCGACCGCGGAGGAGAAGGCGGCAGGAATTCAACCCGTGCGCGCGCTCGTGCGTGTGATCGAGTATCCGGTGTGGCGGCTCCGCTACGGGCTGCAAGTGGCCGACGAGCGAACGACGATCAACGACGTGCAGCAGCCGCGCACGCAGAGTCTCGGGGTCCTGGCCGATATCCGCAATCAGAATCTGTTCGGCCGCGCGATTACTGCGGGCATTGCATCGCGCGTCGAACGCGATCGTCGCAGCGAGAGTCTCTTTCTCTCAAACGCGTCGTTCTTCGGTCTGCCCCTTCGAACCAGCGGCTTCATCTACGACGCGCGGCAAAAGTTTCGTGTGGGAAACGAAGTGATTTCCATCACTGATCGTCGCGGGATCAGCGCCGAACAGCGCTGGCGTCCGTCGCCACGCGGGGAGGTGACGTATGGTTATCGCTTCGAACGCAATCACACCTTTGAAACGCGTCCCGACATTCCGGACCAACCTCCTCCCCTGGACGAAATCGTCAACGTGTCAAAGCTGACGACGGCAGCCCTCCTTGACCGGCGTGACGACCCATTCCAGCCGTCCCGCGGTTGGTTCAGTTCCGTCAACTGGGATCAGTCGATTCCTCTGCTGGGATCGGATTACCGAACGTCGAAGCTGCTGCTGCAACAACTCTATTTCCGATCGCTGAATCGCCTCGTACTAGCGGGCCGCGCGCAGTGGGGTATCGAATTCAGTTCAAGTGAGCTGCCAGTGAATGAGCGCTTCCGCCTGGGCGGGGCGACGACAGTTCGCGGCTATGGCGAGAACACACTCGGCCTCGAAAGCGGACTGGGAGGCGACGGGTTACTGTTGTTCAACGCCGAAGCCCGCGTTCCGGTGCGCGGGTGGGTGCAGGGTGTTGTCTTTTTCGACGCCGGCAACGTGTTCGAAGGCAGGCACGACACGTCTATCACCAATCTCAAAGTCGGCTACGGCATCGGCCTGCGGCTTGCGTCGCCGTTTGCAATGATTCGCCTCGATTTCGGAATTCCTGCCCACAGCGTGCTCCCGTCGCTGCCAAAGGAGAAGGGCCGCTTCTATATCGGGATCGGGCACATTTTCTAGCGATTCTGCGCCGTCACGTTCCGGTCAGCGAAGCGTCCGCAAAATCGCTTGCACCGTCTGCCGTTCGGGCGCATCCGGCGCCTGACGCAGGAACAACGTAAAGTGCTCCGACATCTTCGGTGTCTGCTTTAGCTTCTGTGCGGCCTGGCCTGCGTAGTAGTGCGCGTATGCCAAATCGCCTTTCAGCTCGAGGGCGCGCTGAAATGCCTCGAGGGCGCGCTGGTTGTTGTTTTGTCTCGTGGCAACGATGCCAAGCTGGTAATGCGCGTAGGGGTTGTCGCCGTTTGCCGCGACTGCGCGATTGGCAGCCTCCATTGCGCCGTTTTCGTCGCGCGCGAGCAGTTTCTGGCCCGACTCGCCAATCGCCTTCCACGCTTCGTCGCCGTCGTCGCGCAGTTTGCCGTAACGCTCTTCTGCGCCGCCGGCGTTGTTCATCTTGCTCATCGCCTGCGCCGCGAGATACGTCGACTCAGGGTTGCCGCTTTCCGACGCGGCGCGCTCCACTGCTTCCTGCAGCGCGCCGCGCTCGAACAGTTTCTGAACGGTGTCCTGTTCCGCCGCACGGACGGGTGAGCCGGCCAGCGCGAGGATGGTCAACGTGAAAAGCGACCAGGTGCAGACAGGATGCAGACGCATGTCGATCTCCTGATGAGCCTGTACGGCCTTGAATACTGCTCAGCCAGATACTTGGCTGCGCGTCTGAACCTGATTGTAGTCGCCGCTGCCATTCTGGTGGCGCCTTTCACCATCCGTGCGGCGAACCGGCTCGCGCTCGACGAACTCCCCGGCCCCGGCTACCTGCCGTCGCTCGAGATACGAATACGCCACCACGCGTTCGATCCCCGCCACATCCACAACCTTCGCTCGCTGTCGCCGCAATGGGTGTTCATCGGCGACTCGATGGTTGGCACACGCGTCGATCGGAGATATCTCGTGGAGATTTGATTTCATCTATTTCCAGTTTTAAAGGCCGCCGACCCTAAAGTTCGCGCTGCGCGATGTGGTGGGCAGCGGCGTACGGGTATACTGGTGAGGTAGTCCACGCCTCCCGTTAACCGTACGTTAGCGCGGACCTTTAGGTCCGCGACCACCTGTTCATGTCAGATCAACGTTTGAAAATTGCCGTCTTCATCGACTTCGACAACATCGAAATCGGAGTCAAAACCACGCTTGGCCGCCAGTTCGACATCGGTGCCGTCCTCGAGACCATCAAGGAGCGCGGCGAAATCATTACCAAAATTGCTTACGGCGACTGGAAACGCGCCGGTGATCACGGCCGCGCGATGTCGCAACATGCGGTGCGCCTGGTCCAGCGCGTGATGACGCCCGGCGGTGACAAAAACGGCGCCGACATCAACCTCGCCCTCGACGCGCTCGAGATGGCCTTCACCCACGACCACATCAACGCTTTCGTCATCGTCGGCGGCGACAGCGATTTCATCACGCTGGTCGAAAAGCTCAAGCAGTACGACAGGAAAGTGTTCGTCGTGGGCGGCCGCGCGTTCACGAGCCAGGTGATGCAGAAGAACTGCACCGAGTTCATCGCCTACGAGAACGTCACATACAGTGGCGTGGCTTCGGCCGCCCCGTCTGGTTTAACCGCGCCGTCGTCACGCGGTCGCTCCGACCGCTCTCGCGCCGCGGCGTCGCCGATCGATCAGGCGCTGCCGCTCGTGAAGCGCGCGCTGAAAGTCCTCGCGGATCGCGAAGTGTCGCCGCAGCTTGGTCTCCTCAAGAGCACGCTGCTGCAGCTGGATTCCTCGTTTTCGGAGCGCGATTACGGCGCGGGCACTTTCCGCGACTTTGCCGAGAAGCTCGAAAAACAGGGCTTCGTCACGCTCAAACACCACGGCCGGACGACCCTCGTCGAACTCGCCGACGAAGCGCCGCCGGCCCCGGCGGGCGCTCCGACTGCTTCCGACACGGGTGATGCGGACAGCGATGAGCATGCAGAGTCGACAAACGGCAACCTCGGCGAAGGCGTCGCGCTCGTCCGTGCGATTCTGGCTGAAGCCACGACGCCGCCGCGCTGGCCGATGTACGTGCGTCAGTTCAAGCAGTTCGTGCGCAACGCGCGTCCCGACTTCGACGAGCGCCGCTATGGTTCGATCGTGGATTTGATGCGCGCCTGCCAGAAGGATGGTCTTCTCCGCCTCGAACGCGATCGTCAGGGTGGCTTGCGCGTGTTTGCGAGCGGACCGGTGAAGGCGACGGCAGTGCCGCACGGCTGGGGCATCGGCGCGGAGGCTGATGCCGACGAACTCGGAACGAAGAACGAAGAAATAGGAACGAAGGACGAAGAACTGAGAACTAAGAACGAGAGCCTGCCCGCCGAAGCTCGAACAGACGCGGACGAGCAAAGGTGGGAACCCGGAACGGAAGAACCCGGAGCGGAGGAACAGGAAACCGCGGCCCCGGACGTGCCGATGGAAGGGGTTCTGGCGGCCGACGAAGACGATGACGATCGCGGCAATCGCGCGACGGCCGGGCAAATCAAGCCGAAGCGCACGCGCAAGTCTGCTGGCGCCGCACGCAAGGCCGCGAAAGACAACTCGAAGAGCAGTGCGAAGCCTAAGGGGCGTAGACCGTCTCGACGTAGCCGTGGGTCGGCGTCCACTGTACACGACGTGGGGCGAGGGGATCGGGCCGGCCGGGGCGGTGGAAATAGATAAGGATCTCCGCGAACTTTTCCTGCGGCAGAATCGGGTCGACAATCCGCCGCGCAATGGCGCGCGCCTCGTCAAGGCGGCGGGTCTCCACCTGAACGATCAACACGTGGTGCGCTGACAGCTGCTCGGTGACGCTCCACTGCGCCCACGGGTTCGCCTCGTGACGGGCTTTGGGCAATTCGTCGAGCGGCTTCTGTGGTGCTACCGCGACGGGCCGCGACAGGTCGTAAGCCACGACCGCCAGGCCACCGGTGAGTGACGCCGCTGTCAGCCAGATCACGACTAACGCAACTCGCGACATCTCACGTGCATCACGTAGCGCGGACCTTTAGGTCCGCGACCGCCCCCGGGATATTCTGACCCAAGTTCAGGCAGCGCGTGCCACCGCAGACGCAAAAGAGATCTGTCGGTTCACTGATTTCTGTGGCTAAATCGATCTGTGGCTTCCGTCGCTTCGCGGGCGTTTGCGGCGTCAACCGCGCGCACGCTCCATCTCACCAACGGCACCGCGATTTTCGAGAAGGTACGCGCAGTCGCCGCTGACGATCCCATCGTCGCGTGGAAAGACGTCCTCCACGAAGGCCCCGTCCCCTCAGGGCTCGGCCCAGCGGCCCTGCGAGAACGGCGAGTCGATTTTCTCGCTAGCGCGGATGCGGCCTCGCGCGCGGAACTCGCGCGTGAGTTCGACGCGCGCGATCGCGCGCTCGATGAGGCCATCGCGCGAGCCGATGAAATCGTGCTGTGGTTCGAGCACGACCTCTACGATCAGCTTCATCTCATTCAAATCCTCGATCGAGTTCCGGTCGATGGCTCTCCCCTGGTCACGCTGGTGCAGACGAGCACGTATCTTGGCTACCAGCCGGCAAGTGACTACCCAGCCCTGCTCGAAGGGCGTCAGCTGGTGACTTCAACACAGCGACTCGCGGCCCGTGACGCGTGGCAGGCGTTTCGTTCTCCCGACCCGCGCGCAATTGTCGATGCGCGGCCGCGGGTCACGGCGTTGCCGCATCTCGCACCAGCGCTGCTGCGGCATCTCGAGCAATTCCCTTCAGTCCGCAACGGCCTCTCGCGAACAGAGCAAGCTACCCTCGAGGTCGTGGCCGGTGGCATCACTCGCGCGCGCGACGTATTTGTGGCGACTCAAAAACGCGAAGAAGCCTTCTTCATGGGCGACGCAGGATTCTTCTTTCACATCTCGTCGATTCAGCGGGCGAGTTGTCCGCTCCTGCGTACTTATGGCGACGTGATTGAGCTGACGCCGGACGGCGAGCGTGTTCTCAAGGGCGAGATCGATCGCATCGCGCGCTGCGGCATCGATCGCTGGCTTGGCGGCGTGTATCTGTCCGGCGCCGGACCGATGTGGCGCTGGGACACGGAGCGCCGAGTTCTGCGCTACAGCGATCGCCCTTACTGACGCGACAAGACGGTCGCGACCTAGAACTGTCTGAATGCGTGACGGTCGTTACCGGCCGACAGGCCTCTATAATCGAAGTTCACTGAATGGCTTCGAACTATACCGCCAAAGACATCACCGTTCTCGAAGGTCTGGAACCCGTTCGCAAACGTCCCGGCATGTATATCGGCGGCGTCGGCAGCACCGGGCTTCATCATCTCGTCTGGGAAATTCTGGACAACTCGATCGACGAGGCGATGAACGGCTACGCCTCGAACATTACGGTCATGCTGCACAAAGATGGCTCGTCGATCACGATCAGCGATGACGGCCGCGGGATCCCGATCGACGTGCACCCGAAGAGCAAAAAGAGCGCCCTCGAGTTGATCTTCACGGTGCTGCATGCGGGCGGGAAGTTCGACGCGGGCAACTACAAAACTGCCGGCGGCCTGCACGGCGTCGGCGCGAGCGTCGTCAACGCGCTGTCGCGCGAGCTCGTCGCCACGGTCAAGCGCGACGGCCAGCAGTACGAGATGCGCTTCAAGCAGGGCAAGCCCGCCGCCGGATTGAAGAAGCTGGCCGCGGCGCGTGGCACGGGGACGGCCGTGTTCTTCCGGCCTGATCCCACCATCTTTCCCAAGATCGACTTCGACTCCGCGGTTATCCGTGAGCGCCTCGAGATTGCCAGCTATCTGCATCGCGGCGTGAAGATCACGTTCGAGAACGAGCCCGCCGGCGCGAAGGAAGTGTTCGAACACGAGGAAGGGCTCGTCGAGTACGTAGCGAAGATTCTGCGCGATCGCGGCGCCAAGCCGGTGCACGAGACGCCGTTCACCCTCGAGAAAGCGAACGGCCTCGAGTTGGAGCTCGTTGTCCAGTGGACCGAGGCGACGGACGAACACCTGCGCAGTTATGTCAACGGCATTCCCACCGGCTCCGGCGGCACACACGAGAACGGATTCCGCGCCGGTCTCGGTAAAGCCGTCCGCAATTACATCGAGACGCACAACCTCACACCAAAAGGTGTCACGCTCACCGCGGAAGACATCCGCGAAGGATTGGTCGGAGTGCTGTCGGTGTTTCTTCAGGAGCCGCAGTTTCAGGGTCAGACGAAAGATCGTTTGAACAACCCTGAAATGCTCTCGGCAGTCGACGGAATGGTGCGGCCGGCGCTGGAGCACTGGTTGAACAGCAATCAGTCGATCGCTGAGTCGATTGTCGCGCGCATTATTCTCGCGGCGCGCGCGCGCGAGGCGAGCCGTGCGGCGCAACAGGAAGTGGTGCGAAAGGGTCCGACCTCGGGCCGTGTCACGCTGCCCGGGAAACTATCGGACTGCACGCATCCGGGCTCGATCACCAGCGAACTGTTCATCGTCGAAGGCGATTCCGCGGGTGGCTCGGCAAAGCAGGGGCGCGACCGCGCGCGCCAGGCGATTCTGCCGCTCCGCGGCAAGGTCATGAACACGGAAGGGCTCGCGACCGGTAAGGTGCTGGAGAACAAAGAGCTGTCGGATCTCGTAACCGCCGTCGGCTGTGGGGTCGGCAAGAGCTTCGATATCGCGCGAATGCGCTACGGCAAGATCATCATCCTCGCCGATGCCGATTCGGACGGGCACCACATCGCAACCTTGCTGCTGACGTTCATCTACCGTCACATGCCGCAGCTGCTCGCGTCTGGCAAGGTCTACCTGGCGCAGCCGCCGCTCTATCGGATCGATATCGGCAAGGAAACGTTCTGGGCCTTGGACGACGACCAGAAGAACCAGATCGTCAAGCAGCGCGCCGGCCGATCGACACCCGAGATCACCCGTTTCAAAGGGCTCGGCGAGATGATGCCGAAAGTGCTATGGGAAACAACCCTCAACCCGCGCACGCGTCGCTTACTGCGAGTGGAGGTGTCGGACCAGCTCGTCACCGATCGCGTCATCAACGAGCTGATGGGCAAGGACGCGTCGGCGCGGTTTCGCTTCATCATGGAGCGGGCCGAAGAGGCACAGGAACTGGATGTTTGAGCTCATTGTCGCGATGTATGCCGCGGGAGTGGCAATTGGCTTGATGGTGATGCGCGATCCGTGGCCCGCGCGACTCGCGACGGCTCTTGCCTGGCCGCTGGGTCTCGTCGCATTTGTCGTGGTCGCCGTGATTCTCGCGGCGGCCGCGATCTACTTGTGGCCGGTCCCGATGCTCGTCACACTCAGCGCGTTCGCTGTGATTTGGTTGGTGTGGTGACGCGGCCCCGGCATACAATCGTTGTTCCTTCTTAGTCCCTACTTCCGATATGTCGGGTGCGGCGGCGGCGAAAAAGTCTCCCTTCGATCGTTCACTCGTGGAAGGCCCGATCAGCCCTGCCGTGTGGAAGCTGGCATGGCCCACCATGATCCAGAATCTCGTCGCCGGCATGCAGGGCGTGATCGATCACGCGCTCGTCGGAAACCTCATCGGCTATACCGCCAATGCTGCGATCGGCGTGAGCTGGCAGATCTTTCTGGTCGTCATCGTCTTCATGGCATCGCTGTTCACCGGGCAGGCGGTCCTGGTGGCGAGATTTGCCGGCGCCGGCGACTCGGCTCGCGTGAATCACGTCGTGCAGCAGGCGTTTCTCACCGCTCTCGCCATGTTCCTGGTGCTGGCGCCCTTCGGCTACTTCACCGCCCCGCAACTCCTGGATCTGGTAAACGCGGCGCCTGAAGTAAAGGCACAGGCGCTGCCATTCTTGCGCCTGACGTTCTTGCTCAGCATCGGCATGCTGATGTTCTTCATGTTGACGTCGGCGCTCCGCGCCGCAGGCGACGCACAAACGCCGCTTCGTCTGGGCGTCACCATGACGGTGCTGAACATCGTCTTGAACGTGGTGCTGATTCGCGGTCTGGGGCCCATTCCGGCGCTAGGCACGATGGGATCGGCGCTGGGAACGGCGATAGCGTCGTTGACCGTCAGCTTGTACGCGGTGTGGCATTTCTTTCGCGGCAACAACGTGATTCGCTTTTCGCGCCACACCAACTGGCGCCCCGATTGGTCCATCATCCACGCGCTGTTCCGGTTCGGGTTGCCGACAGGCGTTCAGGGCATCGCGATGAACATCGCGGGTGTGTTGCTGCTGCGGTTCATCGGATCGCTGGAACAGAGTGCGGCGGCGCAGGCGGCCTACGCCATCGGCTACACCGAGCTGTTTTCGATGATCACGTGGACGTCGGTGGGGCTGATGGGCGCGTCGGCGACGATCGCGGGTCAGAACCTTGGTGCCGGTCATCCCGAGCGCGCTGTGCAGGGTGTTCATGCGGCATCACGGATCGGCCTTGGTGTTGCCGCTATTGTCGGCCTGATGTTCTGGGCGTTGCCGCACGCGCTGCTCGGGATTTTCGGCGCGACCGAAGGCAATGTGGCAAGCATCGGCGAGCAATTGCTGCAATTCCTCGCCATTTCGGGATTCTTTATCACGCTCGCGCTGGTCTATACCGGCGGACTGCAAGGTACGGGCGACACACGCAGCCCTCTCTTCATCACGCTCGCATCGCAAATCGCCATCCCGATCGGGCTGTGCTTTTTCATTCAGGCCACTCGCCAACTGCAGCCCACCGATATCTGGCTCGCGATTGTTCTCGGTCACCTCACGCGCTGCGTCCTGACCATTGCGCGGTTCCGGCAGGGAAAGTGGCGGCACATAAAAGTGGAGGTGGAAGGGGCGCGCGCGTAGGAGCGGTGCGCGTGCAGTTGCCTAGGGCATGCAGGACCGCTCGGCGGCGCCTGGCATGCAGGTCCGCCGGCCATCCGGGCAGCGCTGATCTCTCCGATTGACGGTAACAAATCGCTGCCGCACGGCCGCGATTCCTGCGAGCGCCCGAGCGCGCGTACCGCCCGCCTGCGAACGTCCACGAGAACTTACAATAATGGGATGTTCTCCGGAATCCGACGCGTCCCACCGCCCCAAAACGAACCCAACCTCACCTATGCGCCTGGCACGTGCGAGCGCGAGCAGCTCAAAGCGCGGCTTGCCTCGATGTCGGCTGACCGCCTCGACATTCCGCTCGTGATCGGCGGACGCGAGATCCGCACAGGTCGTACGGCGCAGGCCGTGATGCCGCACAAGCACGCGCACGTGCTTGCTGACTGGCACAAGGCGTCGCCGGAACATGTACGCGACGCGGTGAAGGCCGCCGGCGAGGCACGCCGTGAGTGGGCGAACTGGGCGTGGGAAGACCGCGCGGCTGTTTTCCTTCGTGCTGCGGAACTGCTCACCACGAGCTGGCGACAGACGCTCAACGCCGCAACGATGCTCGGCCAGTCTAAGACGCCGTTTCAAGCCGAGATCGATTCTGCCTGCGAGCTGATCGACTTCTGGCGCTTCAACGCTGCGTTTGCCGAGGAGCTCTATCAGGAACAGCCAATCAGTTCGCACGGCGTCTGGAACCAGTTGGACTACCGCGGGCTCGAGGGCTTCGTCTACGCGGTCACGCCGTTCAACTTCACCGCAATCGGCGGCAACCTGCCTGCCGCACCCGCGCTGATGGGATGCACAGTCGTTTGGAAGCCGGCGTCGAGCGCGATGATGAGCGCGTACTACATCATGCGGTTGTTCGAGGCCGCGGGCCTGCCACCCGGTGTCATCAACTTCGTGCCGGGTGACGCGCCCGAGATCTCTGCAGTGTTGCTCGATCACGCCGAGCTGGGCGGCATTCACTTTACTGGTTCGACCGGCGTGTTCAACAGCATGTGGGAACGCATCGGCCAGAATGCCGGAAAGTACAAATCGTATCCACGCATCGTCGGCGAAACTGGCGGCAAGGACTTTGTCGTGGCGCACTCGTCGGCGGACGCTCAGGAAGTGGCCGTTGGCCTGGTGCGCGGCGCGTTCGAGTACCAAGGACAGAAGTGTTCGGCCGCGAGCCGTGCTTACATCCCACGGTCGCTGTGGCCCGAGGTGCGCGACCGCATGGTCTCGATGATGCAGGAGATCCGCGTCGGCGACGTGAGTGACTTCCGCAACTTCATGGGCGCGGTGATCGACCAGAAATCGTTCGACAAGATCTGCGGGTATATCGAGGACGCACGAAGGAACGCGACGATCGTGCAAGGCGGCGTCTGCGACGGGAAGGACGGCTGGTTCGTCCAGCCAACGCTGATCGAGACGAACGATCCCGGCTATCGCTTGATGTGCGAGGAGATCTTCGGTCCCGTGCTGACAACGTATGTCTATGACGATGCGAAGTGGACCGCCGCGCTCGCCATGGTGGATCGCACGTCGCCGTATGCGTTGACCGGTTCCGTCTTCGCCCACGATCGGCGAGCGATCACCGAGGCGTCAGCCGCGCTGCGAAACGCCGCAGGCAACTTCTACGTCAACGACAAGCCCACCGGTGCCGTCGTCGGCCAGCAGCCGTTTGGCGGCGCACGCGCGTCTGGTACCAACGATAAAGCCGGTTCGAAGATGAACCTGCTGCGCTGGGTGAGCGCACGCAGCGTGAAGGAGACGTTCTCCCCCGCGCGGGACTATCGGTATCCATTCATGTCAGCCGAGTAGCTCCGGCCTGAAGGGTCCTGCGTTGCGGTCCCACTCGCAGGGTCTTTCCGCATTGCGATCCTACCCAAAGGGTCCCACCGCATTGCGGTCCCACCCGACGGGTCCTATTGGAAAAAAGGCCCGGACACCCCTGGAAAGTGTCCGGGCCAACGGGTGACGACACGCTTGGTGTCCGCTCGCGAACCGCGAGCGACAAAACCCGTCAGCTTTCGACGACGGCCTTCAGTCGCCGGTCGAGCTCAAAATTCCGGCCTGGAGCGGCCGTCAGCCAGCCTGGCCGCGGCCCAGTTGAAGGCAAAACAGGACTTGCGAGAGCAGATTCGGGTAGAGTCGAAGGCCGGTACACAGCACCGGCCCTCGGAGGGCTAGTGGATGACGCGGGGGAGGGGTGCCCTCAGCAACGCCCAGTCGTCGGCGATGATCGACCAGAGCTGCTGGTCGAGTATCTCCCCGTTCCGGATGAAGGAGCCCCTCAAAATGGCTTCGGGCGAAGCGCCGAGCTTGCGCAGCGCGCCGTTGCCGCGGCCATTGCGAATTGCCGCGCGCGCCTCGAGCCGGTGCACGCCGATTTCGGCGAACGTGAAATCGAGCACCATCCGCGCGGCTTCGACGAACACCCCGGTGCCCCAGAACGGCGATCCCATACAAAATCCCCACTCGGCGGTTTTGAAGCCCGATTCGAGCGGTCGTACCTGAAACAACCCGATCGGATTGTCCATGCCCGAGGGCACCACCACGAAGCACACGAAGCGACCAGCGTGGCGTTCGGTATGGGCCCAGCAGATAAACCGTTCGAAGCCTTCGATCGTCGTGGGCGGCGGGGAGATGAACCGCGCGACTTCTTCAGTGTTGAGCATCGCGAGCAGCGACGGCGCGTCAGACAGCCGCAACTCCCGCAGTGTGACGTTCTTCGAGGCTAATACCGGCAGCTGCAACTGCCAATCTGAGCTGACAACCGATGCTGATTCGTTCCCTCGCACGGCGATCAGCGCTTCATGGAATGGCATCTTTTCCACGGCAATCACTGGTTAGCGGCTGCCGCCGCTGGTTAAGAGCGCTGCTGACGACCTGAAGAGGTCGTCCCACACGCTCGCATCAAAGCTGCTGACGTCGGCGCCTTCGTCCCCGAAAATCACACCGTCGAGACTATTCCCCCACACCACGTTGTCAACTTCACCATTGCCCCAGACGACGTTGTCGTTGTCGCTGTTGCCCCACACGACGTTGTCACACTGGCCGTCGTGATTGTCGTCGCTGCAGTTGCCCCAGACGACGTTATCGCAGTTGCCGTCCCCGTCGCCGTCGGCGCAGTTCCCCCACACGACGTTGTCGTCATCGCCATTGCCCCAAACGACGTTGTCGCAATCGTCGCCCTGGCAATCGTTGCCCCACACCACGTTGTCGTCGCCGCTGTTGCCCCAAACGACGTTGTCGCTATCGCCGTTGCCCCACACCACGTTGCCGTTGTCGGCGTTGCCCCACACGACGTTGTCAGAATCGGTGTTGCCCCACACGACGTTGTTGCCGTCGCCAACGGATTCGCCCCAAACGACGTTGTTGCCCCACACCACGTTGTCGCACGGATTCTGGTCGCAGTTCTCGCCCCAAACGACGTTCTGGCCGGTGGGTGTGTAGACGTCACCCCATACGACGTTCGTGCCCCAGGCCGTGCCGCCAGGAGTCAGCACGCCGCCGCTAACGCGGTGATTGCCCCAGAAAATATGCTGGCTCCATCCGCTCATGTCCGGATAGTGCGAGCCGAGCACGGCATCGGCGAAATATTCGGCAAGCTGCACCGCGCCGCGCGAATTCAGGAAACCCGCGCCTTGCGTGAGCCAGTCGTAACCGGGATACACCTGCGAGGTGAACTGCAGAATCGCTTTGACCAGATTCGGTGTCAGATTCGGATTGGCCTCGAGCATCAACGCGACTGTGCCGCTGACCACAGGCGCCGACATGCTCGTGCCGGTGAGGCTGATATATGGAAGATAGGAAAGCGACGCATCGCTTCCCGCGAGCAGCAGGTTCGGCCGCGTCGCATACAACAGGCTATTCGGATTGCTGAGTGACACCGTGCCGGTGCCGGGCGCGACCAGGTCCGGCTTTGCCCCGTAGTCGTACATCGTCGGGCCGCGCGAGCTGTAGGACGCGATGATGTCGTCGGCGCGATCGGTCGTCCCCTCTGTGCTCGACGCGCCAACGGTCAACACCCATGGCGCATTGGCGGGTGCGGTGACCGCACCAGATTGCGGTTGTCCGTCTCTCGCCCTTCCGAGGTTGCCAGAAGAGGCGACGACCACGATGCCGGCGTCGACCGCACGCTTGGCCGCGAGTGTGAGAGGGTCGGTCTCGTACGACTCGTATACGCCGGCGCCGACCGACAGATTCATCACCCGGATGTTGTAGGTGTTTTTGATCGAAATCGCGTAATCAATCGCCGCAATGATGTTGCTGATCGTCCCGTGCCCCTCGTCGTTGAGCGCTTTGAGCGCGATGATCGACGCGCCAGGCGCGATCGCCGCGCGCTCGCCTTCGGAATCGAAGCCGTTGCCCGCGATGACGCCGGCAACGTGCGTTCCGTGCCCGTATCCGTCGTGGGGGGAAAGGTTGTTGGCGCCGACGAAATCGGCAAAGTGCACAACGCGCTGACCACCGTAATACGTGTAGGTGTAGTCCACGTAGGTGACGCCCGAGATCGTCTGCAACCCGGTAACCGGATCGGTCACGTACGTGTAAACGGGATACGTCCAGGTGTAGGTCTGCACCGACGTGAGGTCGTCGTGCCACGGAGTGACGCCGGAATCGATGACGGCGACACCGACACCGGCGCCGGTATAGCCGCTCAGTTGTTGGACCGCACGCGCACCGGTAGTGATGGCGGTGCGGCCGTTGAGCACACTGACCGGCCGATCCCAGCTCACGCGTTTGACTTGATTGTGCGCAGCGAGCCGCGCAAGAGCGCGGTTCGAAATCCTGGCGGAGAAGCCTTTGAGAATCCCCAGCTTGCGGCCGGGCCTGCCAAACGACTTGACGACGTTGAGCGCATCGCGATCGTCATTGAATTCGACGATGACGTCGGATTCGCCGGGATCGGCGGTGCGTTGCTGCAGTCGAGCATCCAGCTTGTTGGAATGCCGCCCGCCGGCGGCACTCGCCGCCGGCGCGGCAGCCGCCGCTGAACCAGGGAGGAGAACAAAAAAGAGCGCCGAGACACAGGCAAAGAAAACAGCCTCGCGAACGACCGAAGCGATCCGTGATTCCCATGTGACTTTGTGCGCCCGTCGGTTTTCAGAGCGGGAGGGAGAGCGTCGCATGGACGCGCTGTTGAGCAACTGCCGGGCCAACTCGGCGACTCGTCCCTCAGAGGCAGTTATGTCACTTGAAGTCATATATAAGTCTTTTACGGCACATACCAAATTCATTATAAGAATTGCACAAAAGTCACAGATCGGAACAAAACGGCGAATTTGCCACAGCGGTGTGGCATGTAAACTCTTGATTTATCGCGATTTATCGCCATTTGTTCTACGCTGGAGCACTGGTCTAAACTGGCACATCAACGAACAAAGATGTCATCGACCTGACGCACAAAATTGACTCGCCTTGGCACTTTTCCCGCTGAATGCGGCTTTTTGGCAAAATACACCGGTTGTTGACGATGACTGCCGACTCTACCGCCCAGCGCGAGAAACTGCGAGCCACACATCGAGTACGGCTGGTGAAATCCCACGAGGAGGGGTTTGCTGCGGCGGAAGTTCCCGTTGGCGTGTACGGGTTTACGAGCTCCGCAGGTCTGGCCGCGCCACTGTTCGCGGCGCAGCATTATCGTAACTTCGAAATGCATCACTTGCCTAATGGGGAGATTGCGATCGTCGGGTTTGTGGCACCCGAGGATGCGCGACGGCTGGCCACAGCCACCGCTCCCGTCACCATCACAATCTTTCCAGAGATCGAGGGGCAGGCGACGGAGATTGTCGCGATTGCCTACTCACAAATCGTGCAACACCGGCAATATGCTGTTCGCAACGCCTCGGGCCTATTGCTGCAGGTCACGCCCGAACCAGCGCTGCTTTGACCGCCAAGCTTGATTTTTACTTGTTGTTCTTAGACCGTTATGCGGCCACACGTGAATTTTGTACGCGTCGTGGACCCGCATAACGGTCTACGGCGCGCGGAGCGCGCCAAGGCAACAACAAGAACTAGCCAAGGGCCGCGGAGTTAGCCGGATATCAAGGGCAGGGCCCTTGGCTGGGAGCCTTGACGGCCCGAAATTTCGACGAATGAGTCAACCTTTCTCCGTCAAGGCGACGCCCCGCCGGAGGCGGGGCAAGACAACATAGAGACTAACGAGGCCTAGTCTCAGACCGACCGACAAGTTGGCATAGATCCCAACATGCTCGACGGTCTCAGGCAGGGCCTCGTTAGTTCTTAATTCTCTCCACCCGCACCACGAGCGCACCATGAAGACCTCGGCGTATCGATTGCAATGAGTCGGAGACATGGCAAAAACGAGTCCGGCTCCTGCCACACCTTTGCGCGAACAGCTGGAGAAGTTGGCAGCGCTCGAGCCACAAGACGCGCCCGTGCTGAGTCTCTATCTCAACCTGGCGGCCGATCAGCATGGACGTGACAGCTTCGATCCTTTTCTGCGGAAGGTGCTGGCGGAGCGTCAAAAGGCGTTTCTCGACAACACACCCGAACGGGACAGCTTCGATCGCGACGTCGAGCGCATCCACGCGTATCTCGCCGACGAGGTGAACCGTTCCACGAACGCCGTGGCCATCTTCGCGTGCTCAGCGGCGAACGGCCTCTTCGAAGCCGTTCAGCTGCAGGCGCCGGTCGAGGAGCACTGGCTGTTCGTTGGCTCAGTTCCTCATCTCTACCCTTTGGCCAAGCTCGTCGATCGCTACCCCCGTTATGCCGCCGTCGTCCTCGATACGCACCGGGCGCGCATTGTCGTCTTTGCGTTGGGCGCGATCGAACGGCGCGAGGAAGTGACCGGCGTCAAGACACGGCGCAGTGCAATGGGCGGGTGGTCACAGGCGCGTTATCAGCGCCGGGCCGAGAACTTTCACCTTCACCATGTCAAGGAAGTCGTCGAGACGCTCGACAGGATTGTGAGTGCCGAAAACATTCCGCAGGTGATCATCGCGGGCGACGAAGTGGTTGTGCCTCTCGTGAAAGCGCAGTTGCCGCAGCGGCTCCACGACAAGCTCGTCGATATCATCCACGTCGAAAACGACGTGGCCGAGGCCGATCTTCTGCGCTCTACCCTGGAGACCCTTCACGAGAAAGACGCGGAAAACGACGTGCAGGCTGTACAGAACGTGGTTGGTGCGTGGCAAGCCAATGGCCTGGGCGTCATCGGGCCCGAAGCCACCTTGAACGCGTTGACGCTCGGCCAGGTGGACGAACTGCTGATCGCGGCTACGCCCGAGGCGTTGAAAGTGCCACAAACCATGCCGGCCCCGCCAGTGACCGGCGACCACGTCATGGCGGCGACGTCGGCTCCGGCAGGCGCCGATAACGATCGCCTGAAGCTGGCCGCGGAATTGGTCCATCGCGCCCACCAGACCGGTGCGCGCGTACGCGTCATCGAAGACGCGGGATTGCTAAAAGATTTCGGCGGCGTTGCAGCATCACTACGTTTTCGTGTTTAAGTATCCCGCAACGACGTACGGAGCGCGGATGTCCCCGATGACGTACGGAGCCGCGGATCTCCAGGTCCGCGAGGGAGACACTGTGAGCAGACACAACAAGGTCAATCCGGATCACTACACGATGGCCGGCCGGCTTTCCCCTGACGACCTCGCACGCGAGCGCATGCGGCAGGGCGAGCAGCAGCTCGAAGGCGGACGGCGGAGCAAGAAAGCCATGCCGCCATGGGTGGCAAACGATGCCGCAGGCGACGGTGGATCGGACGACGCCGATGACGACATAACCGATGAAGCCGCCGAAACGAGCGGCGCCAGCGACGATATCGACGAGCCGATGAGCGCGGCAGGCGACGACCAGGCCGAAGACCTCGGCGCAGACGAGGCGGCGGCGCCGGCGCGCAGAGGCAGTCGTCCGGCGCCGCGGCGCAGGACGACAGGCGGAGGGGCCGCGAAACGGAAGTCGACCAAGACTTCAGGCGGGCGCCGCACGGCAAAGACGCGCAAATCGCCAACGGCCCGCGGCGCTGCCGCGCGTCGTGCCGCCAAAAAGCGTGGCGGCGCGCGCAAGGGACGCGCGAAAAGCAGCGCATCCGGCGCGAAACGAAAGGGGGGCGCGCGCGCCAGCAAGAAACGGGCAGCCAAACAGCGCAAGCGCTAAAGATGCTATGTTCCCGGCATGTCGGAGACAGTCGGGTTCATAGGTCTCGGCGTCATGGGGCGCCCCATGGCGCGCAATCTTCTGAAACGCGGCTTCGCGCTGATCGTCAACAGCCGAAGCCGCGGACCGATCGACGAGCTCGCCGCTGCCGGCGCCCAGCCGGCGCTCTCGCCTGCTGACGTCGCTCGCGCCACTCAGCGCATCGTCACGATGCTTCCGGATGGACCGGATGTCGAAAAGGTCCTCACCTCCGCCAACGGTGTGTTCGAGAGCGTGCAATCCGGCACGATCATCATCGACATGAGCACCATCGCGCCGGCGACCGCGCGCCGCATGGCGATAGAAGCGGCGGCACGGAGCGCGACCTATCTCGATGCGCCGGTGAGCGGCGGCGAGATTGGCGCGATCGACGGCACGCTCTCCATCATGATCGGAGGTGACGCGCAGGCAATCGAAACGGTCCGGCCGATCCTCGAAGCGATGGGGAACAAAGAGCGGATCGTTCGCATCGGTGATTCCGGCGCGGGTCAGATCTGCAAGGCATGTAATCAACTCGTCATCGGCGGCACGCTCGCGGCGGTGGGTGAAGCGTTTGCGCTGGCGCGCAAAAGCGGCGTAGATCCCGCCAAGGTGCGCGCCGCCTTGCTCGGCGGCTTTGCCGCGAGTCGCGTCCTCGAAGTGCACGGGCAGCGGATCCTCGAGGGCAACTACAAGCCGGGATTTCCGGTGCGTCTCTATCGCAAGGATCTTCGCATCGTGATGGACGCGCTCAACGAAACGCACACGCCCGCGCCGGTTACTGCCCTGGTGCAACAATTGCTCAACGCGTTGTTGGCGGAGCAACGCGAGAACGACGACTATTCGGCGCTCGCTACGGTAATCGCGCGCCTCGCCCGGCTCGAGTGAGGTGTCAGGTATCAGGTATCGGGTGGCAGGTGTCAGCACACGCACATGATGCGCCACGTCACGATCGATCGCGGCGATGTTGGACAGCGGATGGATCGCGTGCTAATGCGTCACCTGCACGACGTTCCTGGACTCTCGCGCAATAAGATTCAACGCTTGATCGATATTGGCGCCGTACTTCTCAACAGCAATCCGGCGCCGCGCGCATCGTGGCGGATCGCGCCGGGCGATTGCCTCTCGATTGCCTTACCAACGCACGCACGGCGCGAGCGTGCCAAGCCCGAAGCGCTGCCACTCGACATCATCTTCGAAGATGACAACTTGATGGTCGTCAATAAACCCGCCGGTCAAATCTCGCACCCCGCGTTTCGCAACACGACCGGCACGCTCATCAACGCCCTTCTCGCGCATGCTGCCGGGCGGTGGACACCGGCACTCGTGAATCGACTCGACAAAAACACTTCTGGCCTCGTGCTCGTTTCCAAGACCGGCTCTGTGCATGCCGCGCTCCAGATAGCGATGTACCGCAGCGCAGTGGAGAAGGACTATCTAGCGATCGTCCTGGGGAGACCCACGCCCGCGCGAGGCACGATCGATCTTGGGCTCGACCGCGATCCGTGGGATCGCCGCCGGGTGATGGTGCGCGATCGCGGCGGGCAACCGAGCGTCACCCGCTACGCACGGCTTTCGACTGTGTCTGCCGGGAAACTGTCACTCGTGCGATGTCGCCTGATCACCGGCCGTACGCATCAGATTCGCGTGCATCTTGCAGCGAAGAAATGGCCGATTCTTGGCGACCCGGTCTATGGCGTGAAGGATCCTCGCATCAAGCGTCAGGCGCTGCATGCATGGCGCCTCGCATTCGTTCATCCACACACGCGGCAGCGCGTTGAGTTCGTCGCACCCATGCCCGCCGACATGGCGAACCTACTGACACCTGACAGCTGACACCTGAGAGCAGATCGTCAGCGCACGTAGTGATTGAGCCGAATCTCGTCTTCCAGGCTCTTCCGCCGCGCCGATGCGCTCGAGTGATCGGAGAAGAAGAAATTGGTCGACCCATCGACAACGACTTTCTGACCGTCCACGATCAGCGCACCGGGCAGTTTCCATTCGGCGTAACTGCTACCGAGCTTGACGCTCGACGCCGCGGGTTTTTTGCGCCGACACGTCACCGCTACCGGCGAGAAGTCCGAGCACCACGACCCCGCCGAGAACGACTGCCAGCGCGCGATCACCGTCTCTCATCACGACCTCACCTGATGGCCAGGAGATCGATATCGAATACGAGCATGCCCTGCGGTCCCTTCCGGCCTTGATATGCCAGGCGGGCAGGAATCCAAAACCGCGTTTTTTCTCCCACTACCATCAATTGCACGCCTTCGGTCCACCCTTCGATGACCTGGTCGAGGCCAAAGGTTGCGGCGGCCCCGCGCACAACTGAACTGTCGAACATCTTTCCATCCGTTGACCAGCCGGTGTAATGGACGGTAACGCTGCTCTGTTTCGTCGGGTGGTCGGTCCCTGTGCCGGGTCGCAGCACCTTGTACGCAATCCCGGAAGACGTCTTCTGCGCATCCGCAGGGGGCTTGGCAACGTCCGGGGGTGCCACCCGCGGATCAAGGATGATGTCCAACAATTCGACATCGAACACGACCATTCCCTTGGGTCGTCCCGCCTGACCGCGAAACGCGATCTCCTCGGGAATCCAGAAGCGCCGCTTTTCGCCGACGGTCATCAACTGCACGCCTTCGCCCCACCCTTTGATCACGTTCTCGATCAGGAACGTGCTGGGGACCTTCCGCGCGTGCGAGTTGTCGAACATCTTTCCGTCGATCGTCCAGGCTGTGTAGTGGACGGTCACCGCATCCCTGGCTCCAGGACGTGTGTCGCTCTTACCGGCCTCGAGTACTTTCGACGCCAGTCCGGCCGGCGTCTTCTGTGCATCGGACGGCGGCGCCGCCACATCCGGTGGCGCAGGTGTTGGTTCAGGTCTTGGCGGCTGCTGCGCGAGCAGCGTGGATGCGAAAACAACGGCGACAAACCCGGCACATGCGACGCGAGATTTCATGCTGACATCCTATCAATGGCACGGCGTCGTTCCGTTGTCCGCCAAGGTCCCGCCGCTCGCTTCGAGAAACTCCCAATCGTAGGAATCGGGTCGCAGCGTGAAACGCATGATGCCGTGGGTCGAAATGCGGACACTGGAATTCGGCGCGACACGGACGAAGTCGTAGAGCTGCGCGCCGCCCGTGCCCACGATGAACTGACGGACACCTTGTTCGTCAGGCCGGCCATCGCCATCCTGACGTGAAAAGCGCTCATAGAAGTGTTCGTGCGCGTTGACCACGACATCCACATCGTTGTCATCGAGCAGTTTGAAGAGATCGCGCATGACCAGGTAAGGGCCGTTCGGACCGGAGGTGAACACCGGACGATGCCAGATGGCCATCTGACAGCGCGCCCGGCGTTCCTGCAGTATCTGACGGACGAACTCGTATTGCGCCGAGCCGGGGCGGGCGTCAATTTCCGAGTTCAGCATCAGAATCAACCACTCGCCGAGCACGAGGCGGTAGTAGCCGGAGCCGGGAGGCCCCGCGGCGGAGCCAAAGAACTGAAAATATGCCGCCGCGTTGGGAGACTCGTATTCGTGATTGCCTGGAACGGGATGCCACCGATCAACGGCGTGTCCCCAGAATGGCCGAAAACATTCGATGAAGCTCGCGGTGCTGCCATGGGGGTAGGCGATGTCGCCGGCGAGGAAGACGTCGCCGAGCGTGTTTTGAATCAATTGACCGGTGGCGGCAACCGCCGGTGACCCGCACAAGCCGATGTCGCCTGCGCCAATCAGGACTGCGGTGCGCGAGCCGAGCGGCGGCTCTCCCCCACCACGAGGCGTCGGCGAGGTCGGACTGTCCTTGCCGCATTGAGTGGCGAGGACCGCCAGCACGAACGCGCTGACGCGGAAGCTCTTCACCTTTGTGAAGACTTACCATACGTGGTAGCGTTCCGCCACCAGCCTCTTTGGCGCTAAACATGGCATTGACCACCGCTGTACGCCCGACCGCGAAGGCGCTGGTGTTCTCGCCGCAAGAAGAACTCACGGCGGGCGGCGCCGCCGAGCAACTCGAAAACCAAATCCAGGCAGCCCTGCGCAGTGGTGTGCAGCACGTGATCGTCGATCTGAGCCACGTGCCCGTCGTCGACAGCGCGGGTATCCGCGCGCTGGTGCGCGGTCACACGTCCGCGCAGCGTCTCGCGCGCCGCTTCACCATCGTCAATCCCAACGCGCGCGTGCGCGACGAGATTGGATTGCTGCGGCTGCACGACGTGTTGAACATCTGCGGCTCGCTGACCGAAGCGAAGGCGAGCCCGATGCCCTGGAGGCGTGCGCTCACGTTTGCCGCTGTCGCCGTCGTCGGGATCGGTCTGGTGATCGGCGGCATCGTCTGGCCGACGCTCGGATTTCCGCCGCAAGGCGAAGTCACGACGACCCCGCTCGGGCCATCGGAGCAACCAGGGACGCCGTGGTCACAGCCGCTGTTCGAGTTCAGCAAGCTGGTGGTCGCGGCAATTGTCGGCATGTTGGTAACCGCTGTGCATCGCCTCTATCGAGTGGAGCGCGACGCGAATCCGACGCTCGATCAGGCGCAGGTGCTGCTCTGCATCTCCGGCGCGCTGATGATGATCATCATCGGCAGCTCGCTGGCGCGTGCGTTCGGCATTGCGGGAGCCGCCAGCATCATCCGGTTCCGCACCCCGATCGAGGACGCGCGCGACATCACGGTGTTGTTCATCCTCATGGGCCTCGGCATGGCCACCGGACTCGGCGGCTTTGCGCTGGCTGGGCTCGGCACGCTGTTTTTGTGTGCGATGTTGCCGATTCTGAACGTCTTCAGCTCCCAGAAGGCCCGGATGATGATGGTGGAGATCGGCGCGAAGGGCCGCGAGTTTCCGTTTGATCACGTCCATCAGGTGTTTGCCCGCAACCGCGTGACGTTCGAGCCGCGCGAGGTGTCGCAAGGCGACGAAGCCACGGTCGAATACCTGACGACCCTCACACCCGATGCCTCGTTGGAAGATCTGAGCAGCCAGTTACGGGCGGGCAAAGATATTCAGACAGTTTCCTGGGCGCCGCCGAAGCGTATCTGACACAATGGCGTCACATGCCTAAGCTGCCCCCCACGGCTATTGTGCTGGGCTCCGTGTTGTTGGCGTGCGCAGCAACCACGGCGGCCCAATCCACCGAGCAAGGCGAACCGGAACCTAGCGGGATCTACTGGCGAAACCGCCCGTCTATACAGATTGGCGAACACATTCGCCTCGACCTTCGCCTCAAGCTCCAGTTCGATTGGCGTGACTTCGATCCCGAGATCGGCGAGCACACTTACGATTTTCGCGCCCGCCGATGGGGACTGAACGGGGAGATCGGCGACCACGTCGAATTCCAGATAGAGAGGGACTTCAATGCGAATGGCCGCTGGCGCGATGTGTTCGTCAATTGGCGCACGTTTCGTCAAGCGGAAGTAACAGCCGGGCGATTCAAAGTCCCGTTTGGCCGCGAGCAGCTCGTGGGCATCACCGACGTGGATTTCGCATTCCGGACGCTGGTGTCAACCACGATCCCTCCGGCGCGCGACAAGGGTGTGATGGGCCACGGCCGGTTTTTCCGCCGCGGCTTGACCTACCAGGTGGGCGTGTTCGACGGGGATGGCGGTAACGGGCGTCTCGAGGAAGCGCAGTTTCAGCGGGTGAACGAGCCGCCGCAGGGCCTTGGTCATTCGTTTGCCGCGCGTGTAACGGGAACGCCGTTGCGCGCGCTCGGAGACGCGTTCGACACGTTGCGCATTGGGGGTGCCTACGGGACCGTACACGTCCCCGAGGGTCTCAACAGCCTTCGGGGGACGACGGCATGGGGGACGAAAGATTATTTTGAGCCCGTCTATGTCAAGGGGCGCCGCCATCGCTACGGAGCGGAGTTCGTGTATACGCCTGGGCCGGTTGGCCTCGTGGCGGAATGGATGCAAGCGCGGGAACAGCGACTCGGGCAGGGACTCGGCGATATCGACTTGTCGGATGTCATCACCACCGGGTGGTATGCGAGCGCGACGTGGCTGGTGACCGGCGAAGACAAGGAGGACTTCGATCATCCGCGGCATCCGATCTTCACGGAAGGCATCGGCGCGATCGAGCTGGGGGCTCGTTACGAGGAGCTGGGATTTGAAAGCGCGGAAAAAATTGGAGAGGCGTTTTCGAATCCCCGCGCGGAAAACATCCTCCAGAACAGCGCCGCGATTTGGACGCTCGGGATCAACTGGTTTCCGTCGCGTTGGACACGGGTCGTGCTCAATGCGATTCACGAGAGCTTGGAAGATCCGGGGCGCGTGTTGCAGACGGGAATCACCGATTACTGGTCGGGCGTGTTCCGCCTACAGATTGTGTTTTAGCGAGGTGAGTATGGGTCGCCTTCATCGGGCAATCGTCGTTGCCGTCGCAGTGCTGACGCTCGCGCCTTCGGCTGCGCGGGCGCAGAGTTCCTCCGACTTTTTCAACGATCAGGTTGTACATCGGCTCGATCTGCGGATGAATACGGCCGACAAGGAGAAGCTGAGGGCCGGCTTCCGGACCAACGAATTTTACCCAGCCGACGTGGTGTG
>JBKPDL010000150.1:0-41399 GCA_046727855.1 Acidobacteriota bacterium
GATGGGCGCGTTGGTCGAAAAGTACTCTCGCTTCATGTTGGCGATTTCCTTGTGCCAGCGCTCCTTGCCGGTGGCGGCTTCGAGCGAGACGAAGTAGTTGTCGGGCGTCAGGAAATACAGCCAGTCGCCGTACATGCCGACGCCGCGATTGCCGATGTGATCGCCGCCGCGCGTTCGCCAGCGGAAGTGCCACAACTCGCGGCCGGTGCGCGCGTCCAGCGCCCACACGTGATCGGGCGCGGAGAGATACATGACCCCGTTCACCATCAGCGGCGTCGATTTGATCGTGGGGAGCGATGTGTTGGCGGAAAAATCCTCAGGGCCTCGGCCACCGACGACGGCGTTGGCCGCCGACGTATTCAGCCGGTAGACCCAGGCGAGCGTGAGGCTCTTCACGGTGGCGCTGTTGATTTGTTTGAGCGTGCTGTAGCGGCGGCCCGAATAGTCGCCGTGGTACGTTGGCCAGGCGTCGACCGGAGGTTTGCCGAGGACCGCCGGATCGAGCCTGGCAGTGGACGATTGGCCGCCAAGCGGCGCGCTTGCGACGGCGACGAGCAGTGGCAGGAGGAACGCAGGTTTGGATGTCATTTCAGTGTCGCCAGGTAAGCCGTCACGTTGTGCATGTCGGCATCGGTCCACTTCATCAGCATGTCCATGTGCGCTTGCAGTGGATCGGTAACCACCACTTTGGGCGTGCCGTCGTTGCGCAGCCAGGAGCGCATCTGCCCGGTCTTCTCGTCGAAAAGAGTGACATCGAAATCGGTGAGCCGGACGAGCGTACCACTGATCGATTCGCCCGTGGGTAGCGTGACGCTCGCTTTGAGCGCGTTTGGTTGGCGATGGGCGGGAAGCGGCGGAGCGCCAGGCAGACTCCCGCGCGGCAGTACCATACGCCCCTGCAGCACTGCCGGGTCGCTGTATTTCGCGCCAACGCCTTTCAGATCGGCGGCAGGGGAATGGCACGTCCGACATCGGCCGGCGCCGTTGAAAAACGCTTCCCCCGCCTTCGCATCGCCGACCAGGATGTCGAGAATCTTGTAGAGCCTGCGATTGGCGGCGAGATAGATTTCGCCGTGCAGGAAGGCGGCAACCTCACGCACCTGGGGATCCGTCAGATCGAATTTCGGCATTCCTCTATCCGGCCGCCCGACGCGGAGAAACTCGCCCAGCTGTTTTCCATCTTCGTCGGTCTGCACGACAAGCGAGCGCGTGAGGTCGGGTCCGCTCGATCCGCCGCGCGCGTTGGAACCGTGGCAGAAGCCGCACTCCGCTTTGAAGACCTGCTGCCCGCGTTCGATTGAAGCGGTGTCGGCGGGCGGCTTCAGCGCCTGCTGCTGCGCCGCCGCGCTGGCCGCCGCTGAAAGCACCACGCACGCTGCGCCAACGACCACGCTGGTCCATTTCATGTGCATACCTCTACCAGATTCCTGGAATCAGGCGCCACCGAACGGAGGATTGGTAACGGCGATAACGCTCCCCAAAGGCCGCGACAAGCGATCGCTCCTCCCACGGGATCGCCACCACGAGATACAACGATGTGATCGCAGCAAACATCAGGCGATTGATGGTCATCGTCGGCGCGGCAAATGTCATCAACAGCCAGCCGAGATAAATCGGGTGGCGCACCAGGCCGAACGGGCCGTTGTTGCGGAACACCACGGCTTCCGGCTTTTGCTGCGCCTGCCGGATGCCCGCCAGGTCGAGTGGATCGAGAAGACCGGCGCCGCGCGCAATGATGTAAAGGCCGAATAACTGCAGCGCGTAAAACAGCCAGCGCGCAGCGCCTTCGACGCGGTAGACCGTACCGGGCACGAGCTGCCACAACATGCAGACCGCGATCAGCAGCGCGCTCGACACCCATACATAGAGCGAACGTTCCATCTCGGATGGCACGAGCCGCGTCACCCAGCGCTTGCCAGCCTCACGCGCGAAGACCGAATGATGCGCGGCGAAGATACCAAAGAGGATCGTGTTGATGACAAGAGCGCGCGGGAGCGCACCCGGATCGGCCGGCACCGCACTGCCCAATACGAAGGCGTAAAAGTACACGGTGTAGGCCAGCGCGGCGATGAACACTGCGCCGCCAAGCCATGCCATCAGTCGTGTCACAGCAGTATTATAGGAACCGGGACGCACAAAAAGGTTGACCGAGCGCATTGCGATCACAGGTATCGGTGTCGTTTCAACTTTTGGAGTTGGCCGCAAAACGTTCTGGGATCACGTGCGCCGGGGCGTGAGCGGTACGCGAGCCATCACCGAGTTCGACGCGAGCACCTACCCGTGTCAGGTTGCGGCGGCCGTTCCCCCCGTTACGATTGACGCAGCCAGCCCGCTTGCCGGCGAAAACGGCAACGGCGGCGGCCATGCCGATCCCAAACGTTACTCGCGTGCGGCGCTCTTCGGTGTGCTCGCCGCCCGCGAGGCGTGGAACGATGCGCAGCTCGTGTTTGGCCAGCCGGGCGCTGGTGTGATTATCGGCACTGGCGGCGGCGGGATCGACGTCGGCGAGCGCCAGTATCAGGACTTCTTCACCAGCAAGGGCAGGCACGTCACACCCTATGCGATCGCCGTGGGCATCTGCGGCATGGTATCGAGCGAGATCTCCATTGCGCTCGGCGTCCATGGCATCAGCCATGTTCTTTCTACCGGCTGCACGAGCTCGACCGATGCGATCGGCTATGCGTCGATGCTGCTGCGGACCGGCGAATGCGACGTCATCCTGTCCGGCGGCACCGACGGGTGCGTGCTGCCCGGCATGATCTTCGGCTTCTCGCGCATGCGCGCCGTGTCGACCCGCTACAACGATCGCCCCGATCAGGCGTCGCGGCCGTTCGATCGCGGCCGCGACGGTTTTGTGCTCGGCGAAGGCGCGTGGATGGTGGTGCTCGAGCGCGAGTCACGTGCGCGTGCGCGCGGTGCGCATATCTACGCGTTGATCGAAGGCTACGCCTCCACGTGCGATGCCTATCACCGCGTACAGATGGATCCCGACGGCGAACACATCGTCCGCTGTATGACGACCGCGATCGATCGTTCGAGGCGGGCGATCGAGGAGATCGGCTACGTCAACTATCACGGCACGTCGACGCAGTTGAACGACGTGATTGAGGCCAGGTGCACGCGTCGCGTGTTCGGCCGGCGTGCCGACCAGGTACCCGGCTCGTCGACCAAATCGATGATCGGCCATCCGCAAGGCGCCAGCGGCGCGGCCGGTGTGGTGACGACGGCGTTGGCGCTCTCGTGCGGATTCCTGCCGCCGACGATCAATCTCACCGAGCCGGATCCCGAATGCGATCTCGACTTCCTGCCTCTCCACGGGCGCGATGAGCGCCCGGCCGCAGCGCTGTGTAACTGTCTCGGGTTCGGCTCCAAGAATTCGGCACTGGTCCTGGGCGCGGCATAGGCTGCAAACATGGATGACGTAGTCATTGTCGGCGCGGGACCTGCGGGCTCGTTCGCCGCGATGATCCTGGCGCGCGCAGGGCGGAACGTTCGTCTGTTCGATCGCGCCGCGTTTCCGCGCACGAAATTGTGCGGCGACACGCTCAATCCCGGTGCGTGCAGCGCGTTGTCGCGGCATGTGCCGCTCGCGCCGCTGCTCGAGATGTCGCAGCCCATAGCGGGGATGTTGCTGACAGGACCGCGCGGCATACGGGTGCGGGGCGAGTACGGGAGCAACTTGGAAGGTCGCGCGATTGAACGGCGGCTCTTCGACGACTGGCTCCTGAGTTACGCGATCCGCGGCGGCGCACGCTTAGAGCAAGGCGTCGCGGTGGAAGACGTGATCATCGATCGCGGCTGCGTCACCGGGGTTCGCGTGCGTGACGGCGGCAGCCGCGCGACCCATCCGGCGCGGCTCGTGATCGCCGCCGATGGCCGCCACTCTCGCCTCGCGTTTGCGCTCGGTCTCGCGCGGCATCCTCGGCGTCCCCGGCGGTGGGCGATCGGAGCGTATTTTGAAAACGTGGCGGCTCTTTCCGACGTGGGCGAGATGCACGTCAGGCGTGGACATTACATTGGAGTGGCGCCGATGCCCGGCGGCGTCGCCAATGCCTGTCTCGTGGTCCCGCGCGAGCACGATGCGAACGGTTGGCGCGACGCGGCGGCGATGCTGACGTCGCACCTGGCGGCGGATCCGACACTTAAAGCTCGGTTTGCAGACGCGCGCATGATCGGCGCGCCGGCTGTGCTCGGTCCGATGGCAGTAGACGCACACGCGTGTGGCTTGCCGGGCATGATGCTCGCCGGCGACGCAGCAGGCTTTATCGATCCGATGACGGGCGACGGCCTCACGTTTGCGCTGCGCGGCGCGGAGTTGGTGGCAAACGTTGCCATCGGCGTGCTCGATGGCGCGATCGCTCGTGCCCGGGCGGCAAGCGTGCTCGCATCGCAACGACGCGCGGCCTTTCGCTTGAAGTGGAGGTTCAATCGTGCGCTGCGACGTCTCGTGGCATCGCCGCATGGCGTCTCTACAGCCGCTGCCGCCGCGCGCATCTGGCCGCGCGCGTTCGAGACGATGATTCGTTATGCGGGTGACGCGTGAGCACACCCGCGGTTGCGATTGCCGCGCTCACTCTCCTGGCGGTTCTGTTGATCATGGCGGGGGAGGCGGCGCTCTCCTCGTACAACGAGAGAATGTTGCGCGCACAAGGGGCGGTGGAGCCGCCAGACGATGTTTATCGCACGATGCGCTGGGCGTACCCGGCGTCGTTTGCCGCCATGACGATCGAAGGTGCGTTCATCGGTCCGGCACCGCGCGACGCGCTCGCGATCGGCCTCGCCGTCTTCGGTCTCGCCAAGGCGCTGAAGATTTCGGCGATCAGTGCGCTGGGCCCGCGGTGGACGTTTCGCGTGCTCGTTCCGCCGAAAGCGCCACTCGTTACGACCGGACCGTACCGCATCCTCCGTCACCCCAACTATCTTGCTGTCATGGGGGAGATCATCGGTGTCGCGTTGATTGTGTGCGCACCCGTGACTGGTGTCCTCGCAGCAGTGGGATTCGGATGGCTGATATGGAAGCGCGTGCGTATCGAAGAGCGCGCTCTCGCCCTTCGACCGACTCAGGACGACCCTGGCACCGGTGGGAGGGTCGCGAGACAATAGTCGCGCCAGCTATGACGCAACGGGTCGAAGCAGTTCTCCCCCGGTGGGCGCGTGCGCTCGATTGGGCCAGCGCCGGCCTCGTCTTACTCAGCCTCACCGTGATGATCTTCGGGGGGTTCCGCGAGTGGACACCGTTTGGTCGGTTATCGGTGACATCGTGGATTCGCCCGCTCTTCCTGGCCTTGGTGTTGTTGCTCGTTCGTCACGCTGTGCGTCGTCGTCCCGCGATCTCGGATCGCATGCTCGATGCACTGCGCCGATGGCGAAATCTGCCCGAAGCGCGCGTGCTCTGGCCGATCTTCTTGTCCACCCGCTTTGGCGTGTTGATCGTCGGCTTTCTCGGGCTCGCGCTGTTCGGCTACGCGCCCAACGCCACACCATGGCACCTCTATGAAAACGAATTCCTGAATCTCCCCAGCCGCTGGGACACGGGGTGGTACCTCGGCATCGCCGTCGACGGCTACCAGTGGCGTCCCTCGAGCGACCCGCGGTATCAGCAGAACATCGCGTTTTTTCCGATGTACCCGATGCTGATGCGCTACGGATCGTTGTTCTTCGCGCGGCAGCATATGTGGGTCGGGGTCATCGTCTCGTTTGTTTCGTTCTTTCTCGCTCTCAAGTACCTATTCCGGCTGACCCGCCTCTGGATTGATGACGACGGCGCCGCAGCCACGCTGGCGTTTATCGCCACGTATCCGTTCGCGTTGTTTTACAGCGCTGCTTACACCGAATCGTTGTTCCTGCTCACGATTGTGGGCGCGTGTTACCACTTCGAGCGCAGCGAGCTCGCAAAGGCGGCGGCGTGGGGCCTCGTTGCGGGGCTGACGCGCCCGAACGGGTGTCTGTTGTCGGTGCCGCTGGCATTCATTGCGCTTCGCCCGTGGCTGAGCAATCGCGATTGGCACCCCTTGCTGCCGCGGCTCACTGCTGCAGCTGCGCCGGGCATCGGCATGCTGATTTATTCGGCGTACATCTACTCCCTGACGGGAAATCCGCTGCAGTGGACAACGCAGAACGTTGCGTGGGGTCGCGTCTACCGCGGTGTGGACGTACTCGTCGGCGAACGGATCGAGTTTCTGCAACAGTACGGCTTCTACGATTACGCGACCAACCGCAGCATCGACATGCTCTACGTTGTGTGCGTGGTGTTCGTCCTCGCGAGCGTCTGGCCGGTGTACCGCCGCTTCGGCTTGCCCTATGCCGTGATCATTCTCCTCAATGTGATTCCGCCGCTGACCATGGGCGGTTTGCTGTCGATGGGACGCGTAACGTCGGTCATCTTTCCTGCATTCATGTGGCTGGGCGCGGTTGTGCCGGTGCGCCATCGCTTGGGCTGGCTGGTGCTGTTTGCGATGTTGCAGGCGGTCTGCGCCGTCGCATTCTTCACGTGGCGGCCATTGTACTAACGACGTGAATCTGGAGATTTGGAGAGTTGAGATTTGGAGAGGATTTGGTGATCAGATTCAAGCAGCGTGACGTACAGGTAGAGATGTGACCGCGGACTTTACGCGCGCTGCGCTATACTGGCCGAAACTCGCCATGAAGACGGCCGCCACTTTTGCGTTGCTCATCGCGGTTGTCGTGTGCGGTCCCGCCGGTCACGCCCAGAGTCCCGCAAGCAGCAAAGAAGACGCCGCGACGCTCGCGCGTGCGCAGGCGCTCATCGCCAAAGGCGACTATGCCGAAGCGGAAGGGCTGCTGCGTCCGATCGCCACGTCGAAGCCGACCAGCGATGCGGCGCTCGAACTCGGATTGCTGCAGCACTATCTCGGCAAGCGCGGCGAAGCGCGCCGTACACTGCAGCTGCTCCTGTTGACTGAATCGGCGACCAGCACGGCGCACGACTACGCGCGCGCGGCGCGGGCGTCGCGCGCGCTCGGACGATTCGAGGACGCCAACTCGCTGTATCGCGAAGCCTCCACACTGGCTGCCAATGACGCCTCGATTAACACGGCCTGGGGCGACCTTTTTTTGGAGAAGTACAATCGTCCCGAAGCGGCGCGCTCCTACCAGGCCGCGTTGAAGACCCAACCGGATTACGTGCCGGCCATCGTCGGAATGGCAAAGGCGGTGGCCGACGATAATCCGCCTGCGGCTCTCAAGTACGTGCAGCGGGCGCTGGAGCTCGACCCAGACAACGTGGGCGCGCATGTGTTTCTCGCCGATTTGTCGATCGACAACGACAAGCTCGACGAAGCGCGGGCTGCGGTCGACAAGGCGCTCTCCATCAATCCAAACAGCCTCGAAGCGCTTGCGCTGAAAGCCGCCATCGGCTACGTCAAAGATGATGCGGAGTATCAAACCAGCATCGCGGCCGCACTGAAGTTGAATCCGTTGTACGGCGAAGCGTACCGCATCGTGGGCGCCATTGCCGCCCGCTATTACCGCTTTGACGAAGCAGTGGAGCAGGTACGCCGCGGTATCGCGATCGATCGCGACAACGCGCGCGCCCAGGCCGATCTCGGTTCGCACCTGATGCGGACCGGCGACGAGAACAACGCCCGGCGTGCACTGGACGTCGCGTTCCGCGCCGACCCGTTCGATGTGCTCACCTACAACCTGCTCGGGCTGCTCGATGCGCTGGCGACCTTCCAGACCATTCGCGACGGCGACCTGATCATCAAGCTTCACCCCGACGAAACGCCGGTGATGAAAGAGTACGTGCCGGCGCTCGCGCAGGAGGCACTCGCCTCGCTCAGCAAGAAGTGGAACTACGTGCCGAAGGGACCGATTCTCATCGAGGTGTTCCCAAAACACGACGACTTTGCCGTCCGCACCGTGGGTCTGCCCGGCATGATCGGCGCGCTCGGTGCCTGCTTTGGACGTGTCGTGACGATGGATTCGCCAAAAGCGCGACCGCCGGGCGAATTCAACTGGGGCGCGACGCTCTGGCACGAGCTCGCGCACGTCATCACGCTGCAGCTGTCCAACCAGCGCATTCCGCGCTGGCTGACCGAAGGCATCTCGGTGTTCGAAGAAAAGCGCGCACGCGCGGAGTGGGGCCGCGAGATGGAGCTACCGTTCGCACGCGCGATGGAGGCCGGAGAAATCCTCAAGGTCGCCGACCTGAACTCAGGCTTCCAGAACCCGCGCACGATTTCTCTCTCGTACTACGAAGCATCGCTGCTCGTCGAGCACATCGTGGCGCGATTCGGTGAAGCCAAGCTCAGAGAATTGGTGCAGTCGTTCGCCACCGGGCTCAACACCGAAGCGGCTGTGCGCAAGGTGCTCGGGGTGGAGCTCGACGCGCTACAGGGATCGTTCGACACCTTCCTCGGCGAGCGCTTCGGCACGCTGCGGCGCGCGCTCAATGCGCCCGACGACTTTAATCCCGACTTGACCGTCGAAAAGATGAAAGCCGTGGCCGTCACTCATCCTGAGAGCTACGCCGTGCAGATGGCGCTCGGCCGCGCATTGCGGCAGACCGATCCGGAGGGCGCGATTGCGGCGTTCGAGCGGGCGGCCGCGCTCGTGCCGATGGCGACGGGAGAGGAAAGTCCCTACATGCAGATCGTCCAGGTCGCGCTGGCGCGCGGAGATAAAGCGAAAGCGGCCGAAGCGCTCGAGAAAATGACGGCGCAGGATCACATGGATGTGAACGCCGCCCGTCAGCTCGTCGGGTTGCTCGATGCCGCCAAAGAAGGCTCGCGGCTCCGGGTCGCGCTCCAGCGCGTGGTGGCGATTGATCCATTCGATGCGTCCTCCCACAGCACTCTGGGTCGCATGGCTCTTGCATCGGGACAAACGGCAGAGGCTGTCAAGATGTTCCGCGTTGCGCTTGCCGCCGGACCGATCGATCGCGCCGCCGCGCATGCCGATCTTGCTGAAGCGCTGTTCGCCGCCGGTGAGCGCGAAGAGTCGAAGCGCGAGGCGCTCGCGGCGCTCGAGATCGCGCCGACGTTCGAGCGTGCGCAGGATCTCTTGCTCAAACTGGCAGAGGGACGCCGATGACGATGCGGGCAGTACTGGGCAGCGCGCTTGTTGCCGGTGCGGTTCTCCTGGGGACACCGTACCTGGCACCCTACGCCCAAGCGCAAAACCCGGTGATGGGCGACGAGCGCTTTGCCGGTCTCCAGTGGACGTTTGCCCGGATCAAATACAACTCATTCGCAGGCCAGGCGCAGAGCCGCTTGCGCGTAGGTTACTGGGAAGAACCGTGGGCGATTGACGCTCCCGCCGCCGAACAGAATCTGTCTCGTCGGTTGCGAACGGTCACCTCGATCGAGGTCGGGGAGCCCGTCGTTATCACCCTCGACGACGAGAAGCTCTGGCAGCATCCCTGGATTTACATCGTCGAGCCGAGCAACCTCGTCTTGAGCGACAAGGAAACAGCGACGCTTCGCGAATTCCTCTACCGTGGCGGGACGTTGACGTTCGACGACTTCCATGGTCCGTACGAATGGGATCTGACCGTCCGGCAGATCAAACAAGTATTTCCCGATCGCGAGATCGTCGAAATCGAGCCGCCGCATCCGATCTATTCGTCGTTCTACAAGATCGACAAGTACCCGCAGATTCCCGGTCTCGGCTCGTTCTTTCAAGGTCGAACATGGGAAAAGGGGGGCTTTGTCCCGCACCTGCGCGGCATTCTCGACGACAGTGGGCGCCCGATGGTGCTCATCAATTGGAACACCGATATGGGCGACGGTGTTGAGTGGTCAAATGCGGAGGATTACCCGGGTTACGTCAAGTGGACCGCACAGGCCTACCAGATGCTGATCAACGAAGTGATCTACAGCCTCACGCATTGATCCCTCATGGAGCAGACGACCGAAGTCGTAAGCCTGGCCGCGCGTGTTGCCGACGGCCGCGAACGCATTCTGCACGAGCTGCGCAAGGTCATCGTCGGTCAGGACGAGGTGGTCGAGCAGGTGCTCATGGCCCTGTTCACGGGCGGCCATTGCCTGATCACCGGTGTTCCCGGTCTCGCCAAAACGCTGCTGATCAAGACCATCGCCGAGATCCTGCATCTCAGCTTCAAGCGCATTCAGTTCACGCCGGATTTGATGCCGGCGGATATTACCGGCACCGAGATCCTCGACGAAGAGAACGGCCACCGCGCGCTGCGTTTTGTGCACGGGCCGATCTTTGCCCAGATCATCCTCGCTGATGAGATCAACCGCACGCCGCCCAAGACGCAAGCGGCGCTGCTCGAGGCGATGCAGGAGTATCACGTCACCGCGGCGGGGCGCACCTACGAGATCGAACGACCCTTCTTTGTGCTCGCCACCCAGAATCCGATCGAGCTCGAAGGCACGTACCCGCTGCCCGAAGCGCAGCTCGATCGCTTCATGTTCAACATCGTGATGGGCTATCTCTCGCCTGAGGAAGAGGTGCGCGTCGTCACGCAAACGACCGGAGCAACTGTCGCGGCGCCCGAACGTGTCTTGGATGGTCGTGACATCCTCGCGTTTCAGCACAACGTCCGCGAAGTGCTCGTGGCGGACGACGTGGCGCGCTACGCGGTCGATCTCGTGGACAGCACGCGCCCCGGCCGCGGCCGTAAGCTCGATTTCGTCGATAAGTGGATCAAGTGGGGGGCGGGGTTGCGCGCGTCGCAGGCACTCATCCTCGGGAGCAAGGCGCGCGCGGTGATGCATGGCAGGCACCACATCTCGGTGAAGGATATTCAGGCGCTGGCGAAGCCGATTCTTCGACACCGCGTGATTCCGAACTTCTACGCCGAGGCCGAAGGCGTGACGCCCGATCAGCTGATCGACCAATTGCTGCACGCCGTGCCCGCGCCGGCAAGCGGCCTCTAGCAGAAAGGCGAAGTTCAACATTCAGCATTAAAGACGCCAGGTTCGAAGGTTCGGTTATTTTGCAACTCGAATTGTGCATTTCGAATTGACAGTGCTTAGCCGCTAATGCCGTCAGACATTCGCACGCAATATCTCGACCCTGCGATCATCGCCAAGCTCGGTACGCTCGATCTGAAGGCGCGCGCCATCGTCGAAGGGTTCCTCAGCGGCCTGCATCGCAGCCCGTTCAAGGGGTTCAGCGTTGAGTTCGCAGAGTATCGCCAGTATTTTCCTGGTGACGATCTCGGCACGCTCGACTGGAAGGTCTACGCCAAAACGGATCGCCACTTCGTCAAGAAATACGAAGAAGAGACCAACCTCGATTGCCACATTCTGCTGGATGTGAGCGCGTCGATGGGCTACGCGTCGGGAGCGGTTACCAAGCTTCAGTATGGTTCGTATCTGGCGGCGGCGCTGTCGTACCTGATGACGCGTCAGCGGGACGCGGTCGGCCTGATCGCGTTCGACAACCGGATCGAGCACATTCTGCCGGCCAGCGCGCGCCCAGGACACCTCACTTCTATTCTGGTCACGCTCGAACGTCTCAAGCTCGGGGCGAAGACGGACGTGTCGAAACCGCTGCGCGATCTCGCAGAGGCCATTCACAAGCGCGGCCTCGTGGTGCTGATCTCAGATCTCCTGGACGATCCTGTGCGCGTCGTGGACGGTCTCAAGCTTTTTCGCTATCGCGGCACCGAGGTCATCGTGTTTCACGTTCTCGATCCCGCCGAGCTGCAGTTCCCGTTTGAAAAGGCGGCGCGGTTTCGAGACATGGAAACGCAGGACGAAGTTCTCGCGGTGCCAGACGCCGTGCGCGACGATTACCTGCAGGCGGTTGCGAATCTCATTGAGCGTTACAAACGTGAGCTTCGCATGGCGGGGATCGACTACACGCTGCTCAATACTTCAGAGCCGCTCGAGCCCGGTCTGGTGTCATACCTGCTGCGCCGCGGAAAGAACTATTGAGATGGGCGGACTCGCGTTTCTCTATCCGCTTTTCCTGGCCGGCGCCGCCGCGATTGCGATCCCCATCGCACTCCATCTTTTTCGACGGCGCACGGAAACGATCGTCGACTTTCCCGCGGTGCGGCTGCTTCACAAAGCGCCCGTGGAACTGCAGCGCCGCCGGCGGATCCGCGAGCTGATTCTCCTCGCGCTGCGCGTGACCGCGCTGGCGCTGCTTGCGTTGGCGTTTGCCCGGCCCTACTTCAGATCGACCGTGTCGGCGATCGCATCACCGATCACGATCGTCGCCCTGGATACCTCGATGAGCATGTCTGCGCCGGGGCAGTTCGACGCGGCGCGGCAGGCTGCGCGCAAAGCCGTGAGCGACGCGCCCGGCACCGCGCTGGTCGGCCTTATCACGTTCTCGGATTCGGCGACGCTCGTCGTTCCGCCGACCGCCGATCGCGGCGGTGTACTGGCGGCAATCGACGCTGCCGCTCCTGGCCCTGGCGGCACACGATTCCGCACCGCACTTGGGCGCGCCGCCGAGGCGATCGGCGCCAGTGAAGGACACATCGTCGTTGTCACCGATCTTCAGCAGGTGGGCTGGGAAACCGCCGACGAAGGCGCAGTGCCGGACGGCGTCGGAGTGGATGTCGCGGAAGTGCGGGCGCCCGAATCAAATCTCGCGGTCACCGCCGTTCGCCGTGAGGATCAGGCGGTGATCGCGGCAGTCCAGAACTTCGGCACGCGTCCCGCGCGTATGGCGGCTCGGCTCAAGATTGACGGACGCGAACGCGCGACTGATCGCGTGGACATCGCGCCGCAGTCTGCGGGCGAAGTTCGTTTTGCTGCGACGCTTCCTCCGCGCGGCGGCGTGGAAGTGGCGATCGACGATCCCCCGGGCTATCAAGGGGATAACGCGCGGTTTCTCGTGCTCGATCCGGCCGCCGCCGTGCCGATTCTGGTCGTGACATCCGACTCGCCAGCCACGTCTCGCGCTGGACTCTATGTTGAACGCGCGTTGGGCGTGGCGACCGAAGGGGCGGGATTTCACGTCCGCGCCATCGACGGTGGACAATTTTCGTCACTCAAGGTTGACGAATTTGGCGACCCGGCGGCAATCATCCTGTTGGGCACGCGCACCCTGGACAGGACGGGTCGGAACAGGATCGCCGCGTATCTCAAAGGCGGCGGCCGTATCTTGTTGACCCTGGGGCCCGACATCGATTTGGACACGCTGAACGACACCCTCGGCGTTGACGTGGGAGTCGAATCCGAGGCGAAAGGCGGCGCGACAGTGACGCTCGTGGCCGTTGACGCGCGGCATCCGATCTTTCGTCCCTTCCTTAATCCGAGCGGCGCGCTGGGAGACGTCTATGTCGAGCAGTACCGGCGTCTGAAGGATCAGAACGATCGCACCGTGCTCGCGAGATTCTCGGGCGGGCCGGCCGCGCTTACCGAACAGTTGGTGGAACGCGGCCGTTTGCTCGTGTTCACGTCCGATCTGGACAACCAGTGGAATCGCTTTCCGCTGAATCCGGCATTCGTTCCCTTCGCGGTGGAATCGATGAAATACTTGACGCAAGGCCGGGAACAACGGCAATCGTGGGTACTTCCGGAACTCCCGCCGGGAATGACGCCGGCGCCAGGACTATATAGTCTGCCCGGCGCTGTTGCCGGGGGCCCCGAACGGCGCGTCGCAATTAACGTCGATATTCGTGAGTCGAACCCGGCGCGAACCACTGTGGAGGGGTTTTCGGCCGGAATTATGCGCCTGAGTCAGTCCGCAGAACTAAAGGCCGCAAGCGAGGCGAAAGAACAGGAAGAACGGCAGCGGCTTTGGCAGCTGGGACTGCTGGCCATGCTGATTTCTCTGGCGGCCGAAGGAATCATCGGGCGAAAGGCGATATGAAACATGCAGGAATCCCAGCAAATCTTTGAACGGTTCGCTGGGTTGGATTCGGCGTAGGATATGCATCCGGGCCGGGCGAACGAGGGGCAATGAACGAGCGACTGCACGAACTGCAATCGGTCCTTGCCGAAGTGAGGCGTCGATGGACGCGACGTGCGCAGTTGCGCGCGTGGACGTTCGGCGCAACGGCGGCAGCTACCGTTCTGCTCGCCGGCGTCGGCGCCGTGCTGCTTGTTGCGCGCGAAGGATTACCGCTCGTTCTCACAATTGCCATCGCGTTGGCTGTCGCCGTGTTTGCGATTGCGCGTGCATTCTGGCCGCTGCGCCGTTCACCCTCCAATCGTCAGGTTGCACGCTTCGTCGAAGAGAACTCTCCAGGTCTGGACGATGTGCTGGTCACGGCCGTTGATTACGCTGGGCGTCCGGAAGCCTCGCCGCAAATGCGCGAGTGGCTCGCGGGCGACGCGGTCAGGGCGGCACGCGGCGTTTCGCTCGATAGCGTTGTTTCAAGTGCGTCGATGCGCAAGTGGTGGTGGCGAGGCGCCGCAGCTTCGCTTGCCCTGCTTGCTGTAGCGGCATTAATCAGCCCATCGTTCGAGCGCGCTGGTAATCTGGCGGCTGCGTATTTGTTCCCGACACGCCTCGCACTTGAAGTTGCGCCGGGCTCCACAAAAGTGCGCGTTGGAGAGCCGGTGACCATCACAGCGCGGCTCAACGGCGTCGATGGCGGGCTCAGGCCAATGCTGAAGGTGATTGTCGGTCAGCAGTCGCGCGAGGTTCGGATGGAGCCCGCTGGCAAGGCCGGGCTCTTCACGCTGACGATCGACAAGGTCACGCAGTCGTTTGCCTACAGTGTGTCGGCCGCTGGCGCGCGTTCGCCCGATTACGCGATCACCGCTGTCCGACCCGCGCGCGTGGAACGCATCGACGTGCGCTACGAGTTCCCAAAGGAGCTCGGTCTCGCACCGCGCACCGAGGAAGACAGCGGCGATATCTACGGTCCCGCGGGTACGAAGGTGCACCTCACGATCACCACGGACAAGCCGATCGCGAGCGGGGCGCTGGCGCTCGAGGACGGCAGCCGTCTGAACTTGACAGCGCGCGACCAGCTTCTCGAAGGCGACTTGACGATCGAAGACGACGGCTCATATCGAGTCGCGCTCGCCGATGTCGACGGTCTCGAAAGCAGTGGCGACACCGAATACTTCATCCGAACGCTGGACGATCGTCCGCCAGACGTTCGCATCTTGCGGCCTGCGGGCGACAAGCAGGTCACGCCACTCGAAGAAGTCGCGATCGAAGCGCGTGCGGACGACGACTACGGCATCGCGGCGTTCGAGCTCGTGCTTCAGGCGCCCGGCGGTAAAGAGAAAGTTGTTCCGTTCCGCGGATCGAAAGGCGGCCTCACGGCCAATGGCCTGCACACGATGTTCATGGAAGACCTGGACGTGCAGCCGGGCGATTTCGTGACGTATTTCGCCCGCGCGCGCGATGTCTCGCGCGGCCGTCGATCGACCGAAGCGCGCAGCGACATCTTCTTCCTCGAAGTCAAACCGTTCGAAGAAGAGTTCGTCGCGGCACAGAGTCAGGCCATGATGGGCGGAGGCAGTGGCGGCGATCGCGGTCTCCAGGGCCTCATCGAAGCGCAAAAGGAGATCATCGTCGCCACGTGGAAACTCGACGCGCGCGCACGGCGCGCCCGCGACGCAAGGCCTGCAGACGACATCCGCGCCGTATCTAAGGCCCAGGCCGATCTGAAAAAGCGCGCCGAAGAAGCGGGCGGCGAGATGGCGCGCACGCTCGGCGATCCGCGGCGGCGGCGCAACAATGGTCAGGCGCCTGGGGGATCCGATCCCATCGGCAAGGCGATTGAGGCGATGGGTCGCGCCGTGGGCGAGCTCGACAAGCTCACAACCTCGAGTGCCTTGCCGCACGAGATGGAGGCGCTCAATCAACTGCTGAAGGCGGACGCGGAAAATCGCCGCCGCCAGGTTGCGCGTCAACAGCAGGCGGGCGGCGGTGGCGGCATGAACCGCTCCGAAGCCGATCTCTCGTCGTTGTTCGATCGGGAGTTGCGCAAACGCAACCAGACCAACTACGAGACTCCGACCACGACCGAGGAGCGGCAGGAAGAAAAGAAAGACGAACTGCTCGACAAGATCCGCGAACTGGCACGCCGTCAGGATGCACTCAACCGGCAGCAGCGCGACCTCGCCCGCAATCGCGCCCAGATCGAAGAAGAAGAATTGAAGCGCCAACTGGAGCGGCTGACGCGCGAGCAGAATCAGCTGCGGCAGGAAGCCGACCAGCTCTCGCGTCAGATGTCGCAACAGCGGAGCGGCGAGCAGAATCAGCAGAATCAGCAGAATCAGCAGGGTCAGCAGAGCCAACAGGCGAGCGGACAGTCGTCGCAGGGGCAGCAGGGAACGCGCCAGCTGCGAGAGATCTCGGAGGAGATGCGCAACGCCGCGTCGGATCTCGGACGGCAGAATCCGGAACAGGCCAGCGCGCGCGGCGAGCGCGCCCTGGAGCGTCTGCGCGAACTCGAACGCCAAGTGCAAACGGCAACGCCCGACGATCGCCATCGCGCACTCGGCGATCTTCAACTGGAAAGCCGTCAGCTCGCGGACGCCCAGCGGCGTTTGACGAACGAAGCGTCCAAGACCGGCGAGGGTCAGGCAGGTCAGGATGCGCGTCGCCGTCTCGCCGGCGAACAGGAGCGGCTGGCGGATCGCGCCGAGCGCCTGCAGGAGAACGTCAAGCGGATGGCGAAGAGCGGCCAAGGGGACGCGGCCGAGCGGAAAGCCACCGAAGACGCAGCCCGCGAGCTCGAGCGGCAGCAGCTCGACGACCGCATGCGGAAGGCGGCGGACGATCTGCGCAACAATCAGAACGGTGTGCGCCAGGGCGAAGACGTGGCGCGGGCGCTCGATCAGGTCGCGCAGCGGCTTGGCGCCGCCGCCGGCACACAGGATGCCGACTCGAAGCGCTGGTCGGATCAGTTGGCCAGGACGCAGGAGATGCGCGAACGGATCGCCGGTCTCCAGCGCGATATCGACAAGCTGCAACGCGAAAGCGAGCATCAGGCGGAAGGTCAGTCGCGTAACGGACAGACCTCACAGCAGAACGGGCAGCAGAATTCCGCGCAGAACGGGCAACAGTCGCAGAACGGCAGCGGCCGTGAGGGTGCCACCGGCGAACAGGGTGGCGGTGAAACGGGCAACAATCGCGCGATTCAGGAGCTGCAGCGCGAAGTGAACGAGCGCATGCGCGAGATGAATCGCCTTGCCGACGACATCCGCCGGGAAAGTACTGGCGGACAGGGACCGAGAACGCCGGAGGAGTGGTGGCGCAGCTTCTCGGCGCCCGGGACCGAAGCGTTCAAACAGGACTTTTCGCGGTGGGAGTCGCTGAAGAAGAACCTGCTGCTAGCGCTGGAGCAGGTCGAGACCAACGCGACGGATCAGCTTCGCACGCGAGAAAACAAGGAACGGCTCAACGCCGGCGGCCACGCCGCAGTGTCGGAATCGTACCGGGAACTCGTCGAAAAGTACTATCGGTCGCTCGCCACGCCTCGAAAGCCGCAACAATAGAAGGTCCGAGGTTCCGAATTTCCGAGGTTCGGTTCCAGGGTTCCGAAGTTTCTGAAATTCGTACCTGAAACATCTGAACCCTCGAACTTCGAAACCTCGGAATCTGGAATACGGAACTTCGGAACCTCGGAACCTTAGACTAAGACTAATGAAATGAGGTTTGCTGTCGCCCTCCCGTGGTGGGGCTACCTGCTCGCTTTTGCCGCAGCAGTTCTTGTCGCCTGGATTAGCTACGCGCGGTTTCCGTTATCGCTCACCCGGCGACAGCGCGCGGTGTTGATGGCGTTGCGCGCGGTCACATTGCTCCTCCTGGTTGCCTTTCTCCTTCGACCTGTGATCTTCGTGCAGGCTCAGGGCATCAGCGACAGCCTCGTTCCGATTCTCATCGACGTGTCGCGCAGTATGCGCATTGCCGACGCCGGCGGCGCGTCGACGCGCATCGAGCGCGCAGCTGGTCTCGTCAAGGAGCTGCAGCAACAGTTCGGTTCAAGCTTTCGCACAGAGATCGTCACCTTCGGCGAGACCGTGTCGAAAGCCGATCTGAATCAGCTCGCGGCTGATGCGCGACGCAGCGACTTGAGCGGCGCGCTGGCAGCGCTCGTCGATCGATATCGCGGCCGCCGCCTGGCCGGCATCGTCGTGGTGTCCGACGGCGGCGACACGGCGGCGGAGGAGGCGGGCACGTCGCGGCGTCTTGGCGCGCCTGTATTTGCCGTGGGCGTGGGCAGCACGCAGATTGCGCGCGATCGCGAGGTGATCAACGTCACCGCGGGTGAGCCGCTGCTGTCGGATTCGTCGATCGATCTGAGCGTGTCGGCCGTCAGCCACGGTTACGGATCCACGCCGATCGAGATTCGCGTCAGCGAAAACGGCCGGCCCGTGGATATCCGTCGCGTGACGCCGTCGAGCGATAGCGCGCCCGTTCACGAGGTGTTCACCGTGTCGCCGTCCCCTCAGACGGCAACAGTCTATAGCGTGGAGATCCCGACCGACGCAGGAGAGCTGGCGGCGGAGAACAACGTTCGCCGCGTGCTCGTGCCGCCGCAAGGTCGCAGACGGCGCGTCCTGGTGGTCGAAGGCGCGCCCGGGTTCGAGCATACGTTTCTGAAGCGCGCGCTGCAGCGCGACAGCGGGCTCGAGATCGATTCGGTCATCCGCAAGGGCCAGAACGAAGAAGGGCGTGACACCTTCATCGTGCAGGCGGGTGCCGGACGCTCGACGGCGCTGGCCGAAGGTTATCCCGTCAAGCGCGCCGAACTGTTCGCCTACGACGCGATCCTCTTCGGCAACATCGCCGGCGACTTCTTTACGCGCGATCAGCTCGCGATGACGGCCGACTTCGTCTCGCAGCGCGGCGGCGGACTGCTTGTGCTTGGCGCGCGCTCGTTCGATCGCGCCGGCCTCGTCGGCACGCCGCTCGAGGAGGTGCTGCCGGTCGATTTCACCGATCGACGCTGGGCCGCGGCGCGTTCCAGCGTGTCCTCATCACCGCGGCCAAACGCGATCACGCTGACGATGGATGGCGCGACGCATCCGGCGACGCGACTGGCGATGACGGTTGGCGAGAGCGGCAAGCGGTGGTCGCAATTACCGCCCATGGCATCGACCGCGGCACTCGGCGCCCCGCGCCCGGGCGCGCAGGTGCTGGCGGTGACCGCGGGCGCGGGTGGCGAGCTGCGGCCGGTGATTGTCACCCAGCGCTACGGACTCGGCCGCTCGATGGTGTTCGGAGGCGAAGCGTCGTGGCGCTGGCGCATGATGCTGCCGGCCGCCGACAACACCTTCGAGATCGCGTGGCGGCAGATGGCGCGATGGCTGACGTCGGGGGCGGGCGATCCGGTGGAAATTCCGTCGACTTCAGTGACCCTTCCGGGCACGATGCAGAGCTTGAGCGTGCTCGTGCGCGACGAAGAATTCAGACCAGTTGGCGACGCCGAAGTCGTGTTGCGAGTACGAGAGCCGGGTGGCCAGGAACGAAGTGTCAGCGCGGCGCTGTCAGATCCGCAGAACGGCCGCTACGCCGCCGCGATTCGTTTCGATCAGGCCGGCGTGTACTCGGTGGCGGCCGACGTCAAGCGCGGTTCGCGGTCGCTTGGGTCGTTGACGCGGCCAATACTGGTGGGCGGCGCGGATCTCGAAATGGCCGAGCCGCGCCTCAACGAAGCCGTGCTCCGGCGCATCGCGGAGACGACTGGCGGACAATATGTGGAAGCCAGCGATATCGCGCAGGTTCCGTCGCTCATCCGCGCGGCCGACACACAGAATGCTCCGATGGAGATGCGCGACGTGTGGGACAACGGCTGGACGCTTGCTATGATCATCGCGCTGCTGGCCGCCGAGTGGATCGCACGCCGGCGCTTTGGATTGGCATGATGCGAACCTACGTGACTCTCGTCTCTCTGCTCTCGCTGTTGGTTCCGGCCGCCGCCGCGGCGGAACAGCGATGGGCGATCGTCCTGTCTGGCGCGTCCGGCGGCGCGAAGTACGCCGAGCAGATGAATACGTGGCGAACCTCGCTGGCCACGGCACTCGTGGACCGCTACGGCTTTGCCAAAGACAAGGTCCGAGTGTTCGTCGACGAGTCGGTCAAGACCGGCGAGCAGGGGACCGCGGCCAACGTGCGCGCCGCCATCGCGGAGACCAAAAAACAGCTCGCACGCGACGATCTTCTCCTGCTCATGCTGCTCGGCCATGGCACCTATGACGGCGAATCGGCCAAGTTCAACCTGGTTGGACCGGATTTGACCGCGGCCGAGTGGGCGACGCTTCTGAACGGCATCAACAGCAAGCTCGTCGTCATCAACACGACCGAAGCGAGCTTTCCCTTTCTCGAGCGCCTCTCGGGACCAAATCGCGTGGTGATCACCGCGACTGATTCGGCGGCGCAGAAATATGCGACGGTGTTTCCGGAATACTTCGCCAAGGCGATGGGCGAAGCATCGAGCGATCTCGACAAGAACGGCCGCACGTCGATCTTCGAGGTCTTTGCCGCCGCGAGTCTGGCCGTCAAGCAGCACTACGAGCAGCGCGGGCAGCTCACCACTGAGCGCGCGATCATCGATGACAACGGCGACGGCGTGGGACGTGAATCCGATGCGCCGGGGCCGGATGGCGGGCTCGCCCGCATCCTCTACCTCGATAACGAGAATCCGGCTGCCGCCAACAATCCGGAGCTCGCCGAGCTGATCAAAAAACGCCGCGATCTCGAAGCACAGGCCGAAGCATTGAAGTTGAAGAAGGACAGCATGCCAGGCCCGCAGTGGGAGGCCGAGTACGAGCGATTGATGCTCGAGCTCGCGAAAGTGTCGCGAGAAATTCGTCAGAAGTCTTGAGCGCGGAATGCACTTGCTTGGCGGTGAATTAATCAACAATCCAACTCTGATCTGCAATGAAAGATCTGCAATGACGCAGTGCTCGTCAGCTGAAAGCTGATCGCCGAGAGCTGAAAGGGGTTCACAGACACAAGTGAACCGCGTTTTTACGGCGACCACCACTCGACGCGCACCCGTTCGGGACGTTTCAAGACCAGGCACAGCAGCGCGCCGGCCAGCAGGCTCACCAACTGTGGCCACACCGCGGTCGTGAGCATCTCGAGGAGAAGCCAGAATCCGAGAAAGACGAATGCGGGAATCTCCACGAGGAGCAGTGGCAACGGCACGAGCACCAGCATGATCGAGTGCGGGTAGAGCAGGAAGTACGCGCCGATCACGCCGGCAACGCCGCCCGGCACGGCGTCAGCCGGCGTGGATGTCATCCAGGCCGTCGCTGCGCACAAGACAAAGAGGGCCGCGAATCGCAGGTGCCCGAGGCGATCCTCGACGGTTCGGCCGAAGAGCCACAGGTAGAGGGCGTGAAGGGCAGCAGCCGGCGCCGCGCTGCGAATGAAAAGGGACCAGAACAGAATGGAGACGGCGATCAACGCGATGGTCAGGGCGGGCGGCGTGCGCGTTGGAATGATGTCGGTGACCGGAAGCATCGCTGACTGCTCAAATATTATGGTCGGACAATGAAGTGTAAGCATTGTGGAACGGAGATCGCGGACAACGCGCTGATCTGCTATCGATGCGGCGAAGCGACCACGGCTCGCAAGTTCGAGCCGGCGCCGGAGCCTACCCGTCGCGGGCCCATTCCGGTCATCGTCGCAATGCTTGTAATCATCGTCGCCGCCGTGTTCGGATTGCCGTATCTCGCGCCGGGTCCTGAGCGGATGGCGGGCTGGGCGGCCCTTGTCGTTGTGGTGTTCCTGACGGTGTGGCGGCTGCGTCCGGCCGGCCGGCGGCGTGGTCCCCGCTTACGCTAATGACGCGGTATCATGGAGGCCTTGCCCATGACGGGAGCACGGCTTCAGGTTAACGACGGTCTTGGCAATCGCGTAGTCCTCCTCGACAAGCCTGTGATTGCGATCGGCCGCCGCGGCGAAAATGATGTCCGTCTGGTCGGCAGCGACGTGTCACGCGATCACGCGGAGATCGCGCTCGCCGAGGGCAGCTACGTCCTTCGCGACAAGGGTTCGCGCTACGGCACGTTCGTGAACGGCGAGCAGATATCGGAGCGGCAGCTTCGCCATGGCGATCGGATCCAGTTTGGGCGCGCCGCCGGCACCGACGTCGTGTTTCTCATCGAGGACGGACCGCCGCCCTCATCCGATCGGCTCCATCAAACCTCGGTGGGCGACATCCGTCAGCTTGCCGCATTGCTCGAAGGGCTGCGCGCGCTTGGTTCCGGCCGCGTGCTCGACGAAGTGCTGGCGCTCGTGCTCGACGCCGCGATCGAAGTGACCGGCGCGGAACGCGGCTTCATCATGCTCGCCAACGAAGCGTCGGAGCTCGAAATGAAGCTCGCCCGTGCCAAGGGCAAGATCACCATGCCCGGCAATCGTTTCGAGACGAGCCGCAAAATTCCGGAGGACGTGTTCGGCACAGGCGAGTTGAAGGTGGTGGCGGATCTGCTCGACGGCGACCTGGCCAACATTCACACCGGAACCGTAGCGCTCGGTATCAGGCACGTGATGTGCGCGCCGCTTCGTCTGGTGCGCTACCTCGATCACGCCGACATGCCGTCCGACCCGAAGACGATCGGCGTCCTGTATCTCGATAGCCGCGAGAAGGGAACGATTCTTTCACCGCATACCCGAACGGCGCTCGACACGCTGGCGACCGAAGCAGGCGTGGCGATCGAACACGCCAGGCTGTATCGGGAAACGCTCGAAAAAGCGCGTATCGAGCATGAGCTGCGGATCGCCGCCGAAATTCAGCGGTCGCTCTTGCCGCCGGGTCGCCACGACGGCCCTTTCTACCACGCCATGGGCAGCTCGCTGCCGTCCCGATCGATCGGCGGAGACTTCTTCGATTACACGGACATGCTGGACGGCAGCTTTGGCTTCACGGTCGGAGATGTCTCGGGAAAAGGGCCGGCCGCGGCGCTGCTCACGGCCAAGATCCAGGGACTCCTGACCGCTCAGCTCGGCGAAGGGACACCGGCGATGACCGTTCGCCGTGTCAACACGGGTCTGGTCCGGCGGGCGATCGAGGCGAAGTACGCCACGATGTTTCACGCGACGATGCGGACGGATGGACTGCTCACGTATTGCAACGCGGGGCACAACCCGCCGATCGTCTATGGCTCATCGGGCCTGCGTCGTCTCACGGCCGGAAGCATGCCGGTCGGCTTTTTCGAGAACGCGCCGTATGACGATGCCACCGAACAGCTCGACAAAGGCGATGCGGTTGTGATCTTCAGCGACGGCGTGACCGAAGCGCTCGATATCCATGGCGAGGAATACGGTGAGGAACGCCTCATCGACCTGGTGCGTGACCACCACAAGTCCGACGCCGTCGAAATCCTCGAACGCATCATCAGCGACGTGCAGACGTTCGCGCGCGGAGCCGCACAGCACGACGATGTAACGGCGCTTGTCATCAAATATGCGGGGTAACAGCCGTAAAGGCCGCAGGCTCGCCCTGATCGTCTGGGCGGCTTTCGCGTTTGTCACCTGGAACGTCGTGTTCGATCGCCACGTTTACCTCGCCGCAGTTCAATTCACTCAGCAACAGATCGTGCGATATCAGAATGGGGAGGCGTTAGGCTCCATCGAGGCGGCGTTTTCGCCACGGGTTGGCGAGGCCGCTCGGCGGGCGTCGCTGTGGGGCGGTTCAGTCCTTGTGGTCGGCCTGATTCTTGCGTTCGTGGCAGGGCGCAGCGAGAAGTCATGAAGGATGGACTGATCTACGACTGGAACGCGGTGAACGCTGGGGTCAGACCTCCCGTAGTGATGCTCGACGACGAGACGCTGCGGGATGGATTGCAGTCGCCCTCAGTGCGGACGCCGACGATCGACCAGAAGATTCGAATCCTTCATCTCATCGACTCGCTCGGCATCGATACCGCCGATATCGGTCTGCCCGGCGCCGGCCCGCATGTCGTCCGGGACGTCGAGCGTCTGGCCAAGGAGATTGCGTCGGCGCGCCTCAAAGTCAAGGCCAACTGCGCCGCGCGCACGCACATCAACGACATTGCGCCGATCGCGGGCGTGGTGCACCGCACCGGCGTCCCGATCGAGTGCTGCACGTTCATCGGCTCGTCGCCGATCCGGCAGTACACCGAGGGCTGGACGCTCGACTGGCTGCTGCACAGTACCGAAGACGCGATCGCGTTCGCCGTGAAAGAAGGGCTCGACGTGATGTACGTGACCGAAGACACGACGCGCGCACATCCGGACACGCTGCGTGCGCTGTATTTGTGCGCGATTCGCGCGGGCGCGCGCCGCCTGTGCATTGCTGACACGGTTGGTCACGCGACACCCGCGGGCGCAGAGGCGGTGGTCAAATTCGCTGCGCAAGTGATCGCGGAAACCGGCGCCAACGTCGGCATCGACTGGCACGGCCATCGCGATCGCGATTTCGCCATCGTCAACAGCATTGCGGCGCTCGACGCCGGCGCCACGCGGGTGCATGGCGCGGCGCTCGGGATTGGCGAGCGCGTGGGCAATACGCCGATGGATTTACTGCTCGTCAATCTCGTGCTCATGGGCTACACGACGCGCGACCTCCGGAAGCTCGGTGACTACTGTCATCTCGTGTCGCAGGCATGCGGGGTGCCGATTCCCGAAAACTACCCGGTGATCGGGCGCGACGCCTTTCGCACCGCGACCGGCGTCCACGCCGCGGCGGTGGTGAAGGCGTGGAAAATGGGCGATACCGAACTGATGGACGCGGTGTATTCCGCCATCCCCGCCAGCATGGTGGGCCGCGAGCAGGAGATCGACATCGGCCCGATGTCGGGGAAGTCGAACGTCCTCTTCTGGCTCGAAAAGCGCGGCATTGCGGCCGATGATCCGCTTGTCGAGCGCATCTTCCACAAGGCAAAGGCGTCGAAGACCGTCCTGACGGAGGAAGAGATTCTCGCCGAGGTATATCAGCTAGATAAGACTCGCGGTAGCTGAAGCCACGGAAGCACGAAAGCAGGGAAAAGACGGGCGAACGAAGAACGAAGAACAGCAGCAGTCTGCGAAGCCGTTCGACAGACCGCCGGCGAAGCCGACGGCCTGCGGCCGCGTCTGCCGAACGATCTGCGTGTCGCAAATCAGGAACGAGAAGATGAACTAGCCAAGGGCCGTGGCCTTGATATCCGGCTAGCTCCGCGGCCCTTGGCTAGTTCTTGTTGTTGGCTTGGCGCGCTCCGCGCGCCGTAGACCGTTATGCGGGTCCACAACGCGTACAAAATTCACGTCTGTGGCCGCATAACGGTCTAAGAAGCAGTTTCTCGGCGATCTCCGTTCCTCTAATCGGCGTCATCGGAGATGCCTTCCTTCGTGCTTCCGTGGCCTGTGGTGCTGCTAGCGGTTCGCCAGGCGGTTCTCAATCTCTGGCAGCGCCGCGACGATCACATCCCCCACGATCTGCAGGCTGCGCGCGCTGACGTTCTCCAGCGTATCCTGCGCCGTGTGCCAGGCGGGGTAATCGAGATCGATCAGGTCGACCGATTCGACGCCGGCGGCGAGAAACTCGAAATGGTCGTCCTCGATCGGCGCCGACTCCGCGAGGAAGTGCTTTTGGTGCCCCAGGCGCCACGCCGTTGACCAGATTACGTCGGTCAACCAGCGTGTCGAGTTTTCCTCGCGCCGAATGTTGAGATCGCGATCGCCGATCATGTCGAGCAGAATGACCGCCCTGATCGCCTGCAGCGTACCTGCCTTTTTCGCCGCGCTGACGTAATAGCGGCTTCCATACGTGTGATCGGTCCCCGCCCACTGTTCGAACGCTTCCTCGCCGTCGAGGAAGAGCAGTTCGATCGTGAACGGGCGCGGCCTGTCTTTCAGTACACGGCCCAGCTCGATCAGCGCGCCAGTGCTGGAGGCGCCGTCACTCGCGCCGACGAAGTGAAACTCCTTGAACAATTTGGTGTCGAAATGACTCGCGAGCACGATGCGATCCGGGCGATCGCCGGGAAGCGTGGCGATCACGTTCGCCATCTTGACGCGTCCGATCGGGGTTTCCGCTTCAAACGGTTGTTCGGCCGCTTTGATGCCCAGCTCGGCAAGCGCTTTGATGATGTACTGCCGGGTCCGTGCGTTCGCGGGTGTGCCGGCGACACGCGGACCGATCGCGACCTGGCTTTGCAAGTGTTCGAAGGCGCGATCGCCGTCGAACCTGGCCTTCTGCGCCGCCGCCGCCGTGGGCGCCTGGCTCGAGGCGCTGCAGCCGAGCACTACCGCAACCGCGAGCGCTGCGCTACTGACGCTGTGCCATCGGAACATAGTCGCGCCTGCCCGAACCGGTGTAGATCTGCCGCGGACGCGCGATCTTCTGCTCCGGATCGAGCAGCATCTCTTCCCACTGCGCCACCCAGCCGACCGTCCGCGCGATCGCGAAGAGCACGGCGAACATATCGACCGCAAAGCCCATCGCCTGGTAGATCAAGCCTGAATAGAAATCGACATTGGGATAGAGCTTGCGCGTGACGAAGTATTCGTCCTCGAGCGCGATGCGTTCGAGCTCGAGTGCGATGTCGAGCAGCGGGTTCTTGCCCGTGACGTCGAACACTTCGTCCGCCGTGCGCTTGATGATCTTCGCGCGCGGGTCGTACGACTTGTAGACGCGATGGCCAAAGCCCATGAGGCGGCCTTCGCCCGCTTTGACGCGCTTGATGAAGCCCGGGACGTTGTTGATCGATGCGATCTCCTTGAGCATCCGCAGCACGGCTTCGTTGGCGCCGCCGTGCAGCGGACCGTAGAGCGCCGCCGCTGCCCCCGCGAGCGCCGAGTAGGGATCGACATGCGAGCTGCCGATGCCGCGCATGGCGCTGGTCGAGCAGTTCTGCTCGTGATCGGCGTGCAGGATGAACAGGATGTCGAGCGCGCGCTCGAGCGCCGAATCCGGCTTGTATTTGAGCTCGGTCATCTTGAACAGCATGTTCAGGAAGTTGCCGGTGAAGCTCAGATCGTTGTCGGGATAGACGTACGGGCGTCCGATGCTGTGGCGATAGGCGTAGGCGGCGATCGTCGGCACCTTCGCGATGAGCCGATGAATCTGCCGCAACCGCGACTGCTCGTCGAAGATCTGCTTGCCGTCGGGATAGAACGTCGACAAGGCGGCGACGGTACTCACGAACACGCCCATCGGATGGGCGTCGTAAGTGAAACCCTCCATGAACTTCTTGATGTTCTCGTGCACCATGGTGTGCATGGTGATTTGGCGGGTCCAGTCGGCGAGCTGTTTTTCCGTCGGCAGCTCGCCGAACAGGATCAAGTACGCCGTTTCGAGATGGGTGCTTTGCTCGGCGAGCTGTTCGATTGGGTATCCGCGATACAGCAGAATGCCTCGGTCGCCGTCGATATACGTAATCCGGCTTCGGCACGAGGCCGTGTTCATGAACGCCGGATCGTAGGTGATGAGCCCGAAGTCGTCCGCGTGAACTTTGATCTTCCTGAGATCGGTGGCGCGAATGGCGCCATCCGCGATCGGCACTTCGTACTGTTTGCCGGTCCGGTTGTCGGTAATCGTGAGCGTGTCAGCCATCGTCTTGGTCGGTTGCCTCGTTCTCGGGCTCTTCAGCCGGTGGGCTGGGGACGCGGTAGAACTCGCTCGCCCAGCGGCCCTGATCGATCACCTGGCACCGCCGGCTGCAGAACGGGCGCCACTTGGGGTCAACCGGACGCTTTTGGCACAGCACGCATAACGCCGGTTGATCCATCCGACCTATTTTAATCGGGAGTGCCGCGGACGCACAGGGAGATCACCGCGCGCGGACAGGAGAGGAACCGCGCTAGATCTCCGGTTCGTCGGCGGCGTGATGGCGCACGTCTCGCGCAGAGACCATGAAGATGACGTCCTCGGCGATATTCGTGGCATGGTCGCCAATACGCTCCAGATGGCGCGAGACGAGAATCAGCTGTAGGCAGCCTTCGATGGTCGTCGGATCGGCATGCATGCAGCCGAGCAGATCGTGCGCCATGCTGGTCTTGAGCGCGTCGAGCGTGTCGTCTTCGGCCAGCACAGCGCGCGCGAGCGCGACATCCCGGTGCACGTAGGCGTCGAGCGCGTCGCGCAGCATGCGTTCGGCGATGTTCGACATGTGCGGAATGTCTTTCATCGCTCTGACGGCGGGATAATGGAGCGCCCGCTTAGCCGCTTCCGCGATGTTCACCGCGAGATCGCCGACACGCTCCAGATCGGTATTCACCTTGACCGCCGCGACGATGGCCCGCAGGTCCACGGCCATTGGTTGATGTAACGCCAGCAGCTTGAAGCATCGCGCGTCGATTTCGATGTGGAGGTCGTTGATTGGCTGATCGCCGGAGAGCACCTCCTCGATGCGGTCGGAATCCCGTTCCGTCAAGCCGATCACGGCTTGACGGACGCGCTCCTCGGCCAGTCCACCCATGGTGAGAAGCTGTCCTTGCAGCGTCAGCAGCTCCTCCTCGAAATGTCGCGTGAGCCGTTCCACAGCGGTCTTCCTACCCGCACCGCCCGGTGACGTAGTCTTCAGTCAGCTTCTGGCGTGGCGCGGTGAATATCTGATCGGTGCGGCCATGCTCGATCAGTCGTCCGAGCCAGAAGAACGCGGTGGAGTCCGAGACTCGCGCCGCTTGTTGCATGTTATGGGTAACGATGACGATGGTGTAGTTCTTCTTCAGGTCGTAGATGAGTTCCTCGATGCGCTGCGTGGCGATCGGGTCGAGCGCCGACGCGGGCTCGTCCATCAACAGCACTTCGGGTTTGATCGCCAGCGCGCGCGCGATGCAAAGGCGCTGCTGCTGCCCGCCAGACAACGCCAGCGCCGAGTCATCCAGTCGATCCTTGACCTCGTCCCAGATGGCCGCCGCGCGCAGGCTTTCTTCGACGCGGCCCGACAGCTCGGACTTTGAACTCGCCATGTTGTTGATGCGCAAGCCGTAGGCGACGTTCTCGAAAATCGATTTCGGAAACGGGTTGGACTTCTGAAACACCATGCCCACGCGCCGGCGCAGCTGCACGACGTCGATACCGGGTGCATAGGTGCTCTGCCCGTCGATGAGCACGGTACCTTCGACCCGCGCCCCCGGAATGATGTCGTTCATGCGATTGAGCGTGCGCAGAAAGGTGCTCTTGCCGCAGCCCGACGGACCGATGAACGCCGTGACCAGATTCGATCGGATCTCGATGCCGATTTCTTCGAGCGCCCGCTTCTCACCGTAGTAGAAATTGAGCCGCTGCACGTCGATCTTGACCGGCGCGTCCTGAGTGGGCGGGTGATGCGGCAGCTGGAGGGTTGGTGTCGGGCGCGGCGCCTGACCTTGCACCATGGTCACGCTCGTCCCTGGCGTTGATAGCGATCGCGCAGCAGAATCGCCGCGGCGTTCATGACGATCAGCATGATGAGCAGCACAATGATACCGGCTGCCGCATTGGCGCGAAAATCCGCTTGTGGACGCGACGTCCAGTTGAAGATTTGGATCGGCAGCACCGTGAACGCCTCCCAGATGCTGTCGGGGGCAAATGGCACGTAGGTCAGCGCGCCGATGGTGATGAGCGGCGCCGTTTCGCCGATCGCGCGCGACAGCGAGAGAATCAGGCCGGTGAGCACGCCGGGCATCGCCATCGGCAACACTTGATGCCAGATCGTCTGCCACTTGGTGGCGCCAAGCGCGTACGACCCCTCGCGAATGGATTTGGGCACGGTGCGCAGCGCTTCGCGCGTCGAGAGAATGACCACCGGAAGCACGAGCAGGGCCAGCGTCGATGCGCCGGCAATCACGCTTCGGCCCATCCCCATCGCGCGCACGAACAATCCGAGGCCAAGCAGGCCGTAGATGATCGATGGCACGGCGGCAAGATTGGCGATGTTGATCTCGATGAGGCGCGCCATGCGGCTGCGCCGGCCGTACTCTTCGAGGTAAATGGCCGCAGCCACGCCGATCGGCAGGGCGATCAGGCCGGTCAGCCCGATCACGAAGACGCTGCCGATGAGCGCGTTATAGATGCCGGCCTCGGACGCGCGTCGAGACGGCAGGCTGGTCAGGAACTGCCAGCTGAGGCGCCCGGCGCCATCGCGGAGGACGTCGCTCACCAGCAGCGCGAGCGAACCGAGTGCGAGCACCAGAACGGCGAGCGCGACTAACTGAAAACCGAGGTCGAGCACGCGCCGCCGCAATGTCTCCCGCGTCGCCGTCGCGAATCCCGCCGTCGACACGCCCGTCGCCATCACGCGTACTCCTGCCGGAAGCGATCGCGCATCCAGGTGCTCACGAGATTGAGCGCGAAGGTCGAGAGAAACAGCAGCATCCCGACCGCAAAAATCGTGCGATATTCCAGCGTCCCCTGCGGCGTATCCCCGAGACTGACCTGCACGATATAAGCGGTCATGGTTTCGATTGGGACAAACGGATTGCCGGTGAGACGCGGCTGCTGGCCTGCGGCGATCGCCACGATCATGGTCTCGCCGATGGCGCGCGATGCCGAAAGGACGAAGGCGGCGGTGATGCCCGAAAACGCGGCCGGTACCACCACGCGAAGCGCGGTCTGCAGGCGAGTCGCACCGAGCGCGTACGCACCTTCGCGCAGGCCGCGCGGCACCGCGCGCATCGCATCCTCGGACAGCGACGAAACCAGCGGCAGGATCATGATGCCCATGACGATGCCCGGACTCAGCGCGTTGAATCCGGCGAGACCAGGCAAATAGCGCTGGAGGAGCGGCGTCACGAACATGAGTGCGAAGTAGCCGTATACCACCGTCGGCACGCCGGCGAGAATCTCCAGTGTCGGCTTGATAACCCGGCGAATGCCTGGCGGCGCGTATTCACTCAGATAGATGGCGCTCAGCAGCCCCATGGGCAACGCGACAATCATCGCGATGGCGGATACAAGGAGCGTGCCCACGACCAGCGGCAGCACGCCGAATCGCGGACTCGCAAAGAGCGGCGTCCACTCGGTGCCGGTCAGAAATTCAATGATTGGGACTTCGCGCAGAAACTCGATGGTCTCGAGCGCAAGTACTGCGATGATGCCGACGGTGGTGAGCACCGACAGCGCCGCGCAGAGGAAGAGCATGCCCTCGATGAGCCGCTCCGCCACACGCGCGCGCGCCATCTATTGCGCCCGTTCCCTCGAGAGGAGCTGTTCGATGGTCACACCGACCTGCGCGCCGTCGTCGCCGAACGCCGTTCCGGTCTTCTTCGCCGTGTAGTGCTGCCGCACGAGTTGAGAGACGGGATCCCCAAGCTGCACGTAGCCGACTTCTTCCGCGAGCTCGGGGCCTTCGGTGAGATAGAAATCGACGAATTTCTGGACTTCGCTACGGCTCAGCGCCTTTTCCGCAACGTAGATGAAGAGCGGCCGCGACAGCGGCTGATACGTGCCGTTGCGAATCGAGTCGACGCTCGGCACGGTCGGGCCGCTTCCGTTATCTGCCTTCTCATCGTCAACCGGCACCAGCTTCAACTTCGCCTCGTTCTCCTCGTAATACGCAAACGGGATGAACCCAAGCGCGCCTTCGTCGCCGGAAACGCCCTGCACGAGGACATTGTCGTCCTCGCTCGACGTGAAATCACCGCGGCTTGCCTTGGCTTTGCCGTTAATCGCCTCTGTGAAGTAATCGTAGGTGCCCGAATCCACTCCAGCGCCGAAAAGATGAATCTCGCGGTCTGGCCATCCCTTCCGCACCTGACTCCAGCGAGAAACCTTGCCCTGCGCGGCGGGCGCCCAGAGCGTCTGGAGCTCGCTCACGGTGATGCTGTCGATCCAGGACGCCTTGGGATTGACGACGATCGCGATGCCGTCGTAGGCGGTCGGCAATTCGATGAAGTTGATCCCTGCTTCACTGCACGCGGTTATCTCCGTCTTCAAGATCGGACGCGAGGCGTCCTGAATATCGGTCTCGCCGCGACAGAACTTCTGAAAGCCGCCGCCCGTGCCAGCGATGCCGACCGTTACGCGCGCACCCGGGCTGGCTTTTTGAAACTCTTCCGCAACGGCTTCGCTGATCGGAAAGACTGTGCTCGACCCATCGACTTTGATGATGTCCGACGTGCCCGAATCTCTGCCGCATGCGAGCGAGAGCGTGAGAGCCGTCAGCACAGCCGCTGAACGGAGCGATGACAGATGCATCTCTCCCACGCTACGGGCGTGCGGTTACCGAGTAGTTTCGGATTTGTTAATTCCCGGTAAACGACCTGCAAAGCGCCGACATGACAAGGTCCCGTTCTAGTGGAGAGTAGCTCCCGATTCCGCGCGCGGCGATTTGCCGCGAAGCCGTCGGGCCGGCTCGGGCTTGGCCACGCGGCGCGCGCGTCTCGTTCCCGCCTCGACGTCCGGCTCGGCGATGTGGTGTGCGACGAGCTCCAGATCGCATCCAATCGCCTCAGCCACAATGGGCAGCTGTCGGGTCGCCGCCCAAACCTCGAGCTCGCTGTCCCCGACGGCGTAGATTTGCACGGTGCGCTTCCGGCCGCGTGTGCGGACGTCGATTGATTTCACGATACCGTAACGGCTGCGGTCGAGCGACTCGGCAATGCGCAGAAACGCTCCCAGCACCCGGACGGTATTGCGGAGCGGACGCGGCAGATCGCGAAAGCCTTCGTGGCTGCGCGCCGGGACGGCGCGACGGTGATATCGCGTCAGCAGCGCGATAACTTCGATTTCCTCGGGTTCGAAACCGCGGAGATCGCCGTTCTTGACGAGGTAATACGAGTGGCGGTGATGCCGCTCGTAGCTGATGTGCATGCCGATGTCGTGCAGGAACGCCCCGAACTCGAGCCACTCGCGTTCCTTGTCGCCAAGGCGATGCGCATCTCGCGTTTGATCGAACAACGACAGCGCGAGCCGCGAGACTTGACGTGAATGGTCGGCCTCCCAGCTGCATCGCTCGGCGAGCTCAATCGTCGAACGGCGCCTGATGTCGGGATATCGATCGACCCGGGCGATTTCCTTACGGTGGTCGTGGATGTAGTCGAGCACCAGCCCTTCGCGGAGCGCCAAATCGCACAGGGTGATTTCATCCGCACCCAGTTTCTTGAGCAGCGTGTCAACCAGCACGGCGCCGGCCACTGTGAGATCGGCACGCCTCGGATCGAGCCCTGGCAGCTTGAGCCGCTCTTCGAGATCCTGTTCGGTCACAGCTTTGCGAAGCCGATGGATGCTCTTGGCGCTGACGCGCAGGTTGCGCTGTCCTTCGGGTACGTTTCCGGTTTCGAGCGCCGCGGCCACGGTGCCGACGGAGAGAATCGTGCCCGACGTCCCGATCACCTGATCGAACCCGGCATCAACGATGTGGTTCACGTAGCGATCGACCTGTTCGGAGATATGTCGAACGAGCTTGCGCTCGTCGCCGCCGCTCAGCGGATCGGATTTGACGAAGCGTTCGGTGAGCCGGATAACGCCGATCTTGAAGCTGCGCGCGAAGCGCACCTCCTCGCGCGTGCCGAGCGTGATTTCCACGCTGCCGCCGCCGACGTCGATGACGACCGCCGGCTTGGGCGTGTCCACCCCGTACACCGCAGCTTGATGGATCAGTCTCGCTTCGAGACTGCCGGTGATGATCCGCGGCCGCACTCCGGTAGTACGCTCAATCGCTTTGAGGAATTCGCCGCCATTTTCGGCTTCACGCGTCGCGCTCGTCGCGGCAGCGAGTATCTCGTCCACCTGGTGCGATTTCGCCAGGCGCTCGAATTTCGACAGTGCCTGGAGCGCGGAGCTCATTGCCTCCTGAGTGAGCTTTTTTCCATCGAGGCCGCCGGCGCCGAGCCGGACCATTTCTTTTTCGCGGTCGATCACCTCGAACGAAAAGTCGGGCCTGACGCGCACGACGATCATGTGGACGGAGTTGGTGCCGATGTCGATGGCTGCAAGTCGCATAGGGTCGGATGGGTATAATTCGGGGTTGCTGGGCTCCTAGTATGGACCATCGCGCGGCACTTCTCGTACTTCTCCGTCAACGGCTCGAAACGCTCATCGAGGCGATGCCCGCCGTGCAGTCCGGCGATACGAAGTCGGTGCACCAGGCGCGTGTCGCCACTCGCCGGCTCCGAGCGGCCCTGCCCGTGCTCCGCAAATCGCTCGATGCGCAGGCCATCGATCGCGCACGCCAGCGCGTGCGGCGCATGACTCGTGCCCTCGGGCCGGTCCGCGAGCTCGATGTGTCGCTCGATTTGCTCGGCGAATTCGCGAATCATGGCGTCGCCAGCGGCCGGGTCATTGTCAAGGTACGGCAGGCGCTGACGAGCGAGCGGCTCGCGCGCCGGCGGCAGATGGTTGCCGCCATTACGCCTGGCAAGGTCGAGCGCCTGCGGCGCGAACTGACCCACGTCGGGTCGGGACCCGAAGTCGGGGGACGCCCCGGCGCGGTTCGAGACGCCGTGCGGCGCGTCGAACGTCGCGCCAAGCAACTGACCGATGCGATCGACGCAGCGGGAAGCCTGTATTCCGCAGAGCGGCTCCATGCGGTTCGCATCGCCGCCAAGAAGCTGCGGTATGTCATGGAAATCGAGCGCGAGCTGAAACGGTCGCGGCTGACCGCCAAGATTCGACAACTCAAGACGATGCAAGACCAACTTGGCCGTTTGCACGACCTGCACATACTGGCTGAACACGTGCGCGCCGTGCAGGCGCAGTCTGCCGCGACCGATCGCCGTCTTGCGAGCGAGCTCGACGGCCTGATCAGCGTGATAGAAGAAGAGGGCCGCAAGGAGCACGCCGCGTACATGCGCCGCCGGGAAGCCATCCTCAAGCTGTGCGCCAATCCCACGCTCGGCGAATCGCGTCGGGCCGCGGTCGCATAGTTCACATGGCCGTCACGATCGAACTGTATTTGGTTCGTCACGCGATTGCTGCGGAACGTGGACCCAACTATCCAGATGATCGCGAGCGCCCGCTGACGAGCGAAGGGATTGCGCGCTTCAAAGCGGCGGTCGAAGGTCTCAGAGAGCTGGACGTCACAGCAGATCTCGTGCTTACGAGTCCGGTGGTGCGCGCCAAGCACACCGCCGAACTCCTGATTGCGGGCCTGGGATCGAAGCCGCGCACCGAAGACGTCGAGGCGCTGGCGCCTGGCGGACGCGTGCAGGCTGTTTTGGAAGCCGTGGCCAAGTACTCCAAGCGATATCGCAGAATTGCGCTTGTGGGACATCAGCCGGATCTCGGTGAGTTGGCCGCTAAACTGTTGCAGGCGCGCGGCGAGATCGAATTCAAGAAGGGAGCGGTGTGCTGCATTCAGCTCGATGGCGCAATGCCCAACGGTCCAGGCGTCCTGCGCTGGCTCATTCCGCCAAGAGCGCTTCGCAAGATCCCGCGATAAAACCCGGAGAGCCATTGACTGAACGGCGCCGACGGCGCGAACCGCGCGAAAGCAGCCCGTTTTCGCCCGTGCACTCAGATCGCCCTGACGTCACGATGCGCCACGCAAGTGAATTGAGGGGCTAGATGGCTCGCGCGGTCGTCATCATTAACCCGCTGTCGGGCCGCGGCCGTCTCGACACGCACCTTCGCGCCCACGCGGATCTCGCAACCACCGTCCTGCGACGACATGGGTTCGAGGCAATGATCAAGGTCACCACGGGGCGCGGCGATGCGCTCGCGTTTGCGGCCGAGGCGGTCGACACCGGCGCCGATCTCGTCGTCGCGTGGGGAGGCGATGGGACGGTCAACGAAGCTGCGTGTTCGTTGATTCACCGTGATGTGCCGCTCGCGATCGTGCCGTCCGGATCGGGCAACGGGCTTGCCTCGGATCTGGGAATTCCGTTTGCGCCCGCGGCCGCGCTGGATATCGCGGCAACTGGTCGTGACTTCACGATCGACGCCGGGCAGATACACGAGACGCTGTTTTTCAACATCGCCGGCATCGGGGCAGATGCCGTGATCGCCGCGCGGTTCGCCGAGCGGGGGCTTCGCAAACGAGGTCCGCTTGCGTATTTGCGGATCGGTCTCGCCGAGCTCATCCGCCCGCGTACGACGCGCTACGAAATCTGCATCGACCAGGAACGCTCCGAATATCATGCGCTGATGCTCGCGCTCGCAAATGGCAGACAGTACGGCAACCGCGTGTACATCGCGCCTGGGGCGCGGCTGGACGACGGCCTTCTCGAGCTCGTCGTCGTCGAACAACTGTCGGCGCTGAGTATCGCCATGCGCTTGCCATCGGTCTTTCTCGGGCGGCTGCGTCCCGGTCGTGGAGTGACGATGCGCGCCGTGCGCGAACTCAACGTCCGCGCCGATGCTGAAATTCCGTTTCACGCCGATGGCGAACCCGGACGGGGGCCCTCGGAACTCACGGTGCGAACGCTGGAACGGGTTCTCCGGGTCCGCGCGCCGCGTTAAAGATGCCACAAATCCAATTGGTTCAGGCATTTGCCCGAGCACGTTACATGAAATTTACCGCAGCGGTGTCGTAGCGCGAGTCACAATTGTGTTAAGGATTCGCATTCATCATGTACGCATTCGCCAAGACGATTCGCAACGCCGAGCACACTCGCCGCTACACCATTCGCACGGTGGACAGCGGTTGGGAAGTAAAGGCCGAACAGGACAACCAGTCTCTGCGCCGGGTGTTTTACGACGACTGGCACCGCGTGGAGCGGGCGCAACGCACGATAATGGAAGAGCTCGACGCGCTGACGAAGAAGGGCTGGACTGAGGATACGGTCGCAGTCTAACCGACAAACTTATAGCCCAGTCCGACTACTGTTTCGATCTGATCCCCCACCGAACCGAGTTTGCTGCGAAGTCGCCCAACGTGAACGTCGACGGAGCGGGTTTCGATGACCCGGTCGTACCCCCACACCCGCTCCAGCAGCCGATCGCGCGACAGCACGCGATTGCGATTCTCGATGAGGTACTTCAGCAGCTCGAATTCTCGCCGCGTAAGCCTTACAGGCTGTCCGTCGACGTGCACACTGACCGCATCGAAGTCGGCAACCAGACGGTCGTTGCGATACACGGTGGCCGTCTGCAGCTCGCCACGGTGACGGCGAAGCACCGCGCGCACTCGGGCCGACAATTCACGCAGCGAGAACGGCTTGGTGATGTAGTCATCGGCGCCGATGTCGAGGCCGGCCACCCGATCGCTCTCCGACGTTCGTGCGGTGAGCATGATGATCGGAATCTCTCGTGTTTCTGAACGCTGCCGCAGCAACCGGCACACTTCGAGACCGGAAATTACGGGAAGGTTCAGATCGAGCACGATGAGATCGGGAATCTGATCAGTGGCAATTTTGACCGCCGTATCGCCCGCGCCGGCGACTTGAACGTCCATGCCGCCATCGCGTTCGAGGGCGTGTCTGACGAGGTCGGCAATATCCTGCTCGTCTTCAACCACCAAGACACGTGTTTTGCCGGTGGCTCGGCGCGTCGGGACCGCGTACCGCGAACTGTCCTCTGTCATCCCTAATGCCATCACGTGACGGTATCGGGGTAAGTTTTCCGTCGCGTGACGGCGGCGTTAATTCTGGGTTACACAACGAGGCCGGCCGGGATGATGGCGTCCTTGGGAACGATGATGATTCCGTTGCGGATGAAGAAGCCCTCGCCATTGAGATCCTGCACTCCACGAGTGTTGATGAGCCGCGCGCCGTGGCCGATGCGAGCGTTTTTGTCCACGATCACCCGATCGAGCTCAACATCTGTACCGATGCCCAGGGCGACACTTTGCGCGGTAGCACTGCCGTTGCGCTCGTGTTCGTAGTAGTCGGCGCCGAGCAGGACCGAGCGCTGAATGTTCGCGCCGCTCCGGACGATACTGCGAATGCCGACCACGGAATCGCTGACGGTGGTGCGATCGAGAAAGCTGCCATCGCACACCAGCGCGTGCTGGAAGTCGGTATCGAGCACTCGCGACGGGGGCAAATAGCGCTCGTGCGTATAGATCGGGCAGCGTGGATCGTAGAAGCTGAAAGGTGGGTTGTCGCGCGTGAGCATGATGTTGGCCTCGTAGTAGCTGTCGATGGTGCCGACATCTGCCCAGTAGCCGTCAAACAAATAGGCGGACACCCGGTAGCGTGAGAGGGCGGCGGGGATCAACTGTCTGCCGAAATCGTTGCCGTCCTGTTCGAGCATGTCGAGGAGTACGTGGCGCGAGAAAAGATAGATGCCCATTGACGCGATGAACGGCGCCCGCTGATCGGCCTGCAGCGTCGTCGATCCTTCCGGCAAACTGGTTTTCATCTCTGCCAGCCGCTCCGCGCTCGGCTTCTCCTCGAAGGCGACAATCTGACCCGTTCGATCGAACGTGAAGATGCCCATAGATGTCGCATCTTGCGGCGTGGACGGCAGGGCAGCGATGGTGATGTCGGCCTTGAGCTCGAGGTGCGCGTCGAGCAGCTTCGTGTAGTTCATCCGGTACAGATGATCGCCTGCGAGGATGAGATAGTGGCTCGCCTCGTGTGTTTCGAAGTGACGCCGTGCTTTGCGCACGGCGTCCGCCGTTCCTTCGAACCACGCGGTGCTCTCCGGCGTCTGTTCTGCGGCGAGGATCTCGACGAAGCCGCTCGAGAAACGATCCATGCGATAGGTATTGCTGATGTGGCGGTTCAACGAGGCTGAGTTGAATTGCGTCAGCACAAAAATGCGGCGTAAATCGGCGTGGAGGCAGTTGCTGATCGGCACGTCGATGAGGCGGTACTTGCCGCCGATCGGAACTGCCGGCTTGGAGCGCATGTGCGTCAGCGGGTAAAGGCGGCTGCCCTGGCCGCCGCCCAGAATCAAAGCCAACGTACTGCGCATACCAGCTTCAGCTCTCGCAAACCCTGAGCCAGGCACGGATCCGGTTTTTAACGCCACCGTTACCGCCCCGATGGATTGTGTTTACGCGTCGGCCGTACCTTCTCGCCCAATGAAGATCAGCGTGATCGTGTGCGCGCACAACGAGGAAGCCTACATCAGCGCCTGTGTCGGCTCGTTGCTCGCACAGACCCGGCCCGCAAACGAGATCATCGTCATCGACAACGCAAGTGAGGACCGCACCGGCGCGATTGCCAGAGCGCTGCCGCGCGCGCGGGTCATCGACGAGCCGCGCAAGGGACTGGTGATCGCGCGCGAGCGGGGCTGGCGGGAATCCTCGGGCGAACTTCTCGTCTATCTCGATGCGGACTGCCGCGCGCCGCTGATGTGGCTCGAGCGAATCGAGCGCCGCTTCAAGGCCGACCGGGCGCTCGTGGCCCTCTCCGGCAACTATCGGTTTTACGACTGGGACTGGTTCGGCCGCGCGCTGATTCGCGCCTACGACTACACCCTGGCGCCGGCTACGCACGTTCTCGCCAAATACCTGCTTCGTATCGGTGTCGTGTTCTATGGCGGCAATTTCGCCGTCAGGCGTACTGCGCTCGACAGCATCGGCGGGTTTGACACGTCCATTGAGTTTCACGGAGAAGATACGAACCTTGGACGACGCCTCTTCGCGCATGGGCGCGTCGAGCTCGCCTACGACTGCTATCTCTACACCTCGGCGCGGCGCTACAACGCGATGGGGAAGGGCGCGGTGTTCCGGCTGTACGTTCGCAACTTCGTTTCAGAACTGTTACACCACCGCCCAAAGGATGCGGCCCACTCGGACATCCGCCATTAGACGTCTTGAAGGCCGCATCCGCTGCGTATGAATTGACTTCTTCACGTGGCCTTCAAGATGTCTCGCCCCACCAGAGGCGGGGCAAAAACGATGCTGCCTCTAGCGAGGCGGAGCCGTGCGGGATGCTTCCCCTTGGGGGTCTGAGGCGGAGCCTCGCTAGATTTTGCGCGTTCGACATCCTTTCGTGCTCGCCTCGTCATTTTGGGCGTGCACCATAAGCCCCAAACCCTCGCGTCGGGCATCAACGGGCCAATCACCGCGCCGCACGTCGCTGCGCTGCTGCCGTGGGTGAACGCGCTCGAAATCATCAACGGTTCGCGATTGCCGGTTCAGAACCGCACCGCGCGCTGCCTTGCCGAAGCTGCCGCGAAGACGGGCATTGCAGGCAGCGATTCGCACACCCATCGCGGCATCGGATTCACGTGGACCGAAGTGCCGGGCGCGCGCACGCGTGAGGAATTCATGCGCGGGCTGTGGGAAGGCCGCGCTGTGGTGGGCGGGCGCGATGGCAGCTTTTTCACCATGGCATCCGACGTGTTTCGCTTTGCCGGCAACTTCTGCATCGATCAGGGCCGCGACGTCCGGCGTCAGCCGCTCGCCCTTCGGACACACGCGTGCTTCTTTGGCGGCATCCTCGCGTTGCCGCTCGTCTCCATCGCGCTGGCCGGCGCGTATCTCCATTTCGTGATGGAGGAGCGCTTCAACGAAAACCTCTTGTTCGATCTCGTTGCGCGGCCTGCTCCGACGATCGCGCGCGTGCCGACACTGGCGGCCTGAGATGCGCGTCGCGATCTTCACCGACAACGACTTCAACAAGGTCAACGGCGTGACCACGACGCTGACGGCCGTGATCGCTCACGCGCCAGCCGACGTGCGGGCGCGCATCTACACGGCGGCGGGTCTCGGTAGTGATGAGCCCGATTATCTCGCGCTGCCATCGTTCGCTGTTCCGATTCCGTTCTATCGCGAGATGCGGATGTATCTGCCGAAGTGGCGTCAGTACCTGAACCTTGTGCGTGAAGATCGCGTGGATTTGATCCATCTCACAACGCCAGGCCCGCTCGGGCTGACGGCGCTGTGGGTGGCGAGAGAGACGGGCTTGCCGCTGGTCGGCAGCTACCACACCGACTTGGGCGCCTATACGTCTATCCTCAGCGGGTCGCCGCGCCTGGGACATTGGATGGACGACTACATGCGCTGGATGTATGAACGGTGCCGGCACGTGCTCGTCCCGTCGGTCGCGACGCGCGAGTTGTTGATGCAGGGCGGATTGCCCTGGGAACGTCTCGCAATCTGGCCGCGGGGTGTGGACACCGATCTGTTCACGCCGGCGAAGCGATCGGCGTGGCTGCGCCGCACCTGGGGCGCTGACGATGAGCGGCCGATCGTGCTCTACGTGGGACGCGTCTCGCGTGAAAAAGGATTAGAACTGCTGCCCGCGATAGCGGAGCGTTTGCAAACGATGAGCATGCGCTTCCGTCTCGTGGTCGCGGGAGATGGTCCGCTTCGGCCATGGCTCGCCGAACGTTTGCCCGATGCCGTTTTTTGCGGCTCGGTTGGACGCGAGCAAGTGGCCGAGATCTTCGCGTCCGCGGATGTGTTTGCATTTCCGAGCCGTACCGACACGGCAGGCAACGTCGTGCTCGAAGCACAGGCCTCAGGTTTGCCTGTGATCGTCTCGGACGCCGGCGGCCCGTCCGAAAACATGATGCCGGGCATGACCGGACTGGTCTGTGGCGGTGTCGATGGCAGGAGTTGGGGCAATTCCGTTGCGTTGCTGTTGCGGAATGTAGAGCAGCGACACGCCATGAGCGTGGCCGCGCGATCGTACGGGTTGTCCCGCCGCTGGGACAAGGCGCTCGAGCCGCTGTTCGAGACCTATCGGCGTGTCTGCCGGCCGAGCACCGCCGCGACCGGCGCCGTCACGCACGCGGCGTGAGCAGATGGAGAGCTACTGGAACTACAAATCCGCGGTGACGAGCGCTTTGATCCGCGGTGCTCTCTTCTTCGGCGCGA
>JBKPDL010000151.1:0-11483 GCA_046727855.1 Acidobacteriota bacterium
GACGGGAGGTGTTTCGGGCCTCGCCGTCGCCAAGGACCAGCGGATATGGACCGGTGGGACCCTGCGGGATCTCGACGGCAAGGTCCTGGGAAGATTGCCCGGAAACCCCGGAGGCCACGGCGTAGCCGTCACCGATTCAGGAGACGTTTATCTTGCTCAACTCAACGGCGTCGTGCAGAAGTTCGTGAAGCCCTAGATACGGGTCGTCACGATCGGTAAGGTTGGCGCCCGATGCCCTGAATCGCAATGCCCTGCGACGCCAACACCTCATGCTGCAGTGCGTACATTGAGGCGGCTGCTTCATCGATATGCCGCACGAATGCGATTGACGCCTGCAGGATCGGTTTCAGGCGCTCGCGATCTTGAATCCGTGCCTTCGGGTACTCGTGCTCGACCACGAGGTGCGTCTTTGCAACGTCGAGCGGCAGCAGTTCCCGGGCCGCAAGTTGGTGATCCAACCAGTCAACCGTGCGGTTTTGAAGATACGCGAGCGGATCGTGCCGCGCCGTGCCCGGCAATTCGTGCTCGCAGAGTACGACTTGCTTCTTCCAAGCATTCAACTGGTCTGCTGGGACAGGTGAAGGTTTTGCGTTGATCCAGTCCCCCCGCTGGATGGTCTGGCCGCCGTATCCCCACGCGCTTACGCCTTTCGCGTCGATCACCTGTCCTTTGACATGGAAGCCGCCAATCAGGAACCCGTAACCCTCGTCTCTCAGATACTGGAAGATCGAGCGCGTGTCTTGTCCCATCAAAATTGCGTGGGATGGATCGTAATGGATAAGAAACTGGTCGCCCACGCCGTGCCTCTCGCAAATCTTGTGGAGGGCGATCCACGTCCCTGGCGTGTAGGCGATGTTGTTGTGCCAGTTGTCCCCCGTGGTCCAGCCGGGCATCGGGCATTGTTCGACGCGATAGACGAGCCGTCGTTCTTTCGCGGCGCGCAACAGCGGGACGAAGTGCTCCTCGAAATCGACGAGGTTTTCGTCCGCGCTGTGCGTCTGGTTCCTGCCCACGAAGCCGCAGACGGCGTCGACTCCGAGGAGCGCGGCGGTGTCGAATACGCGCAACAGAAACTCATGCTTCTTCTTTCGAACAGCTCGATCGTGATGCAAGAGGTTGTCGAAGTAGCCAATCTCGGAGATCCCGATGCCTGTCGCCTGTAACGCGGTTTCGACGCGACGCGCGCGCGTCTTGTCGAAGGGTTGCCGAAGATCCAGTGTGTTTGCCACCGGATCGAGCATGGCCTCCGGCGGCACGTCCGCTTCGCTCGGATGCAGCGCCGCCGACAGCTGGATGTAGTCGGCTCCGAGCTCGCGCGCAAAGGCAAGCCACTCCTCGATCGCAAGATCCGGATCGGAATCACGCTTCTCTCGGGGCGTGAGCTCTTGGAGCGCCGCGGTGAGCACGCCGATCTTCATGAATTTCGGGGTGAATGGCGTCGTCATCGTCTGTCCTCAGTAACTGACCGCGGTCCAGACGCTGCCTTGTCCAGCGCTTTCAAGGATGGCTTCGACGATGCAGTTAGCACGGTAACCGTCCTCGAACGTCGCGAACGCCGGTGGACGCGCAGAATCGGCTTTCTGTCCGGAAGCGATGAATCCGTAGATGTCGCGCATCAAATTACAGAACGCATCTGCCCACGCTTCCTGGTGGCCACCGGGTAGGTGCGCGTAGCCCCGCACCTCTGGATCCAGAAGCGCCGGGTCCTTTTGCAGAATCTCGTTGGCCTTCTCGCGATGGCCGATCCAGAGCTCGTTCTGATGCTCCTGACGCCAGCGGATCGAAGCCTTCGAGCCGCACACCTCCAGAACGAGATCGTTCTTATGGCCGGCACAGACCTGTCCAACAGAAAAGCTTCCGTTCGCGCCGTTGTCGAACTTGACCATCACCGATGCGAGATCCTCGACGCGAATGTCAACGGTTTCGCCGCCGTCGTCCGTGGCCGTCTGGAACGCCTCTCGCGAGCCGCGAGGCCGTTTCCTGCGTGGAATCACGGTCGTGAGATCGCCAAGCACATGCGTAATGCGCAAGCCGCTCACGTGTTGGGCCAGGTCGCACCAGTGCGATCCGATATCAGCGAGCGCGGATGAAGCGCCGCCTTTCTCCGGCTCGAGGCGCCACGAGTAGTCGGTCTCGTGCAGGAGCCAGTCCTGCAAGTAGTAGCCGTGAAGAAACGTCGGCGTGCCGATCCGGCCGGTGGCAATGGCGTGACGCGCCTGTTGAACGAGCGGGTTCCCGCGGTAGTTGAAGGTGACGGCGCCAACGAGGCCACTGCGTTTCACTTGATCGACGAGTCGTCTGGATTCTTCCGCCGTCGCGGCAAGCGGCTTATCCGAGATCACATGCTTCCCGTTCGCCAGCGCTTCCGATGTGACCGCATAGTGAAGATAGTTCGGCGTCGCGACATGGACCACGTGCACGTCTGGATCGGCGACAAGCGCCTTGTAACTGCCGTAACCTTTCCGGGCGCCAAGCTGCTCCGCCTTTTGACGGCCAGAGTCCTCGCCACTGCCGGCAACGGCGACGATGTCGACGTACCCCAGACGCCTGACCGCGTCGACGTGATGCGGGCCGACAAAACCGGCACCGACGATTCCCATTCCAATACGGTTCAATTGAACCTCTGACCTCAATCTATGAGCGCATCAACCTACGAACCTATGAACCCATGAACCTATGAACCTCGAACACCAAGCAGCACTTCCACCGTCAACTGATCGAGCCGTTCGTAGGCCAGTCCTTTTGACGAGAGCGCCGAGCGATCGAAGTCGCGGGCCAACAGCGTGTCCCGGTTCTCACGAGAGTACGAGCTCAGCGGACCCCGATCGTCGCCAGAGCTGGCCTGCTTCACGAGCGACTGGATCTCGGCATCGGCGTTCCATCGTGCGGCGCGCTCCTTGAGAATGAGATAGGTGCGCATGCAGCCGCGCGCGAACTCGCGGACGCCATCGTAATCCTCGGTGCGATACGCGTGTGCGTCGAAGTGGCGCGGGCCATCGTACTGGACGTCCTCGAGAAACTTGACGAGCCAGAAGGCGGCCTTTGGATTCGCCGCGCCAAAGCGGAAGTCCTGGTCGTAGCGTCCCGGCATCTGGTCGTTCAAGTCGATGTGAAACAGCTTGCCCGCTTCCCAGGCCTGCGCCACGGCGTGCACGAAATTGAGTCCCGCCATGTGTTCGTGAGCAACCTCCGGGTTCACACCCACCATGTCGGGATGGTCGAGCGTGGCAATGAAGCCGAGATAAGCGCCCGTGGTGGCCATGTAGATGTCGCCGCGCGGCTCGTTCGGTTTGGCTTCGAGAGCGAAGCGGAAAGCGTAGTTGCGATCGAGCGAGTACTCGCAAAGGTAGTTGACCGCTCCACGCAATCGCTTGACGGCGTCGTCCGGGCGCCTGCATGCGTCGGTTTCCGTTCCCTCGCGTCCACCCCAGAGCACGAAAATCTTCGCGCCCAGCTCCGCGCCCAGATCCATGGCGCGCATGGTTTTCTGGAGCGCATACGCGCGCACCCGCGCATCGTTCGAGGTAAATGCGCCATCGCGAAAGACCGGATGGTAGAAGAGGTTCACGGTCACCATCGGGACAACGACGCCGTGCTGCTGACACGCTGAGCGAAAGTCCTTGACGATCCGATCCCGGTCGGACGCGGAAGCGTCGATCGGAACCAGGTCGTTGTCGTGGAGATTGACGCCCCAGGCGCCAACTTCGGCAAGCAGCGCCACGGCATCTGTCGGCGAGAGCGTGGGCCGCACGACGTCGCCGAACGGATCGCGCCCGCGGTTGCCAACAGTCCAGAGTCCGAAAGAGAACTTGTGCTCAGGGCGCGGAGTGAATTGATCCGGCATAACGTTCCTCGATCGTTCGCAGCGCATCATAAACGCGCCGGTACGCCGCATAGCGCTCGTTCATCCGCGACACGCGATTCGGTTCCGGCACGGCGGCCACCGCGCTTCGAACCAGGCGGTCGCAGGCATCATCAACGCTCGGCCAGAAACGCGCGCCAACGCCAGCCAACAACGCGGCCCCGTACGCCGACCCTTCATCGGCCGTCACGGTCTCGACCGGGTAGCCGTAAACGTCCGCTTGAATCTGCCGCCAGAGTGCCGAGCGCGCGCCGCCGCCGCCGAGGCGCACGCGCCGAACCGGAATGCCGAGCTCCTCGAAGATGGTGAAAGAGTCGCGCAGGCTGAATGCTACGCCCTCGAGCACGGCGCGCACCATGTAACCGCGTGTGTGATTTGCCGCAAGTCCGATCAACGCGCCACGAACATGAGGATCGAGATGCGGTGTGCGCTCGCCCATCAAGTACGGCGCCCAAAGCAGTCCGTCCGCGCCGGGCTCGACCATCGCAGCGGCCGCCGTCATTCTGCCGTACGCCTCGTCTCCCGAGAGCGCGGGTTCGAGCTGCTCGCGCAACCACCGCAGCGACAATCCCGCGGCCTGCGTGACACCCATGACGTGCCACCGATCGGGAATCGCATGACAAAACGTGTGCAGCCGTCCCTTCGGATCGAGCGCGGGACGGTCTGTGGCTGCAAAGACAACCCCTGACGTGCCGATTGTTGCCGAAACCGCGCCCGGGCGGGTAATCCCCATCCCGATCGCGCCTGCTGCCTGATCGCCTGCGCCCGCGACGATCGGCGTATCGTCGCAAAGTCCCGTCGCCGCTGCGGCCTCGCGCGACACGCGTGCACAGATCTCCTGCGACTCGAAAACGCCGGGCAGAATTGCGGAATCGATCCCGGCGGCATCGACCATCTCTCGAGACCACTTCCGGCCGGCCACGTCCAACATCAGCGTGCCGGACGCGTCGGCGACATCGGTCGCGTACTCGCCGCTCAGCCGGAGCCGCACGAAGTCCTTCGGAAGAAGAACGTGACGAATCTGTCGCCAGGCGGAAGGCTCCTGGGTGCGGACCCAGAGCAGCTTCGGCAGCGTGAAGTTGGTGAGTGCAGGATTCAGAGTGAGCGCGAGCAGACGCGTCCGGCCGAGCGTGTCGGTGAGCCATTGGCATTCCGCGTCGGTCCGCTGATCGCACCAGATAATCGCCGGCCGAACGACCCGGCCGCCGTCGTCGAGAAGCACCGCGCCGTGCATCTGTCCCGACAGCCCGACTGCGCGAATCGCGCGTGGTTCTATGGAGCTTGTTGCCAGTGCGGCGCGAATCGCCTCGCACGCCGCGCGCCACCAGTCCTCCGGGTCCTGCTCAGCCCATGCAGTCCGCGGCGAGGTAAACGGGGCGTGTTCGGCCGTCGCCGAACCAAGAACGCGGCCTTCGCTGCTGACGACGACGGCGCGAGAGCCGCTCGTCCCGATATCGATGCCGATGACGGAAATACGCTACTCTACGTCAGGTGTCAGGTTTCAGGTATCCGCGCGCGAGAGACGCGGGCGGGAACGAATGTGGCGCCAAGGAAACGAGCCATGGATGAACAGCACCCTAGAGGCACCCTTGCCATTGTGGCCGTGTTCGGCGTGCTCTTCGCACTCGGATGGCTCGCCATGTTCCTGTTCGTGTTTCTGCAGCGCGGCGCCCCGCACCTTTAGCAGGCCGCTGAACACGCGGCCTGAACGAAGAACTAGCCAAGGGCCCTGCCCTTGCTATCCGGCTAACTCCGCGGCCCTTGGCTAGTTCTTGTTGTTGGCTTGGCGCGCTCCGCGCGCCGTAGACCGTTATGCGGGTCCACAACGCGTACAAGATTCACGTCTGTGGCGGCATAACGGCCTGAATTCTTCGTTCTTCGTTCGAGTTGGCGACTGTTTTCGGCAACCTGCCAGGCGCGGGAGGCAATCCGGTGAACGTCGAACTCTATGAGCGGATCTGGATGTGGAGCGCGGGCGTCATCATCGTGATTTTCCTCGGAACCATCTTCGTGATGGCGGGCGCGCAGGCAGTGCACCCGGTCAGTCACCTCGAGACAGTTGATCCTGCGGCGCTCGCTGAACATCCGGAGTTTGGAAAACCAGCCGTAGCGACACGAGCCGATGGCACGGTCGTCGTGCCCGTCGTGGCGACGATGTTCGCATTCAGCCCCGACCCAATCGAAGTTCCGGCGAACCGGCCCGTCGTGTTCCGGTTGACGAGCGGCGACGTGATCCATGGCTTTCAGGTCGTGGATACCAATGCCAATGCGATGGCCATCCCCGGCTACGTGAGCCAGTTCACGTTCACGTTCGCGAAGCCGGGTGAGCATCTCATCACGTGTCACGAGTACTGCGGAATCCTGCACCACGCCATGGTCGGCCGGTTGATCGTCAAGGGGCCGCAATGAGGGGTGGGCACGCGCTCGCCGCCTCGCACCTCGCCGTCGCTGTTGCGGCGTTTGGCGTCGCCTCGATTATGGGCATGCTCCAGGGCCTCTCAGTGGCCGATGTCGCGTTCCCGTTGCGCAGCGAGTCGTTTTACTATCTTGCAGTCACGGCGCATGGCGTCTTGATGGCGCTGGTCTTCACGACCTTTTTCATCATGGGCCTGGGCTACGTCTTCTCGCAGGAAAGCCTCGGGCGAATCGCCGGCCGCCGTGTCGCGTGGCTCGGGTTCTCCGTCGCCGCGATCGGATCGGCGCTGGCCGCGATGACTATTCTTCGCGGGCAGAGCACGGTGCTGTACACCTTCTACCCGCCGATGCAGGCCCACCCGCTCTTCTACATTGGCGCCACATTGCTCGTCATCGGCTCATGGATCTGGGGCGGCGTGATGATAGCGAGTTACCGCTCGTGGCGGCGTCAGCACCCCGGCGTCCCAGTCCCGCTGTCGATGCACGGCATGCTGGCGACGGTCATCATCTGGTTTTTCGCGACCGCTGGCCTGGCCGCCGAAGTGGTGGGCATGCTGATCCCCTGGTCGCTCGGCCTCGTGGACAAAATCGATCCGCTGCTGGCGCGGACCTATTTCTGGTGGTTCGGCCACCCCTTCGTCTACTTCCTGCTCCTCCCCGCATACGTGCTGTGGTACTACGTGCTGCCGCAGATCGCTGGTGGCCGGCTGTTCAGCGATCCGCTCGCGCGCATGGTGTTCATCGTGTTCATCGTGCTGTCGACGCCGGTCGGTTTCCATCATCAATTCACCGATCCAGGCATCAGCGCCGGATGGAAGCTTGCGCATACCGTTACCACGTATGCGGTCGTTTATCCGAGTCTCGTGACGGCGTTCACCGTCATCGCGTCGCTCGAAGTCGCCGGACGGATGAAGGGAGCGACGGGACTCTTCAACTGGATAGGACGGCTGCCCTGGGCCGACCCGTTCTTCTCGTCGGTGGCGCTGGCGATGATCGCGTTCGTCTTCGGTGGCTTTGGCGGCGCCATCAACGCTGCCTACGCGATGAACGCCATGGTGCATAACACGGCATGGATCCAGGGACACTTCCACGTCACACTCGGCACGACCGTGGCGCTCACCTTCATGGGCGCTACCTACTGGCTCCTGCCGCGCTTGATTGCACGCGAGCTGCGCTTCGAGTGGTTAGCGCGCATCCAGCCGTACCTCTGGATCGGTGGGATGGTGTTGTTCAGCACCAGTTATCACATCGCGGGGCTGCGCGGCATGCCTCGCCGCGTCTATAGCGGGGCGCTTACTGGCGAGTACGGCAGTTCCTGGCAACCGCTGACGATTGTGGCAGCGGTCGGCGGAGTGATCCTATTCCTCAGCGCGCTGGCGTTTGTGACGGTTGTGTGCGCAACATGGATTGCGGGACGGAGAATTCAAGCGCCGCCGTTTGAGTTTGCCGTCCCGCTGCGGCCGGTTACGACGATCACTGTGTGGGACCGATTCGGGGTATGGGCGGCCGTCGGTCTTGTGCTCCTGGCGATAGCGTACGTGTATCCCCTGTACACGCTCCTCAGCCACACGCGATACGGTTCGCCTCCCTTCCAACCGTTTTGAGAACGCGCCCAGCGAAGCAGACCGGGGCGCTGGTCCCGCAAAATTCGAAACTGGGCACCCGTCGCCGCTGTGGTGCTCAATCCGGAACCCACGGTGGAAGGACCCGATGCGGCATCTCGAGAAGCGCGACAACTACCTTGACGCTCACCGCCTCCGCGCCAGGGTTGCCCGCCGCTAACTTGTCCTTACTCTAGTTTCGCGCCGAGCGGCGATGAATAATGGGCACCCATGAAGATGACCGCTCGTCTTGTCGCCCCGCTCGTCGCCCTTGTCGTGCTAGCTCACGTTTCGGCGCAGCAAGCCGCAACGGTGCCGATCGACACCTTGATGGCGACGCCGTTCCCGACCAATCTCGTCGCCGCGCCATCGGGTGGACGCGTGGGGTGGGTCTCGAGCCACAGTGGCGTTCACAACGTCCTGGTCGCCGAGCCGGCGCCAGGCACAGCAGCAGCGCGGGGACGAAGCGATCACAAGTGGCGGGCGGTCACGAGCTACACGGGCGACGACGGACTGTGGATTACGGAGCTTGGGTGGACGAGCGACGGTAAGACGCTCGTCTACGTGCGCGGCGACGGCGCGAATCGACAGGGTGAGTCGCCGAACCCGGCGCAACTTCAGGAAGGTACTGACCAGGCCGTATACGCGGTGAGCATCGACGGCGGCGCACCGAAGCGGCTTGGCGTCGGCAACAGTCCGGTTCCCTCGCCCCGCGGTCAGCGTGTCGCGTGGGTGTCGCGCGGGCAAATCTGGAGCATCGATCTTGGATCCAGCGAACCGGCGGCTCGATTGGTCAATGCGCGAGGCACGGCGTCGAGCCTCGCCTGGTCGCCGGACGGATCGATGCTGGCCTTCGTGAGTGGTCGCGGCACGCATAGTTACATCGGCGTCTTCACACTGGCATCGAAAGAGCTGCGCTACATCGACCCGTCGCTCGATCGCGACGGCAATCCGGCGTGGTCGCCCGACGGATCGCGCATCGCCTGGATCCGACAAGGCGCAGCGCCGCGCCCGCGCATGTTTTCGCCGCGCCGCACGGTGGACGACCCGTGGTCGCTGCGTGTTGCCGACGTGAAGACCGGGCAGGCAGGGCAGGTGTGGAAAGCTGATGCCGGTTACGGAAGTGCCTTTCAAGCCGTCGTCGCCAACAGCCAACTCTATTGGGGCGCGCGTGACCAGCTCGTGTTCCCGTGGGAGAAAGACGGCTGGCTCCACCTGTATTCGGTGCCGGTGGCGGGCGGCGCCGCGCGGCTGCTCACACCGGGCAATTTCGAAGTGGAATACGTCGACATCTCGCCCGACGGTTCACGCATGATCTACAACTCGAACCAAGACGACATCGACAGGCGCCACGTGTGGACGGTGCCCGTCGATGGATCGGCAAAACCGTCACGACTCGCGGCCAAATCGGTCGGCAGCGAATGGCAGCCGGTGATCTCGAGCGACGGGCACACCGCAATGCTGCACGCCGATGCGAACGTGCCGCCGCACGTGATGATCGTGTGGCCCGACGGCAACGCGCACTCATTGCTCGACAATATGTTGCCCGCGAACTTCGAGCCGTCCGCACTGGTCACGCCGCAACCAGTGATCATCACCGCGACTGATGGCATGCCGATCCACGCGCAGTTGTTTTTGCCCAAAGATCTGAAGGCGAACGAACGGCGGCCGGCACTGATCTTCTTTCACGGTGGCTCGCGGCGGCAGATGCTGCTTGGCTGGCACTACAACTACTACTACCGAAACGCCTACGCGATGAATCAGTGGCTCGCGAGCCAGGGTTACATCGTCTTATCAGTGAACTACCGCAGCGGCATTGGTTACGGCCTCGAGTTCCGCGAAGCGCTCAATTACGGCGCATCAGGCGGCGCAGAATTCAATGACGTCATGGGCGCCGGTCTGTATTTGAAAGGCCGGTCCGACGTCGATCCATCGCGAATCGGTTTGTGGGGCGGATCGTATGGCGGCTATCTCACTGCGATGGGCCTGTCGCGCGCGTCGGATCTGTTTGCCGCCGGTGTGGATTTTCACGGCGTGCACGACTGGAATCAGGGCATTAAAACGTTCGTGCCGGACTACAACGTGCTCGACGATCCAGAGTTCTCGCGGCGCGCCTTCGCATCGTCACCAATGGCGAGTGTCGACACGTGGAAATCGCCAGTGCTGTTGATTCACGGAGACGACGACCGCAACGTGTCGTTCATCGAGTCGATCAACCTGATCACTGCGTTACGCAAACGCGGCGTAGAAGTAGAACAGCTCGTCTTCCCCGACGAAGTGCACGACTTCCTGCGACATCAGAACTGGGTGCGCGCCTACAAGGCCGCCGCTGATTTCTTCAATCGGCGGCTGAAGGCACGTGCGACTTCGACGCAGAGCCAGCGTTGAAGGGCGCGCACCATTGCATCTCTTTCGTTGACTTTTCTTGACACGCAGGCCTAGCATTCGCGCACCACATGGCTCCGATCAAATAGGAAGCGAGGACAAAATGCGGCCGTACCGGTTTGTTTCCGTTCCAAAGGGGGGCCTGGCGCGGGCGGTCGTGGGCTTCCTCACCACGTTGTTCGTGTTCGTGGTCGCGGGCCTTGGCGCGCCTTCGGTAAAGGCCGAGAAACCGCCGCAGTACTTTGTCGATGAAACGAAGCTGCCATTCGACGCCCTCCCTGGCACGACGACGACGCGCCTGTGGGGAGTGCACGGCGGAGCGGGCTACCGGATCGAAGTGCCCGAGAACTGGAACGGGGAGCTCGTTCTATACGCCCACGGTTTTCGCGGCTCCGGCCTGGAGCTGACAGTCAGCGATCCACCGATCCGGACATACCTGATCGAGCATGATTTTGCCTGGGCCGCTTCGAGCTACGCCACCAACGGCTACGACGTGGCCCAGGGCGTCAAGGACACGCATGACCTGGGCACCCGGTTCAACGGTCTCGTAGCCAACCCGAGCCGCGTGTACTTCACTGGCACTTCCATGGGTGGCCATATCACGGGCGTCGCCATCGAGCAGTATCCGAACGCCTACGACGGCGCGATGCCCATGTGCGGCGTGATGGGCGATAACAAGCTCTTCGACTATTTCGTCGAGAACCATCTTGCCGCCCATGCGCTCGCTGGCCTTGACGTACCGTTCCCCTTCCCGGCGGGCTACACGACCACCATCGTGCCTCAGCTCAGGACGCTGTTCGGCGCGCCCTTCCCTTCGATATTGACGCCCCTCGGCGAGAAGTTCGCCGGCGTCGTTGAAAACCTGAGCGGGGGCGATCGCCCGATGTTCGAGCAAGCGTTCCGCTTCTCGGGCACAGGAGGCAACTTCCTCCTCGGCCAGGGCGTCGGTTCTGCCGAAGGAACCCGGACCAATATCGATACGGTTTACCAGATTGACGCTGACCCGGCGCTCTCCGCCGAAGAGATGGCGCTGAACGCCACGATCCTCCGCATCGACCTGGACCCGCAGGCCAGGCGCGAAAACGGCCTCGCCGGGGTCCCGGCGATCGAAGGAACACTCTCGATGCCGGTGCTGTCGATGCACACGTTGGGCGACCTCTTCGTGCCGTTTTCGATGGAGCAGATCTACGCTCGTCGCGCGGCCGCGAATGGTGCCAACG
>JBKPDL010000152.1:0-12171 GCA_046727855.1 Acidobacteriota bacterium
CGGGCACAGACGTGAATTTTGTACGCGTTGTGGACCCGCATAACGGTCTACGGCGCGCGGAGCGCGCCAAGCCAACAACAAGAACTAGCCAAGGGCCGCGGAGTTAGCCGGATATCAAGGGCAGGGCCCTTGGCTAGTCTCGATGTTGTCTTGCCCCGCCTCCGGCGGGGCGTCGCCTTGACGGAAAAAAGTTGACTCATTCGTCGAAATTCCGGGCCGTCAAGGCTCCTAGCCAAGGGCCCTGCCCTTGGCTAGTTCTATTCGCTCAGCGACGCTTGCGTGAGGAGCGGTCCCGGTGCGGACCTCGCGAGTTTCGTCTCGATCCGCTTCAGCCGATGCTCTGCCGCCGCGCGAAAGCGGGCGACCGGAGCATCTGCGAGAACGTCGAGCACCAACATCCGCGCGCTGTCCAGATCTTTCGACTTGTGCTCGTGGTGGATGGCCAGCGCTTCGCGCGCTTCGCGGCGTAACACCGACGGACAACCTGGCAAAGTGGCAAGCTCCGCCCACGCCGCCGCCGCTTCCGCAGTGCGGCCGGTGCGTCGCCGGCAAAGCGCTAGTCGTCTCAGCGCTTCGGCGCGCGCGTCGGGCTCGCGGCCAACACGTGCGGCAAGTGCTGCTGAATGCACGTAGCAGGCTTCGGCGTGTTCGCGCATCCCCGCACGCTCGTAGAGACGTCCGAGCCCGAGGCTCTCACGCGGGTGCATCGTGGCGGAGGGGCCCTGCTCGATCAGACGGATGGCGCGCGCCGTCACAACGGCAAGAGAGATCAGATCGATCCGGTTGTGCTCGAGCACCGCTTGCAGTGCAAAGGCGTTGCCGTCGCGCACGTAGCGGAAAAACCGCGAGGGAATATCGAAGCCCGGGACGTCGCCCACGCGGTGAACACCGGCGAGGTGTCGTTCGAGCACGGAAAGTTTGCAGCTGTCTTCGTCGAGCGGTGGGCCGGCGACTGAAGGACGCTCCTTCCACAGGCGCCGCGAGGCATGCAGCATATCGATGTGCGGGGCCTCCGCAAACGGAAACTCCAGGCGATGAAACAGGTAGCGCGTTTCGATCAGCGGCACGTCGAAACTGCGGCCGTTGAATGTGACGAGCGTGCAGTGGGGCGAGAGCCAGTGGCGAATCTCCGCAAGCAACGCACGCTCGTGCTCGAATCCTGCAAGAAGAAACTGTCGAACGAGCAATTCGTCGCCATCGACGACAGCACAGCCGATGAGAAACGCCTGCGTTCCCGCGCCGCCTGCAAGACCAGTGGTCTCGAGGTCGAGGAACACCAGCTGCTCTCGATCACCGTCGTGCGACGGTGCTGTACCGTACGCGCGTTGAAGGACAGCGAGCGCGTCGGCCCCTGATCGAATGGTTTCAACCACATCGCCAACCCGCGTGCGGCCATGCGCACGATCGATTGCGTAATGACGATCGACGACGAGAACCGCGCCCTCGGAACGCTCGACAACGCGACCACCCAGGATTGCCGCCGTGCGCGAGAACGACCGAGCGGCCGATGGGGCTTCAGCTGGCTCGGCGATCGACCGCTGCGCCTGCGGCGACACGAGTGGAACGTTGACAACGCCGCGAAGCCGATCCACAAGTGACGATCGCATTACGACCTAAGACGGAACGTCGTCCGGGATCTCGACTTGTTGTGGCGTGGCGTTCGCCACGCCGTCACTGACCGCTGTCGCGACGCCTGGCCCGTGCGCGCCGTCACCAATCAGTCGGGCCAATATCCGCGTCGCGACAACTTTGGCCAGCGGTCCGTTCTGCCCCACCGGTCCGACACAGCTTGGACATCCGTTGTCACAAGGACACGTGGCGATCAGCTCGCGCGTTCGCGAGAGCAGCTCGGCGTGCATGGTGAAGAGCGGCTCACTGAAGCCAATGCCTCCCGGGTACGCGTCATAAAGAAAAATCTGTGGCGCATCGCTGGTGTGTGCAGCCTCAGCGCCCGCCGACGCCTCTTCGCTGTTGACCGATAACCCGAGATCGCGCGATTCGCACATCAGAAGTAACGTCGCGACCTGTTTCATCGCAAACGCCAAACCGAAGATCCCGTCGCGGCGATCGTCGGCCGCGTATGGCAGCGCGCTCAACATCGCGCGCGGCAGTTCGAGCCAGTACGCCGTAGTGTGCATCTGCTGCTCTGGCAGGTCGAGCTCGCCTGAGCCGACGTTCTCGTTGGTGTAGAACTTGATTTTCTTGAAGCCGACGACGCGCGACACGACGTGCACTTCGCCGTGGTGTGCGACATTCGCTTCGTCCATCCCAAATCGATCGAGGACGGTCACGCGCGAATTCGTAATCGCATCCGTGTAGTAATCGCAATCAACCGATCGAACGTAGGCCTTACGCCCGTCATAATCGAGCTTCTCGACCTGGAAGAGCCGTCCCTCGACCATGTAGATCGCCTTCGGATGAAGCGTGGCCGGACCGCTCGTGAAGTCCGTTTCGCCGATGATGTTTGCGTCGTGCGTTTGATCGACCACCACGAAGTTGTCCGACGAAATCGATCGCAGGCTCACGGCATCTGCCGGATACGACTCGCTCGTCCAGTGCCACTGCCCCGCTTGGTCCGAGTCCTCCGAGCCTGAACGATACACGACGCCGGCCTCCTGGAGGAGCGACAACACCTGCTGCACATCGACAGATCCGAACTGTTCATCCGTCCTGAACGGCAGCTCGAACGCCGCGCACTTCACATGATTGACCAGGACGTGAAGGTTGTCTGGATTGATAAGGGCATGCTCCGGCGAGGCATCGAAGAAATACCATGGGTGCCGCACGACGAACTGATCGACGGGCGCGCTCGACGCCACCAGGATGGACGCCGAGCGCGCTGCCCGGCGGCCGGCCCGGCCGGCGCGCTGCCAGGTGGAGGCGATCGTGCCCGGATAACCCGCCAGCACGGCGACATCAAGCGCACCGATATCGATTCCGAGCTCCAGCGCGTTGGTTGCAATCACGCCGCGCACTTTCCCTTCGCGCAGCCCGCGCTCGATCTCGCGCCGGCGCATCGGAAGATAGCCGCCGCGATAGCCGCGAATCAACTCCGGCATGCCCGGAATATCTTCGCAGTCCTCCTTCAGATACGTGGTGAGGATTTCCGTCGCCAGGCGGCTTTGCGCAAAGACGATGACCTGTAAATTGCGACGCAGAAACTCGCCCGCGACACGACGTGTCTCTGTGAGATACGAGCGCCTGATGCCGAGCTCGCGGTTGACCACCGGCGGATTGACGAACACGAAGAACTTTTCACCGCGCGGCGCGCCGCTCTGCTCGACGAGCGAGAACGGACGTTCGCTGAGCCGCTCCGCCAGCTCGCGTGGATTGGCGATCGTCGCCGAGGAACAAATAATCTGCGGATCCGATCCGTAATGACGCGCAATGCGCTTCAACCTGCGCAGGACGTTGCATAGGTGACTACCGAACACGCCGCGATAGGCGTGCAGCTCGTCGATCACGATAAAGCGCAGGTTCTCGAACAGCTTCGCCCATCGCGGATGGTGCGGCAGGATGCCCGAGTGCAGCATGTCGGGGTTCGTCAGCGCCACGTGCGCCCGTGCGCGGATGCTGCGGCGCGCATCCTGCGGGGTGTCGCCGTCGTACGTGTGCACGCCAATTTCGCCGCCGCCGAGTTCGCGTAGCGCTCCCGCGATCTCGTGAAGCTCCGCCATCTGATCCTGAGCAAGCGCCTTCGTGGGAAACAGGTAGAGCGCGCGCGTCGCGGCGTGCTTGAGAATCGCATCGAGGACGGGAACGTTGTAGCAGAGCGTTTTGCCCGACGCAGTTGGCGTCGTGATGACGATGTTCCGACCGCCTGCGACGAGCGAGAGCGCGGCGGCCTGATGGCTATACAACTGCGCGATGCCGCGACGCTCCAGTGCCGCGCGCAACCGCGGATCCAACGTCTCCGGAAACGGTGCGTACTGCGCCTCCACGGCCGGGAGCCGCCGAACCGCCGTGACCAGCCCGTCCGGCATATCGGGCCGCTCGATCCAGGGTCCCGGTGCGAGTCGTTCGAGGGCACCCTGAAGCGCGACATCCTTGCGCGCGTTGTTCGCTCTCACCAAGGTCGAGTCGAAGGACATGGACAACGGTGTGAAATGCTACACGATAAGCAGGCGAAAGCGAAGATTCAGCGCAATGCACAGCGTCAAACGCTGGGTGCTTGACCAAGCTCTGCCACGCGATAAACGATAGGTAGGGCTTGCCCTCGCCCCTCCGCTTCCGGCAGGCAGGTATGGCGAACACGACCAATAGACCGTCACGCGCGGAGTTTCTCCGGTTGGAGCGCGAGGTCCGGAAACTCGCGGATCGTATCAACGAAACGACGCGAGAACTCGGAATTCAGTTCGAGCGCATGGCGCAACTGCAAGCGGATGTCGATATCATCCGGGCCGCCTGGGAGACAACCGACAGGCGCAAACAGCGAAGCACTCGCCCGAAAACGAAATAACGCCTGCCTCGCCCTCCCTCACCGGCGCGGCGATCGGACGACTGCCGCGTTTCACACTATAGTGACCGCCTATGCCGACGCTCGCGCGGAGACTGGGTCTTTGGAGCTCGATCGGGCTCGTCATCGGAATCACCATTGGCGGCGGCATCTTCCGCACACCCGCGGGGATTGCCGCGCGTGTGCCGGATCCGGTGTGGATGCTCAGTGTATGGGTCGTCGGCGGTGTCGTGGTCCTCTGCGGCGCGCTGGCGTTTGCCGAACTGTCGGCGTCGATGCCGGAAACCGGCGGCATGTATGTCTATCTGCGTGAGGGTTGGGGACGTCCTTACGCCTTCCTTTACGGTTGGGCTCAGCTGGTCCTGATTCGAGCCGCCGCACTTGGCGGCATCTCGTCGGTTTTTGGCGAGTATTTCCTTCGCGTCTTCGGCATCGACCCGACGCTGCACCCGCAATGGGCCGACTATCTCGCCGCCGGCGCCATCGCCTTTGCCGCCGCAGTCAACATCGTCGGCGTGCAGTTCGGCGCGCTCTTCGCTGGCCTGTCGACGATTACGAAATTCGGCGCGCTGACGCTCCTGGTGCTGGCATCGTTTTTTCTCGGCGGGAGCACCGGCGGCAGCGCCAGCCACTTGTTGCCAAACGGCGCGCCGATTCAAGCGGGCTTGTACGGGCTGTCGCTGATTTCGGTGATGTGGGCGTACGACGGTTTTGCGGATTTGTCGTTCGCGAGCGGGGAGGTAAAGGATCCGCAACGCAACCTGCCGCGTGCGATTGTCATCGGGACCCTGCTGATCATCGCGATCTACCTGTCGGCGAATCTCGCGTATCTGTACATGAACCCGATCGAAACGATGAAAGACTCCAAACTCGTGGCGGCGGACACGATGGCGAAGATGTTCGGGCAACTCGGTGTCTCGTTCATTTCGGTCGTCGTGATGATCTCGACGTTCGGGTCGCTCATGGGCAGCATGCTCGCGTCACCACGCATCTTCTTCGCGATGGCGGACGATCGGCTGTTCTTCAGGCAGATTGCCGCAGTGCACCCGCAGTGGCGGACGCCGTGGGTTGCGATTCTACTGGCGTCGCTCCTCGGGATCGCGATGGTGATGACGCAAACCTTCGAACAACTCACCGACACGTTCGTGCTGGCCATGTGGCCGTTCTATGCGCTCAGCGTGGCGGCAATCTATCTGCTGCGGCGGACGCAGCCGCACTTGAGCCGCCCCTATAAAGTGGTTGGTTATCCCGTGGTTCCGGCCGTGTTCATCGCGGCGGCGGTTTACCTCGTGGGGAACGCGCTGGTGACCGATCCAAAGTGGACGTTGATCACCTTTGCCGTCGTGCTCGCGGGTCTGCCGGTCTATTGGTTGGCGTTCAATCGTGAAGCGCCGCAGCCAGCCACATGAATCTCGAACTCGGGGGCAAGGTCGCGGCAGTTACGGGAAGCAGCCGCGGCCTGGGATTCGCGAGCGCCAGAGCGCTCGTGTCGGAAGGCTGCCATGTGGTCATCTCGGCGCGAGGTGAGGAGCAGCTCGCGCAAGCCGCTGCCGAGCTCCGCGGCTGCGCGCAACATCGCGCCAGAGTTGCCCCGGTCGTGACGGACTTGGCTAGCGTCGCGGGCGTCAACGCCTTCATCGAACGCGCGATCTCGGAGTTCGGCGGGCTGGACATACTGATCAACAACATCGGCCTCGCACGCGGCGCTGATCTGACGGCCACCAGCGACGCCGACTGGCAGGAAGCGTTCGATCAAACGCTCTACCCGACCCTTCGCGCTTCGCGTGCGGCCGTGCCGCACATGCGAACGCGCGGCGGCGGTTCGATCGTCATTGTGTCTTCCATCTTCGGCCGCGAAGCGGGCGGACGTATGACCTACAACGCCGTGAAGGCTGCCGAGATCAGCCTTACCAAGTCGCTGGCCCAGCAGCTCGCGAACGACAACATCCGCGTGGTCGGTGTCGCGCCCGGATCGATTCTGTTTCCGGGCGGTTCGTGGCACAAGCGCCAGCAGGCGGATCCCGAACGCATTGCGGAGTTCGTGAAGCGTGAGCTGCCGTTTGGCCGATTTGGCAGGCCCGAAGAAGTCGGTGACGTGGTGGCGTTTCTCGCCTCGCCGCGTGCGAGCTGGATCAGCGGGACAACCGTGGTCGTCGACGGCTGCCAATCGCGGATGTTCTAGTCTCTCGAGTTCAGTGCAGCGCGCCGCTGCTCGGCCGATTACTCAAGTCGTTCAAGCGCCAGTCGAACTGGTGAAAAACCATTTTGAACGTGTTCTTCTCGAGGAACTGTGCCTCGGTGGTCAACAGGTAGGGCTGAATCAGCGCCAGCACGGCGCGTTCGATCGGGCTTCGCTGTTTGAAGATTTCATGCGCCTTGTCGGCGAACGACGCAATGAAGGCGCTCTCCCGCCATGAAAACAGCGGGCTCACGCTCAACTGATCGTTGACCGCGTCGATCCGCGCCACTTCTCGACGTCTGACGGCTTCGGCCGCTACCTCGTCGAGCTGTGTGCTCAGGCGCTTCGGATCGTACGCTTCGCTTTTCAATCGGCCGCCGCCGATCGATCCCCGCCCGAGCGCAAGGAACGCGCGCGCGTCGCCCAACGGCGTGAGGATGTCGCGTTCGATGCCGTCGAGTGTGACGGTCCGGCCAGCGGCACGAAACGTGTTGCGTTCGAAGGCGCCAGGAATCTGCCTGATGCTCGTGGCGGGATATTCGCCGGCGCGTCCACGGATCGGGAAATGGTTGATGACGGTCTGCAGGACAAACGCATTGTAGGCGTTGATCCAGAACGCGAGCTGCTGTTCGCGCGAACCTTTCGCTTCCTGGGCGCCAGCGGGACCATCGAGCGCACGAATGTATTGATCGAGCTTGCCGCGATCGCTGCGCAGGGCGTTGTAGTAGACGAACCCGTCGCGGACATATACCTCGAGCAACGCATCGAGCGGGCGATGCAGTCCTTCGACGAGTTTCGGTGGTGCGGCAAAGTCCTGGGCGTGCGCCGGGGCACTCGTGTGCAGCGCGACCGACGCGACCGTCAACACAGCAGACAAGAGCGAGCGCATAGAAGAACTATAAACGAGAGAGAAAGCTGCTGAATGCGGCGTTGAATGCCTCTGGCTGCTCGAGGTTGGCGAGATGCCCGGCGCGCGGTACGATCACCAGCTCTGCATTCGGGATGGCCTCCGCGAGTTTGTGCGCTTCGGCAACGGGCGTGATCGTATCTTCCTGCCCCACCACGATGAGCGTCGGCACCGTCACCGTTTTTAGAGTGGGAAAGGAATCGGGCCGGTTCATCATCCGCAGAATCGCGCTGCGGATAGCTGCTGCGTCCTGCTGTTTGATAAGCCGCCGCACGCTGGATTCCATGTCGGGCCGTTCTTCGGCGGTGGTGCGGCCGATCAACTTGCCGATCATTTCCTGTGCAACGCCGGAGGCACCTTCGCGATCCACCTTGGCCAGCATCGATCGGCGATTGGCGCGAGCTGCAAGGTTGTCCGCGCCTGCTTTCGTGTCAACCAGAACCAGCCCCCGGACCAGGCGCGGGGCTTTGCGCAGCACAGCGAATATCGCGTAGGCACCCATCGAGCAACCGCCCAGGACTGCAGATGTCACGCCGAGCTCGCTCAGCAACAGTCCCACGTCACCGGCATAATCGTCCATCGACGGCGACTCAGGTTCATGATCGAGTGTAGAACCGCCGAAGCCGCGCAGATCCGGCGCGATCAGGCGCCACCCCGGCGGAACGGCTTTGAACTGCGGCTCCCACATAGAGGCCGCAAGCGGAAACGCGTGCAGAAGGACGGCAACCCTGGCCGAGGTGTTGCCGGGTGCGGAATCGTAGTAGGCGATGGTGCAGGTATCAGCGTGAAGGTACTGCCGATGCATCCCGCACCATCATAATCGACTACTCGTATCTGAGGGCCGTCAGCGGATCGATCCGGGCAGCGCGACGTGCGGGTAAATACGCCGCAATCAACGCGATTGCAATCAGCCCTGCGCTCACAGCCAGGTACGTCGCGGCGTCGGTGTGAACGGTGCCGAACAGCAGCGTCTGCATACCGCGCGTTGCCGCAGCCGCAAGGAACAGACCGATCGCCAGACCAATAGCCGCCAGTCCCACGGCTTGGCGAACGACCATCGCCACTACTTCGCCGCGCTTCGCTCCAAGGGCGACACGTACGCCGATTTCCTTCGAGCGCTGGGCGACGGCGTGCATTAGCACGCCGTAAATGCCGATGGCCGCGAGCAGTACCGCGATGCCGGCGAACAGCGACAGCAGCAGCAGGTACACGCGCGGCTGGGCCACTGCATTCGATGCGATCTGCGTCATGGTTCGCACGCGATACATCGGCAGATCGGGATCGAGCCGCGTCACGATGGTTCGCAGCACGTCGACGGACACCGGTCCGTTGACGCCACGCGCGACGATCGACAGAAAGTCAACCGGAAATTGGCCATGAGCGAGGAACACCGTGGGCCGGACCTGCGCCGCAGGGCCGAAATCGTGCACGTCCTTGGCAACTCCGACAACCGTTCCCCCTGCATTAACTCCGCCTTGCCCCATCCGCGTGCCGAGCGTGAGCTCGTGCCCCAGCGGCGTCACGCCCGGCCACAGATGCCGTGCCGCAGTCTCGTTGACGACAACGACCAGCGGTGCTCCGAGGCGATCGGCGCTCGACAGCGAACGGCCGTGCACGATCGGAATCCCAAGGGCGCGAAAGTAATCCGCGGAGACGATTCGCACTTGCACGGACTTCCGCATCTGCTCGTCGTTGTCGAGCCTGCGGCCGTCGAGTGTCGAGGTCGAGATGGAATAGCGGAAGTTCGTCAGCGGCAAGCCAAAGATAGCCCCGACGGCTCGCGTCCCAGGTGGCTTCGCGATTTCTCCAAGCAGCATCTCGACAAACGCGGCGCGTTGCGATGGCTGCGCGTACTTTGCCGTCGGCAGCGAGATGTTGAACGTCTGCACGTCACTGGTGTCGAATCCGAGCTCGACGGATGTCAATCGCACGAAGCTGCGCATCAAGAGGCCGGCGCCCACCAGCAACACCACCGCGAGCGCCATCTCGGCCACGATGAGCACGTTCCTGATGCGCTGACGCTTGCGATCCCCGATTGCGCCGCTGCTGTCTTCGCGGAGACGCTGCGCCAGGCGGCCGACAGACGACGTGTGCCAGGCTGGCAGCGTGCCAAAGAGGAGCGCGGTGGCAAACGCGATGATCGCAGTGAACAGGATGACCGTCCCGTCCATGCGAGTTTGCTCGAGCAGTGGGATGCCAACGACGTCGCGCACTGCCGCAATCCCGCGACTTCCCCAGGACGCGAGCACGAGGCCGCCGAGCGCACCCGCCGCCGCGATGATGAAACTCTCGACCAGCACACTCCGGGCAAGGCGAAAGCGACCGGCGCCGAGTGCCGTGCGGATCGCCATTTCGCGCCTGCGTCCCAGCGCGCGCGTGAGAATCAGGTTGGCGACGTTGACGCACACAATCATCAGCACGAAGCCGACCGCGCCAAGCAGCATCAGCATCGCAGTGCGAACCTCGCCCACAAGCGCATGGCGAAGGGAATGGACGGCAACGCGAGTGTCTTTGTCGGTGTCTGGATAAGTGCGGGCCAGCCGGAACGCAATGCCCGTCATGTCCTGGCGTGATTGCTCGAGGGTGACATCCTCGCGCAGCCGTCCGATCACTTCCAGATAGTGCGCGCCGCGTTGCGTTGCGAGATCCCGTTCGGTGAAGCGGATGGGAATCCAGACTTCAGACTGCAGTGGATAGGCAAACCCCTGCGGCATGATGCCGACGATCCGGTGCGGCATACCGTCGAACGTCACCGTCTTGCCGATGACCGATGGATCGGATCCGAACCGTCGCGTCCAGACGCCGTGCCCAAGCACCACCACATCCGGCGCGCCCGTGAAATCGTCGCGCTGTTCGAGCGTTCTTCCATACAGCGCGGGCACACCGAGCACCGCGAAAAATCCCCCGGTGACGTTGGCGCCCGGAATCTGCTCCGCTGAGCCCTGCCCCGTGAGCGCGTAGGAGCCGGCCGTCACGGCAGCGAGCTCGATGAACGATCGGTTGTCGCGCCGCCAGTCCACAAAGTCGGGCGGCGACGCGGCGCCGCCGGGAAGATTGGGCGCCTTGACGGTAGTCGATGACACCTGGACGATGCGATCCGGTTGCGGAAACGGCAGCGGCCGCAGCAGCACGGCGCGCACCGCGCTGAAGATGGCGGCATTCGCGCCGATGCCGAGCGCCAGGGTGGCGACGGTGATCACGGCGAATCCCGGCTTTCGGATAAGCGCGCGGAGCGCGTCACGCAGATCCTGAAGCAGCATCTCGATCCTCCATTGATCCCATTGCAGCCACGCGGCATGCGCGAAGGCGCCAAGTGTGCGAATGAACAGGAGAAACCCTGCATGACGCCGGCCGCGGTAGGCAATTTCGGCATTCCACTCACGCGCCCAGTCGCGGCGCTCGTCGGGAGGCACGAGCGGCGCGGCAAGCGCAATGGCGGCGACGGCGGCCCGCAACCATCGCGACGCGCCCGTAGTCACGCCTTTGCCCTCGAAAGCCCGGCGAGCTTGCGATAGTAGTCGCGCCCGTCGGCGAGCGCTCGTACGCCGTGTGCGGTCACGCGATAGTAGCGGCGCGCGGGGCGGCCGTCCTTGTGCGCCCAGTGCGCATCCTCCCATGCGGAACGCACGTAGCCATCACGCTCGAGACGGCTCAGCGCGGGATACACCGTACCGCTCGGCAGGCGGGTGCGATCGATGATGTCGAACCCGTACTCAAAACCGTCCGCGATCGCCTGCAGGACCGAAACGGAAGTAATGCTCAAGCGACGCATCGTGGTCGGCCTCAGGCGTTCTTCAGGGCCTGGCTTAGTAGATCTACTACATAGGGTGCTAGATTTCAATCGCGCCGCCGAGCGACTTGAGATGGGCTCGGAAGGTATAGGAGGGATCGTCTTTTCGGCGTGCGACGTACGCATCGAGCTGCAGCTGATCGCGCAACCGTTCGCCCCGGAAAAGGCGCGCAGCCTGAACCTGCTCGCGGCCGGCGATGTCGCGCGCCGCGGCGATGACGCGCGCCGCTTCCCTCTCGGCCACCACGATGACACCATCAGCATCCGCAAAGACGATGTCATCCTTGGTGACGGTCACATGATGTCCGATTGATGCCGCTTCGAGTGCGTGGGCGCTGCGCGTGCGAAGCTCGAGTGGACCATTTGGACACGTCCCGAGCGACCACACGGGAATGCCAATCGCGTGAATCGCCGCGCTGTCGCGGTGCGCGCCCCAGACCACGAGCGCTGTCAACCCCGCAACGTGTGCTTCACCCGCGACCAGATCACCAACACAGCCCTCGTCGAGCCGGGCATTGTTGTCGACCACCAACACATCGCCGGGTCGCGCTGCGGCGATCGCTTCGAGGAAGACGTCCGTACTGCCCGCATGGCGCGCTGGACACGCCCGTCCTGCTACGCGGGTGCCGGCAACGGCTGGACGAAAGCCTGCCGAGCCCACGCGAACGGGCATATCGAGCATCACACAGGCGTCGGCAATGAACGGCGTTGACCACTGGAAATCGGCAAGTAGATCGGACAGCATCGTGTCATGCTCCGGGAGTTACAAGTTCAAAGTTCAAAGTTCAAAGTTCAAAGTTCAAAGTTCAAAGTTAAAGTTAGTTGGCAGGTTGAGCAGT
>JBKPDL010000153.1:0-24301 GCA_046727855.1 Acidobacteriota bacterium
CATCAGACCCTGGTCGATCGTCGCCCGGCCGGCGACGGTGTGACCTCCGCCGCGTATAGATACCTCGAGGCCGAGCTTGCGGACGAGCAGCGCGCTTTCCGCCGCTTCGGAGCGTTGCCGGGTCTGTTTCCGATCGACGCAGCCGCGGAGGTCCTTGCTGGTCGTGAGTGCGCCGCTGCCGGGAACGACGAAGCGGTTCGCGCCGCGGCTGGCCTGATGGACAAAAGCCTTCTTTTCCGATCCGAGACGTCGGTGGTCGCGACGTGTCCGCTGTACTACATGCTCGAAACCGTGCGTGCATATGCGGCCCAGTCAGGCTGCACGTCGCGAACCCGTTCCATAAAGAGGCGCACGGCGGGAGCGCGTGCCAAATCGTCCGGCGACATCGCTTCCGAGTACGCTTCCAACCCGAGAGGCCCCACGATGTACTCCCGCTCTCCTCGCACACGGAGCGGCGCGCGGCTCGTGATCACGAATCGGAGCGAGGCGACCGAGGTCAGGAGATCCGCGACCAGTGGCGCCGCATCCAATACTTGCTCGAAGTTGTCGAGCACCAGCAGCTTGGGTTGAGCGTCACACGCCACGCGTGCGCGCTTCGGCAAGTCGAGCGGAGTAACGTCCGACAGTCCGAGCGACTCGGCGATCGCCGATGCGACGAATGCAGCACTCCGCGTGGCGGCCAAGGGGACAAATGCCACGCGGGCTGTCCGTTCTGCGGCGATCGCACGTGCGAGTTCGAGCGCCAGCCGAGTCTTCCCCACTCCTCCTGGCCCGGTGAGCGTGATGAGACGTGCGGCGCGATCGGCGAGCCAGACTCGCAGCGTTTGCAGGTCAGCGTCGCGGCCGAGTAGGACCGTCAGAGCGTGCGGGACGGAGACGCCACTCAATTCGTCAACCGCGGTGTCGTGCGCCGGCGCCCGAGCGCTCACAACAAACGCGTCACGAGTCGCAGCCGTCAGGTCAAGAGCCGCGGATAGCGCGCGGACGGTATCGGCATGGGGCCGCCGCCGTTGCCCGCGCTCCAGTGCGCTCACGGCATGGACTGAAAGCCCAGCGATGGTTGCGAGTTCTTCTTGCGTAAAGCCTGCCGCCTCGCGAAGGGCTTTGAGCTGCGCGCCAAATGACCGCGGAGCGCCAGAATGCATAGCCCGCTCATTCTACTGCGGCCGCTGTGCGGGCATCGTACGACTGCTGTAGGACCGCCGTGGGTGGTGACCAGTGCATCCGCACGTGACACTGGCCGCATCGTGACGGCATCGGCGTTCAATGCGAGTTTTGAGGAGGTCGTCCTGCCCCATCAGGAAGTGGATACGGTGTGCGCGTGAACTCAGCAGTCAGAGGAAAGTTCCCATTTTTATCTACTGAAAGGCAGAAATGATATGAACAGCTACAACACAAAGGAAAAACACACTACACGGCGCACCGCGCTCATCGGGTGGCTCACTGCTCTCGGCATTGCTTGCACCATCGCGCTGCCGCAAGCGTCCAGCGTGGACACTGTCGGCACGCAGAACTACGTCTGCCTACCGTCACCTTCGATTGGACAAGTCGCCTGGACATTGTTTACGCCGCAAGCCACCTTGTTCAGCGACGAGCGAGAGCAACTCACCACGCACTTCTTCAGTCCCAACCCCTTCGAAGTCAGCCCCAGCCCGTTCGAGAACGGCATCGTACGCGCCACTTGGGAGGACTCGCGGGATACAAGCACCGTCTGGGGCAAAGTGATCGCTTCCTCTTCGGACCCAAACTTCGTCGCGCCCGGCGCAATCCCCTGGCTGGCAGCGAAGCTTCGCCTCAAACCCTTCATGCGGCACGCCGCACCCACAACGGATGAAAAGGGTTAGGGTAGAGGCTGCCGGGCCGAGTGAAGGTCGGCGATGCGGAGTGGTGCCACCGAGTTCGTCTCAAGGCCTGTTTTCTGAGGAAGGCCTGTTTTCTGAGGAACCGCCGAGAAAACCAAACAGTTGGCTTCGCTGCCATATGTCTTTTTTGCCCCGCTCCGCGGGGCCTAGACATCTCCTAAGGCGCCAGGAAAACTTGCTTCAAATATGACGCTCTCAGCCTTAGGAGATGTCTAGTGGAAGTCGTTGGAGCTCAGGCGAGGCCAACGGGCGGCACCACGCTATCAACGACTACCTTCATCCAACGATTGAATACCACTGGAGGGTCGGCACCTTCGACGGGCTGTGATCTGCCAACGGACATCGGGCGTAAGGCATTTGTCCCTTACACAGCCGATTACTTCTTCTACACGAAGTAGCGGTCACCCTGGAATATTCGGGAGCGCCGCGAGATTAAGCGAACGTGTGGAGGCGTCTGCGATCCCCGCAGCTCCTCCGTCATGTTGGATTCCGAAAGGTCACGGTACAGAAGATGGTAAAAAAAAGCAGTAGTGGTGGTATTCATCTTTGGACTGGTTGGTATCGTCAGCGCGCAGGCGAACGATTTCATCGCAAGATTCGAAGGCGGCATCGGTGTGATTCCAGTGTCGAACGGCGCTGGACCAGCGAATCCCGATGGAACGCTCCCGAACGCACGGCTGAACGTTGTGAGAGGGGTCTCGCCTGGCGCCGGGCCCTGGAGGATCGCCGAACTCCGAGCCGACGTTGATAGCGCCGGTCACATCAAGGTGAGAGGACGCGGCTTACTCCTTGCCAGTGGCAACAGCATTGGGCAAAACGCCAATCAAAGCGTGTTCGCTACGTTGATCTGTGAAGCCGCCGCTCCTTTCGTCGAGCACAACACTGGCTCTAGTGTTCCGCTCGAAGAGAACGGCGATTTTCGTATCGACGATACGCTGAATCCTGTGCCGGCGGACTGCCCCAGCCCGGTGCTTCTGATTCGCAACACCGGGGGCATGTGGTTCGCAGCCGGAATTCCAAAGTTTGGAGACGACTAAGAAATCCGTCGACTCTTCCAGCTTCAGGAAATTCTCGACGACGAAAGCCAGCCTGCGCGTCGGCTTCCAGCTACCAGATTCCAACCCGTCCTAAAGACAGCTATTTTGAAATTGGAATGGGTAGTTGGAAGTGACGACGCAGCGCCGCGTTCGTCGCTGCCCTTCGTAAGACTGCACCACCATTTCCAACACGCAGGCGTATACTCCGCTGGAACTCCACGGAACGCACCGCGGAGGCCACTTTTGGCGTCTGCACCGGTAGGTGCCGTCCCGTGCCTGATTTGCTCAGGAGGCGTCCCCATGGGCGGTGTCACTTGCACCATTCGCACCCGGCTTCGCAGCAGGTCCTTGTTTCGCAGGGGCCTGACGATTGTTTCCATCGTTCTCACTGTCGGATCTTTTCCAACCCTTGCGTTCGCGCAAGGCGGGCGCACCGAAATTACCGGCACCGTCGTGGACCAGGACAAGGCCGTCCTCCCTGGCGTCACCGTGACCGTTGTCAACGAAGCCACCGGACTGCAGCGCACCGCGATCACGAGCGGAGATGGCAGGTTCGTGATACCGACGCTGGTGCCTGGCACCTACACCGTCAAAGCCGAACTTGCAAACTTTCAGACCGTGACACAGACCGGTGTGGTTCTCAACGTTGGACAAGAGGTGACCTTGAATCTGACGCTTGCCGTGGCCGCCCTGGCGGAAACCATCACGGTGACCGGCGAATCACCTTTGGTCGAAGTGACGTCGAGCAAAATCGGCTCGAACATCACCAATGCCGAAATCGACGGCTTGCCGAGCCAGGGCCGCAACCAGTTGAGCCTGATGCAGCTGGTGCCGGGCCTCACGCCGAGCCTCAACCCCGGGTCGTTCGAAGGCGGTCAGTACAACGCCAACGGCCAGGCGACGACGGCCAATCTGTTTCTCGTCGACGGCGCGTACGACAACGACGACCGGCGCGGCGGGTCACAGGGCACGCAGGCGCGTGTCAGCCTCGATACGATGGCCGAATACCAGGTCCTGACCCACCATTACTCCGCGGAGTACGGCGGATCGTCGGGCGTGGTTGTGAACGCCGTGACACGAAGCGGCGCGAACAAATTCTCTGGCCGCGCCTTCTACTACTACCAGGACGACGATCTCAACGCGACAAACTACTTTTTGAAACTGGCGGGGGAGAAGAACCCCGAGTCGGGAAGCAAGGTGTTCGGCGGTAGCGTCGGCGGGCCAATTGTCAGGAACAAGGCCTTCTGGTTCGCGAATGCCGAACGGACGTTGAACCGCGAAGCCGCGAACCTGAACTTCCCTCCTGACGCGGCGCCGCTGGCGGTCTCGTATTCGACCACCACCGACTTCACCGGCTGGAACACGTTTGTCCGCGGCGACTACCAGGTCACGCCGAACAACCATCTGAGCTTCCGCTGGGTGCGGGAAGCCGTGCTGACCGAGAATGACGAGATCGAAGGGAACAACAGCACGCTTGACAACGCCACCTTCGAAAACGACAGCGGGGACCAGGTCTTCAGCTTTGCCGCGACCACGATCTTCGGGAGTCGCGCGACCAACGAATTCAAAGTCGGCCACGTCCGCGAGAACCTTCTGCAGGGTCCGCGGATGTTTTTCGATGACAGTTGGCATTTCATTGGACTGGACGGACGCGAGCAGTTCGATCTCGGATCGATGAACGCGCATCCCAGCTACAACGCCGGGCCGCGCAACAACTACCAGGAAGATCTGATTCGTTCGATCGCCGTCGACGATTCGATCACGTATTTCCATCCGGGCTGGGGTGGCGATCACACGTTCAAGGCGGGGGTCGGCTGGAGCCGCAACGCGGCGCTGCCGCAAGGGACGGCCGCCAACCTGATTGGGCTGTTTACGTTTCCCACTAACGCCGCTTTTGATCCGACAAACGCGCGCACGTATCCCAACCGCTTCCAGATTCGCGTCGGCCAGATCGATTTCACGCAGAAGGACTGGCGCACGAATTTCTACCTGCAGGACAAGTGGCAGATCGGTAAGCAAATAACATTGAACCTCGGCGTCCGCTACGACTACCAACATCTGACGCCGTTGACGAAAGATGCCTTCTCGCCCCGACTCGGTGTTGCGTACGACGTCACTGGAAATGGGAAGACGCTGGTGCGCGGTGGTTTTGGCAAGTACTACCAGTTGCATCAACTCAACGTCCTTCAGACCTTGATGACGGCTGCCGTGATCGGACCGGCATTCGTTTTCGACACCGGGGAGGTGGCATCGCCAGCGCAAACGGGTGTGATTCCCCCGCACACGTTCACCGGCTCCGGTTTCAATGGTGTGACAACGGGCTGTCTGCAGCCCGCTGGAACCAACGGTCTCGGCGTGATCGGTCCGGCCTGCAAGGCCTTCCTGACCCAACTGCGTAATAGCGTCCTCGCGGGTGGCTATGTCAACAACCAACCGACACTTGACGGCGATCGACGGCTGCCCTATTTGTGGGCGTTCAGCGTCGGAGTCAAGCGGCAACTGGGATCCGACTTGGCGGTCTCGCTCGACTACGTCGCCAATCGCGGGCGCGATCAAGTCAACCTCATCGACATCAATGAGGGGCCGCCCGGCCCCAATGGCCGAATCACCCGACTCGGCGTCGACGTCTTCGATCCGAACGGCGAGCTCATCCCGCCCCAAGCACGCTCAACCAACTTCATTCGCGTGCTCCAGTACCAATCGCTCGAGGCGCTCGACACCGACTACAACGCGATGGAGCTGGCGCTCGAGAAGCGAATGTCTCAGCGGTGGTCGGGGCGAGTCAGTTACACATTGGCGCGCGCGCGTGATGTCGGCGCCATCACCGACGATCGCAATCCTCGCGGCGACTATGGCCGAACGAGCTTCGACAACCGGCACGCGCTGGCTATGAGCAGCAATGTTTCGGTGTGGCGCGGGCTTGGCGCCGGATTGATCTTCCGGTATTACTCGGGTTATCCGATCAACGAGACGATCGGTTCCGACTCGATCTCGTTCCCCGGGACAAACGGGGACGGCGATGCCAACGATCGGCCAGTGCGCGGCCTGAACGACACAGTCCGACCGATTCTGTCGCCGGTCGACAGCAATGGACGCGCGATTCGGAATGGAATTGACGGCGAGAAGCAGCTGCTGCTCGACGGCCGTCTGCACTATCTCTGGCGGATTCAGCGCTACGAGGCTGGATTGTTTCTTGAAGTCTATAACCTGACCAATCGCGCGAACTTCGGAAATCCGACAGGCAACCGGAACAACTCGAACTACATGGTCAGAACCGTTGCCGGCGATCCTCGGACGCTGCAGCTCGGCCTGCGCGTTACGTTCTGACCGTTGCGTCAACGGGGGACCCTGGAGCGGCTGAAGGGCGGCGGCATCATGCTCGCCGCCCGCCTCGGTGCGAGGACAGGAAGACGAAGGATCTTAGCCAAGGGCCGCAGCTAGCCGGATATCAAGGGCAGGGCCCTTGGCTAGTTAGATGAGACGAATGGCCCATCAGATGTCAGCGAAAACACTCGCACGCATGGTTGGCGTGGCGGCCTGTCCCGAGCGACGCGAAATGCGCAGGAGTCGAAGAGTGCCTACCGGTGCTCTTCTGCGCCCAGTCGCGTCGGCGGCAGTCAGGATTTCTTGGGCGGCAACCGCCGCGCCGCGGCATGGCGGCGGGCCTCGTCGATGATCGTCTCGATGCGGACCAGCCGGTCCCGCAGGTCGCGATTTTCCGCGCGCAGCACTTTCACTTCCTCAGAGAGCTCCGTCACTTTGTCGATGATCGTCGCGACGGAGCGCAGTGTCTCCCACGCTTCTTTGACGAGGGTCATGCGCGCGGTTTGCGGCGACCCTCACGCGCCGGGCGCTCGTGCAGTTGAAGCCGGTCGGCGATCGCTGCCAGCTCGTGCGGCGACAACTCCTGGCGCGCGCGCTCGGCGGCAGCGACGTCGCTGTCATGGCTGCGCTCGCGCAGCGCGCGGATGGCCGCCAAATCGGCATCAACTGTCTTGCACGCCTTGCGGACGCGCGGTTTGAGCTCGGCGAGCATTTCGAGGAAGGCGCGTTCCTCCGGCTGGCCACGCCCGAAGAGACGCCGCCGGACGAACTCCGCTGTTGACACCCGGGCGTCCGCCGCCTGCGCCTCGAGCGCCGCTTTTTCGTCTTCGGCCATCATGACGATCAGTCGCGCCGTCGCCGCCAACGCCCACCTCCTCCGTTGAACATGTACATGTCCATGTATAACCTGGGCGCGGCGCCGCCGTCAACGCCCTTTACAGATACCCGGCCCACCAGCGGCGTTGCGCGAATTTCACACCCGCGAACCAGCGGCACAGCGGATACATCAATACCACCACACCGATCCACACGATATAAGTGACCGCGAGCGAGTAGCCGAAATCGGCGGGAAACAGCCGGCCCGGACCGCCCATTGACGGAAGCGGAGCAAATAAAAACGCGCGTGCGGCGCTGCCATAACGCACCCACGCGAAGATCGCGGCCAGGATGTGAGCAACCCAGAAGTGCCCCACGTAATAGAAGAACGGCACGCGGCCGAAGAGCACGAGCGGATGACGCGAGCTCAGCGATCGCCGCTCGAGGAACGCAAGGATCAACATGGCCGCGCCCATCGTCAGCGCGAGAAATGCGAGTGACGGCGGGTACTTGGTGGCATTGAGAAACGACAGCACCGTGAAGATCGCCGCCGGCTGTGTGCTCCATGGCCGTGGATCGCTGTAGAGGTTCAGCGCCCTGAGCGCCACAAACAGGGCGATCAGGCCGAGACCAGCCGCGAGGAACACTCGACGTCTGCGCTCGCGCTCCAGCGTGAAGAGCGGTCCGGCACAAAACCCCGCCGCCATCAAGGCGATCCACGGCAGCACCGGGTAAGCCACGACCACAGGAATGCCGCCAACGAGAAACACGCCCGGCTGATGCGCCATCTGCCAGAGCGGCGCGAACGACCCGAACTGTGCGGCGCGGAGTCCGTCCAAGGCGTTGTGCAGGAACAGGACGGCGATGCTGAACAGCGCGAGCATCGGGCGCGGAAGATGAATCAGGAGCGCGAGCGCAACCATCGAGATCCCGATCGCCCACAGGATCAGCAGCAGCCACGGATACTGCGGTGCGAAGCTGAAGTTCATGGCCAGGCGCATCACCGTGAGCTCGATTGCAATCAGCCACACGCCTCGCGTGAGCAGAAACCACGATAGCCGTGCCTTTGATCCGTCACGCTTCAGCCGAAGAAAGCTGCCGACACCAGCGCCGAAGACAAACGTCGGCGCGCACATGTGCGTCACCCAACGCGTAAAAAAAAGAATGGGCGTCGTCCGCGTCAGATCGTCGGGCGAGAAGGACATCGCGCCGATATGAAAGAAATCGCGCACGTGGTCCAGCGCCATGATGACCATGGCGACGCCGCGCAGCGCGTCAAGCGAGATGAGGCGGTCCGAATGGGACGTTGGGGCGAACGCCGCGTCCTTACTGAGACTTTCCACGCGCGGTGATTGGCCAGACCGCTTCCACCCGATCGTTGCGGATGGCGTAAATCTGGTCGTACAGATTGACCACGGGATCGCAGTGCGGCACCACGAGCTCCAGCCGATCGCCGATCTGATAGCGTTTGGCCGCCTCTTTGAACGTGATCACCCCGAATTCGTCGGAGCTCGCGTTGTAGTCCATGCCTGGCTCGCCAATCACGCCCGCGTGCGGCGTGTCGCTCGAGAGCGCCTTCGCGCCTGCGTCTGTAGTCAGGCGGCCGGGGAAGCGGTTGTTCAGGATCGTGGTGACGACGGTCAGTGACGTCGCAAAGTCGTTGTACACCGGCGATCCGTCCTCGCTGCCGATCGCCAGGTACTGCATGTCCATGAAAATATAGCTTCCGGCCTGGACATCCGTAAAGCCCGGCGTCAGATGCTGAACGCTATAGGTGCCGGTGCCGCCGCCGCTGAAGATCCCTGTGTTGAGGCCCGCCGCCTTCATGGCGGCAGCGGTGCGCGCAGCCTCTTCAATCCCTTTCAGCGCGCGCTCTTTGCGGGCGGCAAAGCCGGCCACGTGTTGCGCGCCGCCGTCGTAGGCGAGCAGGCCGCGCAGCTCGAGGCACGGCAATTTATCGACGAGTTGCGCCAGCGCCAACGCAGCGTCACCGGGTGGAACGCCGCTACGCATCGTGACCGCGGCAACGTCGATCACGACGTCGGCGACGACTCCGGCCTGCTTCGCGGCATCGCAGAGGTCGCGCGCATTCCGCTCTTCGTCGACCGCTTGAATGAATCCCGCGGATCGCTTGCGCAGCTGCATCGCCCTGCGAATCTTGTTGACCGACGGGTTGCTCGTGGTCATGCAGATCGGCTCGATGCCAGCATCGCTCAGCGCTTCGGCCTCGCTGATTTTGGCCGTGCAGATCCCGATCGCGCCGGCATCAAGCTGACGACGCGCGATCGCGGCGCATTTGTGCGTCTTCGCGTGAGGACGTGCGGCGATCCCGTTCTTGGTGACGGCGGCCTGCAGCTTCGCGATGTTCGCGTCGAGGCGATCCAGGTCCACGCAAAGGACAGGGGTGTCGAGGTCCCACTTTGACCTGCCGATTTCGTTTACAGACATGAGTTCAGCGGACCTGAAACCGGACCTGAAGGTCCGCCCTACACGTGTGTAAGAAGGTATGCCAAGCCGCGACGCGTGGGGAAGAAGTTATGTTAGGCGTTACTGCGTCTTTTTGCGACTCGCTTCGTAGGCCTGAGCCTGCCGCCGAACGATGTCAACCAGATTGCCTATCGCGATTTGAACGTCGATCAGGTGCAATCCCCAGCTCGCGTTCACTTCACCGTTGGTCACCACATCGCCTGTAATGTCGTCTGTCCGCGGATCGGCGGGGTCACCGTGCACGGTGACTTCGAGATAGCTGCCTTTCTCGTTCGACACACACTGCGCGGTAAGCAGACCAGGAACGCTCACCCACGGCGTGTCGATCGGCTTAGCTGGATTCACCCAGGGGCGCGGCTCCGCCGCCGAACCCGTGATACTGCGGCCACCCGCCGAGAGATACGCGTGCAGCTCACCTTTGCTGCCCTCCAATGCGGCCGGATTGACGCACGCCGCCTCCATGCCTTCGCCCTGCACGCGTCCGAAGCGTGAGTTCGCCGGAGGAGGAATCGTCGATCGAAACGATGCGTACGCGATCATGCACCCTGTCTGCGTCGTCGAACGGCACAACGGCATCTGCTTGAACGCGCCGCCCACCTCCTTGCCTTTCGGCACCGACAGGCTGGTGCCAAGCAGCAGCGCCGAGACGATCTTCGATTGTGCCGGCTTGCCGTCGATTTCGTTTCGAATCAATTGGGTGAGCACGCCGGCGCCCTGCGAGTGCCCGATCAGCACAACCCCACGGCCGTTGTTGTCCTGCTGCAGGTAGTGATTCCACGCGTCGAGCACGTCGTTGTATCCAAGCGCGCGATCGACCTGTATCGGTGTGCCGGCGGTGGCGGCGCGGAGCGCGGTCAACGTCGCCTGGCGGTAAAGCGGCGCATAAATGCGGCACTGCGAACCAAATCGCGCCAGTTGCGTGGCGACGACGCCGGTCTCTTCCGGCCCGGCGACCATGTCGCTGTTGCCGCCGGGGTCACGCGACACCGTGGGGTAGACGTAGAAGCAATCAATCAGGGCGTTTGGGTTTGCCTTCCATTGTTCGCGCGTCAGCTTGCCGTCCTTCGTAACGATGGTGCTCGTCTGGTCAGCCGCGCACGCATCCTCCTGGCCCGGCCGGCACAACCAGTTCTTGCCGTCGCTGTAATCATTTTTCGTCTGCGCCGCGAGATCGCACACGGCACTCCCGATGACCAACACGCATGCCGCTGTCAGGTGCCGAATCATGTTTGTCACTCCTGCCGAAGCGCGAGTATACACACCTCTTGACATCCAAGATGAACCGCGTTTATCGGACGCCCGTGCCGATCTCGCGCGAATCGGCGAGCGCCTCGCGCAAACGTATCTATCAGACATCGCCGACTTCCCGGGTTTCGCGGTCAATATCGTTCCACTTCTTGACGATGTGACGGGCGTCAAGTTGCAGCACGCTCTCTGGTTGCTGATGGGCGCCGTTGGCCTGGTGCTGCTGGTCGCGTGCGCCAACGTCGCCAATCTTCTGCTTGCGCGCGGTTCGGCGCGGCAACAGGAGTTTGCGCTGCGGCGAGCGCTCTGCGCGACCCAGTTACGGCTGATCCGGCAGCAGTTCATCGAGAGCCTCACACTTGCCGCGATCGCAGGGATGGCCGGCGTGTTGCTCGCCGCGGCCGTCGTACGGCTGCTCGGAGTCACTGCCGCCCAACGTTTGCCGCGGTTCGACGAGGCTGCCGCGATCGATATGCGCGTGCTCGCGTTTGCCGTGGGCGCGTCGATTGCCTCGGCGGTCGTATTCGGGCTGCTACCAGCCATTCGAGTGACCAGCGCGGACCGATTCCGTATGGCGCGGTTTCGCGGGGTAATCGTCCTCGCCGAATGCTCCGTCGCGGTCGTCGTGTTCGTTGCCGCAGGTCTGCTGTTGCGCAGCCTCGCGCACGTGCGATCTGTCGACCCGGGATTCGACGTGACACAAGTATTGGTGGCGCGCGTAGAGTTTCCGCGAGAGCGCCTGACGGCCGCCGATGTCAACGGGTCCGAGGCGGTTACGAAATCGTCGGTGTCGTCGGCGACATGCACCGGGGCGGACCTGAACGACCGGTGATTCCCGAGTATTACGGTCCATTTCTGTCGGCCGGTTCGGCCCGCGCCGATCTGGTGGTTCGTACGCGCTCCAACTCGCTTACCGCCGCTGCCTCGGTGAGGGCGGCGATTGTGTCGGTGCTTCCCGGCGCGCTCATGCCAAGCCTCAGACCAGCGGCGTTCGATTTTGCGGACTTCACTGTGCAGCGCAGCCTTGAAACGTGGCTCCTCACCGGCTTTGCGGTGCTGGCGCTGCTGCTGGCTGGAATCGGAATTTACGGGATGGTGCATTTCGCAGTCGCACAACGGACGCGTGAAATCGGCGTGCGCATCGCCATCGGCGCGCGCCCACGCGATGTGCTCACGAACGTGATTGCGGGCGGCATGCGGCTGCCGCTGATTGGTTTTGCGGTTGACCTCTGCGTAGCGTTTGTCGTCACCCGAGTGATGTCGCACTTTCTGTTTGGCGTCGCCGCAACCGATCCCCTGACGTACGCGCTCGTTGCCGCAACGCTCGTTATCACCGCCATCGTGGCGTGCTACGTTCCGGCGCGCCGGGCCGAACGTATCGACGTCGTGGTCGCACTTCGCGTCGAGTGACGGATGTGAATGGGAATGTGGAGATTTGGAGAGGTGGAGATTTGGAGTAGATCTCTAGATGTGCAGATCTCGAAACTTGGAGATCTCCAGATCTGCTCCAAATCTCCAGATCTCCACGTCTCAAGATTCACGGGTCCCGCCTCCAGATTCACGCGTCAGGAGAGTCACTGCAAATGCGTCCAGGCGTTTCGATACACTTTGATCTTCGTGACCCCGCGTCTTCGCTTTGCGCCGTCGCCGACGGGCTATCTGCACGTCGGCGGCGCTCGCACCGCTCTCTTCAACTGGCTGTACGCGCGACGGCACAACGGCACGCTCGTCCTGCGCATCGAAGACACCGATGTCGAGCGATCGTCGGCCGAGATGGTGACTGGAATCCTCGACGGACTGCGCTGGCTCGGCCTCGACTGGGATGAGGGCCCGGACGTTGGTGGCGCGCACGGCCCATACTTTCAATCCGAACGTCTCGATAAATATCGTCGCGCCGCTGAAGATCTGCTCGCACGCGAGCTGGCGTTTCGTGAGGAAGGCGCTATCCGCTTCAAGGTGCCACCGGGGCAGACATTGTTTACTGACCTCGTCCACGGCCCGATCGCGTTCGACAACGAGCACATCGAGAGCTTCGTCATCCTTCGATCGGATGGTCATCCTACCTACCACCTGTCGGTTGTCGTCGACGACATCGACATGGAGATCACGCACGTCGTGCGTGGAGACGATCACATCTCCAACACGCCCAAGCAGGTGCTGCTCTATCAGGCGGTCGGCACAGCGGTGCCCGCGTTTGCGCATGTGCCGCTGATCATGGGCCCCGACAAAAAGCGCCTCAGCAAGCGGCACGGCGCCACCTCGGTCATGGAGTACGAGCGGCAGGGATACATCCGTGAGGGGATGGTGAACTTTCTCGCGCTGCTCGGATGGTCACCGGGCGGCGACGAGGAGTTGTTGACGATGCGCGAGCTGATCGATCGCTTCACGCTCGAAGGCATCAGCGGCGGAAACGCCGTTTTCAATACCGAGAAGCTCGATTGGTTCAACCATCAGCATCTTCTCCGTCTTACCGATGACGAGCTGATCGCGCGCTTGCGGCCACTGCTGAATGCGCGCGGATTGTGGTGCGATGAGTTCGCTGCCGGAGATCGCGAGTGGTTCGTGCGTGTCCTCGCTTTGCTGAGGCCGCGTGCCAAAAGGCTGACCGACTACGTCGACGGCCTGCTGCCATTTCTAGAGGAGCCCGCACAGTACGACGAAGACGCGGTGAAGAAATACCTGATGACGGCCGAGCTACAGGGGCACGTGGCGGCGCTGCGCGACGCGTTTTCTCGCTCGGCGTTCGATGAGGCAACGCTGGAACAATCGCTTCGTCAGCTTGCCGACGAGCGCCATGTCAAAGCGGGCGCGTTGATTCACGCGACGCGGATCGCGATGACAGGACGGATGGTAAGCCCGGGATTGTTCGAGATGGTGGTGTTATTGGGTCGAGAGCGTGTGCTCGCGCGCCTGGACCGATTGATAGAGTATCTGCGGCAGATCTGAGCGGCTCAATGCACCGGCGTAGATTCCTTCGGTCTCTGACGGGCCTGGCCGCGCTGGCGGCGCGCGGCCGCGCCTCCGCCCAATCCGCGCGCGAGTTCGATTTCATCATCGTTGGCGCCGGATCCGCAGGCTGCGTTCTAGCCAACCGGTTGAGCGCGAATCCATCGACTTCGGTTCTTCTCGTCGAAGCCGGCGGGCCGTCTGCCGGAGAGCCGGCCATCGCGACGCCCGGCCGTTGGGTGTCGCTGTTGGGGTCGCGATGGGACTGGAATTACGCAATCGAGCCCGATGCGGGACTCGGTGGACGCTCGATCAGATGGCCGCGCGGAAAAGCGTTCGGCGGCTCGAGCGCGATCAACGCCATGGCTTACGTGCGTGGCGATGCGCGCTGCTACGACGCGTGGGCGCGCGCAGCGGGACCGTCGTGGCGCTACGCCGTTCTCGAGCCGCATTTCACACGTGTTGAACGCGATCTCACGATTTCAGAGACCAGGGATCCGCACGCCGGCCATCTTGCCTTCATGGAAGCCGCGCGCGAGCGTGGTTATGCGCCGGAGTTCTACCGGAAAACCATCCGCGACGGACGCCGGTACTCAGCCGCGGATGCATTTCTGACGCCGATTCTCCCGCGCCGCAATCTCACCGTGTTGCCGAACGCGATCGTCCGGCGCGTGCTCTTTTCGCGCCAGCGCGCCGTGGGCGTCGAAGTCATTGCCGATCGACAGCCGGAGCAGATCCGCGCCGCGAACGAGATTGTGCTGGCCGCCGGGGTGATTGGGTCGCCGCACATCCTGATGTTGTCGGGCGTTGGACCGGCCGACGCGTTGCAGCGAGCGGGAATTTCCGTGGTTGCCGAGTCGCGCAGTGTTGGTGAAAACCTTCACGACCATCCGCGAGTGTCGATGCGCTGGAAGAGCTCGAAACCGCTGGCGCCTTCGACCACCTCGGCGGGATTGTGGGTGTCGAGCGCGATCGCGTCGCCACCGCCGATGCCCAACCTTCCCGATCTTCAGTTCTACGTCGGCCGCGGGCTCGATGCGCCGGACGACTTCATCACCCTCACGGTGGCCCTGGCGCAACCGCGAAGCCGTGGCTCGATCCACCTGCGCTCAGCAGACCCGACAACAGCGCCGCTCATTCGCGCCAACTACTTCGCCGAGCCCGAGGATCTGGCCGCGCTCGCGGATGGCGTACGCATTGCGCGCGAGATCGCGGCAGCTCACCCGTATCGTGGACTGCGGGGCGACGCGGTCGATCCCCTTGACACAATCGTCTCGACCGACGCCGTGCGCGAGTGGATCAGGCGAACGGCCGACACGATTTTTCATCCGGTTGGCACGTGCCGCATGGCAAGGGGAGCCGACGCGGTCGTCGATCCCGAGCTGCGCGTGCGAGGGATCGAAGGACTGCGCATCGCCGACGGATCCGTCATGCCGATCGTCCTGAACAGCCAGACGCAGGCGGCATGTTTCTTCATTGCGGAAAAGGCGGCCGGGCTTATGATTGCCGCCGAGGGTGCCTAGAGTCCTGGGCTGCATGGAGTGCCTGATGTGCCCGAGGTGCCTTGAGTGCCCCTGCAGGGGTGCTAAGCGTCCGAGGATGCAGTTATGACGTCGATCACCGAGACGCTTCCGCCCGTTGCCGTTGACGCGCGGCGATCGGCGCCGGCGCCGACGGCCATTGCGCTCGCCGCAATTGTGCTCTTTGCCGCCTACCTTGCGGGAACGATCGGTCCGAAACAAGCGGCGCTCTTCTTCGTCGGCGTCGCGGCGGGCGTGGTGTTGTACCACGCGGCCTTCGGCTTCACATCGTCATGGCGTGTCTTCATCTCTGATGGCCGCGGCGCCGGTCTTCGCGCGCAGATGCTGATGCTCGCGGCGACCTGTGCCGTGTTCTTTCCGCTGTTGAGCGCAGGCGAGTTGTTCGGGCAGCCGATGCGCGGCTCGGTTTCACCAGCCGGCATTCCCGTGCTCGTGGGCGCGTTCATCTTCGGCGTCGGTATGCAACTCGGAGGCGGATGCGCGTCCGGCACACTCTACACCGTAGGCGGCGGCAACACGCGAATGGTAGTGACGTTGCTCGCCTTCATTCTCGGATCATTGATCGGCACCGCGCATGCGCCGTGGTGGCAAACGATGCCGGCGTTCGCACCCTCTTCGCTGCTGACACGTTTCGGCCCGATCGCAGGCCTCGCCATCAGCCTTGCCCTGTTTGCGGCAGTCGCCGCTGCCACCATTGTTGTCGAGCGCTGGCGTCACGGGCGCGTGGAGTCGCTGACGGCGATCAAGAGCGCGAGCGATCGCCCGTGGTTGCGCGGTCCGTGGCCGCTCGCTGCTGGAGCGGTGGGCCTTGCCGCAGTGAATATCGCCACGCTGATGATCGCCGGGCGGCCATGGGGCGTGACGTCTGCCTTTGCGTTGTGGGGCGCGAAAGCGGCAGCCGCTTTCGGCATCCCAGTTGCGAGTTGGCCCTACTGGTCCACGCCGGCGCAGCGCGCGGCACTCGACGCAAACGTGTTGAGCGACGTGACCACGGTGATGGACATCGGCATCATCCTCGGTGCGCTGTTCGCGGCAATGCTCGCTAACAAGTTCGCACCGGGCTGGCGCACGTCAACCCGTTCGCTGGTTGCGGCAATCATCGGAGGGTTGATGCTCGGCTACGGTGCACGCCTTGCGTACGGCTGCAACATCGGCGCGTATTTCAGCGGTATCGCGTCGGGCAGCGCACATGGCTGGTTGTGGCTCGTCGCCGGGTTTGCCGGCAACGCGCTGGGCGTTCGTCTGCGGCCGATGTGCGATCTGCCGGTGGAGCGCTCGCGGTAATCAGCGCACGCGCTTGAAACGCGCGCGCGAGTACATGCTGAAGTCCTTTCCGGGTTCCGCCAACTCGAACACTTCTTCGAACTCGTCGGCGCTGTGAAGGAGGTAGGTTTCTCGCGCGCGAAATCCCGGCGGAATATTCTCAATCGCGCGCGTCGTGAACACCAGTTTGCCAGCAGCCGGCGGCTCCATCACGTACTCGTTCACGAAGCCCTCGACGTGAAATTGCCGGAACACGATCTGTTTCGCGGCCTTGTCGAACGTAAAGACGCCAAAGTCCTCGTGGCGCTCTCCTTTTGGATTGGCTTCCTGCGGCGGATAGACGCTTTCGTTCTTTGACTGCAGCGCTCGCGATTGCAGTGCTCGCGTGTATTCACGCCGGACGGTGCCTTTCCCCGGACGCCCTTGCGATGTTCCTTCCCAACGCCCGACCAGGGCGTCAAGCGCCGACAATTCTTTGGGCCCACCAGTCGAATCGAGTGCAACGGCGGGTGGCGCGGCCCTGCCAAACACTTCGACGATTGTGGCGGTCACCGTTCCGGTATTGGTGAATGAGTGACGAGCGCCGCCCTTGAGCGTCACCACCTGACCCTGCGCGACGTCCACCGGCGGCTCGCCTTCGATCGTCAATCGCAGTTGGCCGGTGACGAGTGTGAACACATGCCAGGTCGCGTCGTTGTGCGAGTGCATGCGCCGGGTTGCGCCCGGTTCGGCGTAGTCGCGCAACACGCGATATTGCGGCTGCTCAGTGACGACCATCGATGAGATTCCGGGGTCGCCCTGCACCGGCTTTGCGCCCTCCGCTCCACCCACCGCCTGGGCAAATCCGCTGGTCGTGCTGAACGCCAACATTGCTATTGCCAATGTGAACCGCATATCTTTTCTCTTGGGTCGTCAACCGGGCTTCAGCCCGGGGCGACGGCTCATCGGCTGATTAACGCCTTGCGAATTTTGGCAACGACGGTGAAATTCGGATCAACCACATTGGCCACTTCGTACTCGAGCGCCTGTCCCATGAGAAGCGACGCGCCGCGCTCCGAGTACTTGTAGTCGGTCACAAGCCAGCGGTGCATCTCGGTGGTGGCGTGCTGCAGCGCCTGCAGCAGCGGCCGCGCGCTGCCCAGCACCATGATGTAAGTGTCGTTCTCGAGCCGAGGCCAGCCGATCGCCTTCTTCTTGATCACATCAACCGTGAAATCGACGTCCATGGACGTTTCCAGGCCGGTGCCGACAACCTCGCCTTCGCCCTGGCGCGCGTGTCCATCACCGATAAAAAGCAGCGCGCCCGGCTCGCTGACCGGAAGCATGACTTTGACGCCGGCGTTCAGGCCGGCATAGTCCATGTTGCCGCCGAAGGCGCCCGGCGTGCTCGTAGCAATTGCCTCCTTACGCGCGGGCGCCACGCCCACGCAGCCAAGCATGGGGCGGAGCGGCAATTCGATCGGTGGTGTGATGTCGGTGGCATCGAGCCGGGCGATGCCCTTCGCCTTGTCGATGATCCAGTTTGCACGTCGTGGCTCGCGATCGACGCGCGCGGCAATCGAGGCAGGGTCGACCGCATATGGCGCGAGCAGACTGCTCGAATAGGCCGTCGCACGGTTGGTCTCGATCTTGTTGATCGTGACCACGAGCATGTCGCCTGGCTCCGCGCCTTCAACGTAGAAGGGACCGGTTTGCGGATTGGGACCTTGCGCCACCTGCTTGCCATTCCAGTCGGTGCCTCCGGCGTCGATGGTTTTCGTCACCACACGCTCGCCGGCTTTGATGCGCAGTGCGGGCGGATGGACGCCGGAGAACGTGTTGTAGAAGCGCTCCGGAACAAACTTGTGCGTTGTTGGCGTCTGTGCGTGCAGTCCGGCAACGATCGCAACGACGACCGCACCGACACTGAACCCGATTTTCATAGTGAGATTCCCATTGAGCGCACGCGCTCGGCTGGTGCGACTCGCCCCGACGAAACCGACGGAGTCGTGCCGACCAAAGCGCTCCGTTGAACGGACGTCGCAGTCGTTCCCTGCAGCCAGCTCGCTAGGAGTACCTTCCGCACACGCTCGCTGCCGGGCATCGACGTTCATCGGGCGCTTTGTCAGCTTCGCGTGCACGGCACGACTCCGACGGTTTGTCGTGTCGAGCCGCACCCGCCTAACAATACGCGCGCAGCATCTTACAAACGTTCAGTGCCCGTGGCCAGCTTGAGCGTTACGCGCAGCCAACGCATACCGCTGCGGAGCGTAAACACGCCGAGCCAATCGCGGCGCCGACCGCCATGACACGGGCGTGTGGCCTTACAGCAACCTCGCGACTCCGTTAATGCGCTGTTTTCAGATGCTCCCGCAGTAAATCGCGACCGAAGTCGCCGTTGAAGTCGCGCCACACCGCGTGAATGTGATTCGCGTCGTTTTGGGTGTTGTCGTACTCGATCAAGAACGTCGGCCCCTGCACACGATAGTAGTGCGGGCCTCCAACTTCGGTGACGCCTGCCCACGCGAACGCGATCTTGTCCATCCCCGCCTTCTGCAACGCTTCGAGGCGCGCCTTGGCAACCTCGGGGGCGACGCGCCCTAGATAGACGTCGATCACTTTCTCCAGCAGCCGTCGCTGTTCGGGTTTCATTTCCGCGGCGGTAAGACCTGCGACAGGCAGCGGTTTCGCCTCGCGGCTCTCACCTGTGAGGTTCTCCCCAGGTGCTTTCGTTTCGTAAATCGCCTTTGCGCGCTGCGCCTCGTCGAACGCGCTGAGCAGCGCCCGCGCCGAATCCTCTTCATCGCGGAGCGCACGCGTGCCCTTCTTTGGTCCGTCGCGCACAACCGCCGGATTCGAGCCGAAGAAGTTCGGCGCGATGACGACCGGCGCATTGCCAACGATCGTGAAGTTGAGGGAGATGTGATGGCCTTCGAACTTCCAGCCCCAAGGGCTCTTCCCGGGCGTACCGAAGATCGACACGTAGTAGAGCTCGGGATCGCGCACGATTGCGTTGGGTCCCGTGCGCTGCGGCTCGATCGCCCTGAGCACGTTTTCGAGGTCCATGATCGTCGTCGCGGTCGTGTAGCCGCGCATGCTCACGCCGGTCTTGAGCAGTCCATGCGCGCGGGCGCGCTGCAGCTCCGTCATCTCCTTGATCGGCAGCCCCTTGCGAAGTCCTGGCCGCGGCGTGTAGCGAAACTCGAACCGCGAGTCGTCATCGAAGGCGAAACTCGCCTTCGAGCGCTGCTCGGCATTCAGATCCTTCAGGAACGCATTGGCGGCATCGGCCATTGACGTGGCGGCGGCGGGCGGCGGTGCGCTGTTCATCGAAACAGGCATCGCGAGAATCGCAGTCAGCACGAGCGCTGCGGGAACAAAGCGGGTCATACAACCTCCGCGGGACCACTGAGCCCCAGAATTCGCACAGTATAGCTAACGAGGCCCTGCCTCAGACCGTCGAGCATGTTGGGATGTATGCCGACTTGTCGGTCGGTCTGAGACTAGGCCTCGTTAGTCTCTATGTTGTCTTGCCCCGCCTCCGCGGGGCGTCGCCTTGACGGAGAAAAGTTGACTCATTCGTCGAAATTCCGGGCCGTCAAGGCTCCTAGTTCACTCGCGGCCGCGAGCCAGACGCGTGGCGCCGGTCGTTGTGGGCGCCGCACGCGCTTCCGATATAATCGAGGTTTCCTTCCTGTCCTTCGCGGCGCATATTGGGAGGTCGTTCAACGGTAGGACACCTGGCTCTGGACCAGGTTATCGGGGTTCGAATCCCTGCCTCCCAGCCACAGAATTTCCCCTGTGTTTTCAATAGTTTCCAACACAGGGTGATTTCACTATCGAACTAAACATCGGTACGCAGATCGCGTGACGACCGGCGCAGGGCTCACTCTACTTCCCGAACCGCTCAATGCGGTACGCGATCTCAGGGCCTTCGTCGCCCTCGTACGCGAGTTGTGCCATCGCCAGGGCGAACGGCTCCAGATATCTCGCGATTCGCAGCGGGCCCGTGTCCACTGGTTCAAACCCGACATCACGAATCAACGTCGCCGCGACCTCTTTCGCGTCCTGGTCGTCGCCACAGTACATGAGGCTCGGCCGGCGACGAATCCGTCGCTTCGCGTCGAACACTTCGAACAACACCTCACTCGGGACGGTGCTGAATGCGGAGATGACGTCAGCCTTGCGAATCTTCCTCGCGAGCACCTCGGCGCCAGACGATGTGTGGGCGACGGCGAGGGCGGTATCGCTGGCGTTCATCGGTAGCGAGCAGGAGATGACCACTTTGCCGGAGAGGTCGCCAGCTTGCTTTAGCACGTCGGCGACACGGGACCAGTGCACCGCGAACAACAGCGCGTCCGCATCCAGAGTGGCCTCACGCGGGGTCCCAGCCCGGGCGTGTCCCCCTGCCTCTCGAGCGAGTCGCTTCAGCTTTCGTTCGCTGTGTGAATAGCTGAAGACCACTTCGTGTCCTGCCCGGGCGAAGATCGTCCCGAGCTTGCCGCCCATCAATCCCGAACCGAGAATGCCGATGCGCATGGCTGGTGCTCCGTGCTCAGCGGTCGATGACGGCCATATTCCCTTCGTCGTGGCGCTCGCCGGCGGCTGGCGTGAGGTTGTTCAGCCGCTCGATCTGCTCGGCGCTCAGCTCGATGTGATCGGCGGCCGTGTTCTCCTCGACGCGGGCGACCCGCTTAGTGCCGGGAATCGGGGCGATGTCGTCGCCCTGCGCGAGCAGCCAGGCCAGAGCGATCTGTGCCGGGGTGGCTCCCGCCTCGGATGCGACGGCTCGCACCTCGTCGACGATGCGCAGATTGCGCTGGAAGTTCTCGCCGGTGAAGCGCGGGTTGGTCTTGCGCCAGTCGTCGTCGGTGAGCTGCTCGGGCGAGCGGATGTCGCCGGTGAGGAACCCGTGGCCAAGCGGCTAGTAGGGAACGAATCCGATGCCCAGCTCGCGTAGCAGCGGCAGCAGTTCGATCTCCGGGTCACGCGTCCACAGGGAGTACTCGGTCTGCAACGCAGCGATCGGGTGCACAGCGTGCGCGCGGCGGATCGTTGCGGGACCAGCCTCGGACAACCCGATGTAGCGCACCTTGCCCTCGGCGACGATCGCGGCCAAGGCACCGACGGTGTCCTCGATTGGCGTGTTCGGGTCGACCCGGTGCTGGTAGTACAGATCGATGTGGTCGGTGCCGAGCCGCTGAAGGGAACCCTCGACTGCCGCGCGGATGTTCGCCGGGCTGCTATCGAGGACGCCCGGGCCGCCGCCGGAGTGGGAGACGAAGCCGAACTTCGTGGCCAACACCACCCGGTCGCGGCGGTCCTTGATGGCCCGGCCGACGAGTTCCTCGTTGGTGAAGGGACCGTAGATCTCGGCGGTGTCGAGGTGGGTAACGCCGAGGTCCAGGGCCCGGTGGATGGTGCGAATCGACTCCGCGTCGCTGCCGGTTCCGATGTCGTAGTAGCCCGACATCGACATGGCGCCGAGTCCGATGCGAGAGACGTCAAGTCCGCCGATCGAGATGTGCTTCATGGTGCTTCCACTGTAGATGGATCACCCCCAACGTCGTTTGCCAGATCCACCGAGTTGATTGCCTAAAATGATGTTTCGCTGTGGAAATGAGAAATGCACTGCGCCGGCTGATGCTAGAGTCGTCTGACACAGGCAGGTGTTGGAGATTGCTCATGCCCAGCAAGCGGGACCATATGCTACGGACGCCACGGCAATGACCGCCCTGGCTCGCGCCATCGAGCGCTTTGCCCAAACCGACGGCGACCACACGACCGCCATTCCGGCGCTCACGCTCCATCGTCGCAAGGCGCCAACCGAACCCTTGCACTGCATCTACAACCTGGGGGTGCCCTGGTGGGATTCCAGGGCCGCTCAGATGGCGCAACCCGTCGTGTCCACGTCAGCCCCGCCGCGCTGCCTCGATGGTGGCGATGTCGATCTTCTTCATCGGCATCATCGCCCCGAAGGCACGCTTTGCCTCATCGCCACCAGCCGCAAGAGCCTCGGTTAGCGCGCGCGGGGTGATCTGCCAGGATAGGCCCCAGCGGTCCTTGCACCAACCGCACTGACTTTCCTTGCCGCCATTGCCGACGATCGCGTTCCAGTAGCGGTCCGTCTCTTCCTGATTGTCCGTCGCGACCTGGAAGGAAAAGGCCTCGCTGTGCTTAAACTCCGGTCCGCCGTTGAGGCCGAGACAGGGAATGCCCAGAACGGTGAACTCCACGGTCAGCACATCGCCCTCCTTGCCGCCCGGGTAGTCACCGGGCGCCTTGTGGACAGCGGTGACCGCACTATCCGGAAAGGTGGCGGCGTAGAAGCGCGCCGCCTCATGCGCGTCCTTGTCGAACCAGAGGCAGATCGTGTTCTTTGGCTTCATGTTCGTGTGCTCCTTTGTGCTCGATCAGGGCGAACGCCGCGGTCTCCGACTCCGCGTCGAACGGATTGGGCGAATCGCCGCCGGGGGTATCGTGCGACGTGGCAGTTTGCGCAGCGCCCAGGCGTTCTTCAGCGCGTCGTAGCCGGCGGAGCCATCGCGGGGTCGAGACACCTCATCACAGCACGGAGGTCGGCCTCCGGCATCGCCGCGGTGGCTTCACCGAGTGTATGCAAATCTTGGACAGCTAACTGCCGAAGGCGGAAAATCACCAGAAGGTAGGCTGGCCGCGAGGTAGCGAAGCTGCCCCTCGCGGGACACCTGCCATGCGGGATCGGGCCCGCATCGACGCGCGGTGGGTCGTGGAGCGCACCTTTGCCTGGCTCAGTCAGTTTCGCGCCTGTCGAACGCCGACGTCCTGCCGTACGGCGCGATCTTGAGCCGCACGAAGCGGACTCCCCTTGACCTTCGAGAGGTCGATCAGCCAGAATCCTACCTCTCGAAGCTTGAGAGGAGATGCCGTGGCTAAGACCGACCTGCTGCAAGGCACGCTCGATCTGCTTATTCTCAAGATCCTCGCGCTCGGACCGAACCACGGCTGGGGCATCGCCACGCGTATCCGTCAGATCTCGCGCGACGGACTGAATGCGAGCCAGGGCTCGCTGTACCCGGCGCTGCACCGCCTCGAGTTGCGCGGTGACGTGACGTCGGAGATGACGCCATCTGAGAACAATCGGCGCGCCCGCGTCTATACCCTCACGACTGCTGGACGACGACGCCTTCAGACGGAGACCGCGAGTTGGGAGCAGTTCGCGTTGTCGATGAAGCGCGTGCTCCAGTCGGGATGAGCCTCGCGGCGGGCGGCGCCACTGCAGAGGAGAGCTGCATGCTGGCTCGAGTGTTCGCCTTCGTTCGCGGAATCCTCCGGCGCCGCGCGATCGATGCGGAGCTTGACGAGGAGCTCGCGTTCCATCTCGAAAGGGAGATGCAGATGCATGTGGAACGCGGCGTGCCGCCCGACGAGGCGCGCCGCCTCGCGGCGCTGAGTCTCGGCGGCGTCGTCCAGACGCGGGATGCCGTTCGCGACGTTCGCACCACATGGGTCGACGCGGCGCTCCGCGAAACACGCCTGGGCGTCCGTACGCTCTGGGCGACGCCGGCGTACTCCGTGCCCGCGTCTGTGGTTCTCGCTCTTGGTATCGCGGGCACGACGGCGGTCTTCAGCGTTGTCGACAATGTGCTGCTCCGGCCGCTGCCGTATCCGAACGCCAGCGAGCTCGTACGCGAGTGGTCCCGTAACGACGAGCGACGAATTCCGTTTCTGTCCGTGTCCCCCGCCGATTTCGAGGACTGGCGGGCCCGCGCATCCGCACTGAGGCAACTCGGCGCGTACGAACGGTCGCGCGTTCTACAAC